>NZ_JAZARE010000004.1:0-523719 GCF_036231905.1 Ideonella sp. BN130291 | reverse complement strand
CTTCCTCTTGCCGGCGTATTCCGCATCTGAGAAGCTCATTTGGCTCATCGTTCCGATTGTCCCGATTCCTTCAACCGACACAACGTCTCGCGGCATGATTCGCGGACTTGTTCAGACCTTCCCGAGACATCCTCTGGACTCAGCGAGATGAAAGCGGATCAATAACGCCCGCGGCGCCGCAGACCGCCGAGCACACCGAGGCCCGCCAGCACCGTGAGCCAGGTCGCTGGCTCAGGCACAGGCGCCGGCGGCGTGAAACCTGATGCCCACACGGATGCAAAGATCAGTGCGGCCACCGTGTCGTTGCTGGCGTTGGTCAGCGTGAAGCTGTACTCACCATCGCCGGCAAAACTGTGCGCACCCGGCAGTGCAGGGTCCGCGGAAATGGACAGCCCCTGGAAGCTGCCGTATCTGCCAAACAGGTCCTGTGCACCGAAGTTCACGTTGGCGATGGCGGTTTCGCAGACCGACCCGACGCAGCCGAATCCGTCCAGGCTCACCCCCCAGTGGTAACGCGCACTCACCACCACCGACGTCTGCGGCGCGATCCAGATGCCGGCCGACCCGCCCGGAACGTCGGTGAAGACGTCGTTGTTCACGGTACTGATCACGCCCGTGTTGATGGCAGTGGTGTGCACATCGGCCTGCAGCCCGGACAACGCGCCAGTGGCGGCGAACAAGGACGTGTCCGTACCACTGATCAGCACCTGCGTCTCGGGCAGCCAGCCGTCCTTCACATCGGCCTGGTGTTGCGGTGCCTGGGGGCTCATCAGGTCGATCACCGAGCGGGCCACTGCCGCCCCGCTCGCAAAGTCGAAGCCTGCGACCTGCCCGTCATCGGGCGCAAGGTCCGACACCTGGAATTGGATGTCGAACAGCGTCGCGGACGCGGTGGTCGCCTGCGCCACCGGAGCCATCGCGCTGCAGACGACGGTCATGCAGGCACAAGCCCAACGCAGCGCCAGACGGCGCATCATGGTCGTTTGCATTGAAGTTCTCCCTGAACGAAAGAACCGATGGTCGGTGGGGTGACGGGTTACCACGATCCCTAAATCATCGGCGCGGCGAGGTGTCCGCAGGCACTTCGGTTGCTCGATGTGCACTCGGTTGTGACCGCTTGTTCAAACCGGTCCTCGCCACAGTGCTTGCATGCCATCCCGCACCCATCAGGTTCGTCATGAACGCCGGACACAGCGCAGGTCGCATGGCTCATGGCTGGCTCGCTCTGGCGGCGCTGTGCGCGCTGTGCGCGCTGTGCAACGCGGCCGCCGACGCGGCCGAGCCGCCGGCGGCCGCCTCCGGCCGCTCCGCAGCGTCGTCGCCGGCTTCCAAGCACGCCATCGACCATTCCGGCCGCAAGCGGGTCGGCAAGGCCTCGTTCTACAGCGGCCGCTTCGCGGGAAAGACCATGGCCAACGGCGAGCCGATGGACCCGAAGGACGACAACGCCGCCAGCAAGAGCCTGCCGCTGGGCACACGCGCGCGGGTGACGAACCTGGAAAACGGGCGCAGCGCCACGGTGACCATCGAGGACCGGGGTCCGCATGTGAAGGGCCGCATCCTGGACGTGTCGCCTGCCACGGCAGCGCGCCTGGGCATCGACCGCGAAGAGGGTGTGGCCACGGTGGAAGTGGCGCCGATCGCGGTGCCGCAACCGGATGGGAGCATCAAGCCCGGTGCGGGTGCCGCGCGCTGAGCGCCCTGCCCCACCCCAGGCGCTTCACGCCCCCGGCCGCTTGCGCTGCCCGCGTGGCGGCGGCATGGGATCCAGCGTCATGTCGTGCACGTCCGACTGGGTTTCTTCATACGGCGTGCCGCACACCAGGCCGCCCAGGGCTTCGAACGCGGTTTCTTCGTTGATCATGCCGGCACGCAGCCGGTCCAGCGCCAGCCGGCAGCCGTTGACCAGCTCCTCGTAGGCGCGCACGGCCGGGCCGAGGCGGTGGCCGGACTTCACCGGGTCGGTGCGCACCGGCGGGCCCAGCACCAGGTCGATGCGCTGCACGGCCTCCTGCTTGGTCAGCTCGTTGGCCGACGCCCGGCGCAAAATGCCTCGCAGGTCATCGACCAGCGCCTGCAAGTCCTGAAGTGCGGTTGCTGCATCCACCGTGTCGTCCTGCTGCTGTGACGGTGCCTGCACGACCATCGTGACCTACCGCCGATGAACAGCTTCCAAGCAGGCGGTGTGCCCATCGATGTGACACGCGGCAACTCCCTTGTGCAAGCGCAGCGGCACGGGGCTTGCCGGCGCCTTTTGCCCAGCCCGGAAACCCCATGAACATCCACCTCAGCCTCACACCGCTCATTTCGCTGATCGCCGGCATCCTCATCCTGGTGATGCCCAAGCTGTTGAACTTCATCGTGGCCGTGTACCTGATCGCCATCGGGCTGATCGGCCTGTTCGGCCTGGGCGCCATGCGGCTGCACTGACCGGCTGCGCCGGCGGCTTCAGGCGATGCAGGTGCGGTTCTTCCCGCTGCGCTTGGCTTCGTACAAGGCCTCGTCGGCGCGCTCCAGCGCCTCTTCGATGCGCTCGCCCAGGCGGTAGGTGGTGACGCCGGCGGAGAAGGTCACGAAGACGGGCTGCTCCTCGTGCATGAACAGGCTGCCGCTCAGGGAGCGTTGCAGCCGGGTGAGCACCTGCTGCGCCTCGTCCACCGGCGTGCCGGGCAGCACCACCACGAATTCCTCGCCGCCGTAGCGCGCTACCACGTCGATCGGCCGCAGCGAGCCTTTGACATGCTCAGCCAGCGCCTTCAGGGCCTGGTCGCCCGCGCCGTGGCCGAGTGAATCGTTGAGCTTCTTGAAGTTGTCGATGTCCAGCAGGCCGAGCGCCAGCTCGCCGCCGTCGCGCTCCAGCTTGGCGCGCTCCACCTCGAAGGCCTGCTGCAGGCCGCGCCGGTTGTTGATCTGCGTGAGCGCGTCGGTGGACACCTCGTCGGACAGGCGGCGCAGCTCGCCTTCGAGTTCGCGCACCTTGCTTTCCAGCTCGGTGGCGCGGCTGTGCTCGGTCTTGAGCCGGTCCTGCGTCTGGCTCACCAGCGACTGCACGGTGCGGCTTTCTTCCACCATCTCGCGCACCGCGCCGGCCAGGCTTTCCAGCGAGTCGGCCTGCTCCACCACCTCGGCATACCGGCCCACGCTGTCATGGAAGCGGCCGGTGTGCTCGCTCAACGCGCCCAGCTCCTCCAGCATGCGGTGGATCAGGCCCTTGAGGGCATCCCGCGCCGCATCGCGCTCGCTGCGCAGCTGGTGCTGGCGCGTGCGGGTCTGCATCAGCAGCTCGGTGGCCGCGCGCACACCGCGCACGCTGGCCGCGTCGCCCAGGCGGGCCTGCAGCGCCTCGCACTGGCCGCGGGCCCAGCTCTCGTCCTCCGACAGCTCGGTCAGGCCCGCCGCCAGCTCCTGGCACAGCACCACCAGGCGATCGAGCAGGTGATGGCGGTGCGCCAGCAGGCGGCGGGCGCGCTGGCACACCTGCTCCACCGCGGTGGCCAGCTCGGGCGTGGCGCCGTCGGCGGCAATGCGCCCGGCCAGGTGGGCGAGTTCGTCGGCCAGCTCTTGCGCGCGCGGCTCGCCGCTGGGCAGGGCTGCCTGCACGGTGGTCTCCAGCTGGCGCACCAGGGGCTGCCAGGCACCGGCGGGCACGGCGGGGGCCACCGGTGGCGGCGCCGGCACCAGGCTGGTGGGTGCCGCTGCGTCCACCGTTTCGGCCGGTGTGTCAGGCAGGTCGCCGAAACCGGTATCCACCGCCTCGTCCACGCTGTCGGTCTCCCAGCCGCCCACCAGCTGCTTCAGGCGCTGTTGCAGCCGTTGCATGTCGCTGCGGCTGCCTTCGAGCACGCGCTGCAGGCTTTCCTTCTTGCGGCCCACCGTCCACTGGCGGCCACCGCGTTCCAGCCCGCGCGCCACACGCTCCAGCAGCGCGGCCCAGGCCTGGGCCTGCGCCACGCCGCTGTCGGCGCCGCGGTCCAGCGCGCGCTGCGCATCGTCCCAGCGGCCTTGCAGCAAGGCCTTGGCGAGCTCTTCCCGCACGGCCGGTTCGTCGCCGGTGCGCTGCACCAGGCGCTCGATCAAGGGCCGGGCCCGTTCGGGGAACGGTGGCGGCGCGGACGAGCCGGCTTCTTCGGCATAGGCGCGTGCGTAGTTTTCCGGCGTGGGCTCGAGCTTGGACATCGCCAGCCGGCGCAGCGCCGCCTTGGCGATCATGGCCGGCGCCTGGCTGCCGGCGGGGATGACGTTGGAGGCGGTGGCGCCGGTGCGCGCACCCGCGGCTCGCCCGGTGTCGCGCGGGATGTCCACCTGGGGCCCCGCGCTTCAGCGCCCGCCGACCAGGCGTGCGCCGTCGGCGGCGTCCAGCGCGCTGGCCTGGCCGATCCAGGGCGCCTTGCGCGGCAGCACGGTCTGCTGCAGCCAGCGTTCCAGGTCGTCGGGCGGGATCGGGCGGCTGAACAGGAAGCCCTGCATCACGCCGCAGCCCAGGCGGTGCAGCACTTCCATCTGGCGCAGGTTTTCCACGCCCTCGGCGATGACGCGCAAACCGAGCGAGCGGGCCAGGGCGATGATGGCGGTGACCACCGCGGAGCTCTGCGGCGTTATCCCCAAGTCGCGCACGAAGCTGCGGTCGATCTTGAGCTCGGAGATCGGCAGCGTTGTCAAATACGCGAGGGACGAATAGCCGGTGCCGAAGTCGTCAATCGAGATCTCCACACCGATCTCGTTGAGCCGGTGCAGCGACGGGATGACGTTCTGCAGGTCCTTCATCAGGCCGGTTTCGGTGATCTCCAGCTGGATCGCACGGTGCGGCACGCCATACATGCTGACCGACTCGTGGATGTGCTCCACCAGGTCGGAGCGCTCGAACAGCCGGTTGGGCAGGTTGACCGCGATGGAATCGTTGAAGCCGAAGCTCACCTGCCACACCTTGGCCTGGCGCGCGGCCTCGCGCAACGCCCATTCGCTCAAGGGCACGATCAGCCCGGTTTCCTCGGCCAGCGGGATGAAGTCACCCGGTGGCACCAGCGTGTTGCCACGTTGCCAGCGCATCAGCGCCTCGGCGCCCACCATGCGGGCGGCACGCACGTCCACCTTCGGCTGGTAGTGCAGCACCAGCTCGTTGCGCTCGATCGCCTTGTGCAGCGCGCTTTCCAGCTCCAGCTTCTCGCGCCCGCGGCCGGCCAGCTGCGGGCTGTACACCGACGACGAGTTGCGCCCGGCCGACTTGACCGAATACATCGCCACGTCGGAATTGCGCAGCAGGTCGGCCACCGTGGCGCCGTCCCGCGGGTACATCGCGATGCCCACGCTGGCGGTGCAGAAGCACTCCTGCCCGCCCACGAAGATCGGCTCGCGCATCACGTCCAGCATGCGCTGGGCCACGCGCTCGGCGTCACGCTCGTCGATCACCTCGGGCAGCAGGGCCACGAACTCGTCGCCGCCCAGGCGGCCCACGGCCTCCAGCGTGCGGTGCGAGCGCGAGCCCACGGCCTCGAGCGCGCCTTCCATCACCTGGTCGCTGTGGCGCACGCAGCCGCGCAGGCGGCGCGCCACTTCCATCAGCAGCTCGTCGCCGGCCGCATGGCCGAGCGTGTCGTTGATGACCTTGAAGCGGTCCAGGTCGATCAGCAGCAGCGCGGCGTTGTGGTCCAGCCGGCGCGCGTGTTCGAGCGCGCGCTCGGTGCGCCAGATCAGCTGGCGCCGGTTGGGCAGGCCGGTGAGCGTGTCGAAGTTGGCCAGGTGGCGGATCTTGTCCTCGGCGATGCGCCGATCGGTCACGTCCTGCACGATGCCGGTGTAGCCCGCGCTCTGGCCGTGTTCGTTGAACTCCGGCTCCGCCTCCACATGGATGATGCGCTGGCGCCCGTCGTACAGGGTGACCGGCACGTCGGTGGCCAGCACCGAGCTGTGGTTCATCACCTCGTGCAGCAGGCGCAGCAGGCCGCGCCGCTCGGCCGCCGGCACCATGCGCAGCAGCTGGCGGAAGGTGAGGTGGTCGCCCGGCCCGTGGCCGAACACGCGCAGGCCTTCGGGCGACAAGGTGAAGCCGCCTTCGGCCCGGCGCCAGTCGAAGCTGCCCATGCGCGCCAGGTCCTGCGCGCGCGCCAGCTTGGCCTTGCTGCGCTCCAGCTCCAGCCGGGTCCGGGACGCCCGCAGCAGGTAGCGCAGGCGCCCCGCCAATAGGCTCCACTGGGTGGACTTGACGAAGAAGTCGGTGGCACCGGCCTGGTAGGCCCGGGTGATGGAGGCGTCGTCGTCCAGCCCGGTGAGCATCAGCACCGGAATGTTCTCGAAGCCCGGCAGCACCCGCAGCTCGCGGCAGGTCTGGAAGCCGTCCAGCCCGGGCATCATCGCGTCCAGCACGATGATGTCGGGCGACCAGTCGGCCAGCATCTGCAAGGCGCGCTCGCCGCTGGAGGCCTCGGTGATGGCAAAACCGCGCTCGCGCAGGGCGATGGCGGTGAGCAGCAGGTTCACCTCGTCGTCGTCCACGAGCAGCACCTTCGGCTGCTCCAGGCCGTCGTCGTCGGCAAAGGCGTGCTGCAGGTTCATCGGTCCAGCGCTGGTTTCAGGACCGCCAGGACGCGGTCACTTTCCGTCACCATACCATCGAGCAGGCTGTCCAGGCCCTCGGTGTCATCCTGACGGATGCGACGCTCGATGTCGGCGCACACCTTGGACAGCTCCAGCGCCCCCACGCTGGCCGAGGAGGACTTCAGCGTGTGGGCCACGTGGCGCATCGCGGCATGGTCGCCCACGCGCCGCGCGTCCTGCAATTGCTGCAGCAAGCGTTGCAGGGAGCCCTCGAAGGCGCGCAACACCCGGTTCAGCAGGCCGTTGGCCCCGCTGGGGTCCAGCTCGCGCAGCCGCTCCAGGGCCTGGGCGTCCAGCACCTGGGTCAAGCCGTCCATGCCGCTGCGGCCAGGCGGCGCCGACGATGGCGCGCCCCCGGCATCGGGGCCGGACGCGGGGGCGGCGGGAGAGAGGCGGCGTCTGAGCATGGTGTGGAGTTGGCTTTGCCGGAAAGGTTTGGAGAGATAGTCGTCGAAGCCTAACGCGAGAAAGCGTTCCTCGTCGCCGCCCAGTGCGTTGGCGGTCACGGCCACCACCGGCGTGGTGGGCGGGGTGATGAAGGGAAACCGGCGGGTCGGCCCGCGGCGAAACCACTGCAGCGCCTCGGTGCCGTCCATGCCGGGCATCTGGATGTCCATGAGCACCAGGTCGTAGCGGTGTTCGCACAAGGCCTTCAGGCCCTGCAGGCCGCTGGCGGCCACCCGCACCTGACAGCCGAGCCCGCGCAGCATCTGGCTCACCACCTCCTGGTTGACGACGTTGTCTTCGATCACCAGGATGTGGCGATGCAGCGCCACCGTCAAGGGCGCCCCCCCCAAAGGGGGTTGGGCCACGCCAAGGATGGCCTGGCGCAACTCTGTCTTGCGCAGCGGCTTGGCCACGAACCGGTGGAAACCCGCAGCCAGCGCGGCACGGGCATCGTCGGGGGCAGCCACGGAGGACAGCAAGATGAGCTTCATCTGGGCTTGGATGCCCTCGTCGCGCAAGGCCCGTGCCAGGGCGAGGCCATCCATGCCGGGCATCTTCATGTCCACCAGCGCCAGGTCGAAGTGCGGGTCCACCGGCGTGCGCCCGCGCAGGATCTCCAGCGCCTTCATGCCGTGTTCGGCCACCACCACATGCAGGCCCCAGGCGCCCAGCATGTTCTCCAGCACGGTGCGGTTGGTCTCCTGGTCCTCCACCACCAGCACCCGCATGCCGGGCAGGCTCTGGGCGTCGCCATCGGGCACCAGGGCGTCGGGGCTCGCCGGCGCCAGCGGCAGCGTGAAGCGGAAGCACGAGCCCACCCCCGGCGTGCTCTGGGCCGAGATGCTGCCGCCCATCAGCTCCACCAGCTGCTTGGAGATGGCCAGCCCCAGCCCGGTGCCGCCGTAGCGGCGCGACATGCCGCCATGCCCCTGGGTGAAGGCATTGAACAGGCGCGGCAGCAGCTCCGGCTCGATACCGATGCCGGTGTCCCTGACCTCGAAGACGAACTCGTGCGCCGGGCCGTCATGAGGCAGCTTCAGGTCCACCACCACCTCGCCGGCTTCGGTGAACTTGATGGCGTTGGCCACCAGGTTGGTGAGCACCTGGCGCAGGCGCAGCGGATCGCCATGCACCATGGCGGGCAGGCCAGGCTGCTCGCGAAAACCCAGCTCCACCCGCTTTTCATGGGCGCGCGGGGCCAGCAGCTCCAGGGTGTCCTCCACCACATCGCGCAGCGCGAAGTCGCAGGGTGCCAGCTCCAGCTTGCCGGCCTCGATCTTCGAGAAGTCCAGGATGTCGTTGATGATCTCCAGCAGCGACTCGCCCGAGCGGTACACCGCCTGCGCGAAGCGGCGCTGCTTGTCGGTGAGCGGCGTGCCCAGCAACAGCTCGGTCATGCCGAGGATGCCGTTCATCGGCGTGCGGATCTCATGGCTCATGTTCGCCATGAACTGGCTCTTGGCCTGGCTGGCGGCTTCGGCCGCGTCGCGCGCACGCTGCAGCTCCAGCTCATGCTCGCGGTCATCGGTCACGTCGGTGATCAGGCCGTACACGCACAGCTCGCCGTCGTGCAGCGCCTGCGCCCGGGTGCGTGAACGCAGCCAGCGCACCCCCTTGGCGGGATGCTGCACGCGAAAGCTCACGTCCACCGGCTCGCCGCGCTGCTCACGCTCGAAGCGGCTGAAGTAGATCTCGTGATCTTGAGGCAGCACACGTTCGAAGAAGCAGCGTGGCGCTTCGCCGAGCTGGGATTCGTCCACCCCCCAGGCATCGAGCACCCGCGAGGACAGGTAGTGGAACTGCGTGCGCTGCAGGTTGGCGACGAACACGCCGTCGTCCACCGCATCGGCGAATTCACGGAAGCGCACGCGCGACTCCGCCAGCTCGTGCTGCGCCCGGCGCTCCGCACTCACGTCGCGCGCGATCGCGATCAGCGCCCTGGGCTTGCCGTCGTCGCCATAGGCGGCCAGGAAGCGGGCGTTGATGATGCGGCGCGGCGGCTCTTCGAGCACGATGAATTCGTGCTCTATGACACGCTTTTCGCGCACAGCCCGCCACATGGCCTGCTCGGCGTCGGGCGGCAGCAGGCCCTTGAACACGCTGGTGACCTTGTGCCCCAGCGCCAGCGCGGGGTCGATGCGCAGCTCGCGCACGGCCTGCTGGTTCAGGTGCACGATGCGCAGCTCGCGCGCCTCCATCACCACCAAGCTGGCGGGCAGGTTGTCGGTCAGCGCGCGCAGGAAGGCCGCGTCCTGCATCAGCGCGTCGGGCGCGGCGGCAGGCGGCTCGGCAGAGGGCAGCAGGGAGGTGGACATCTCGCGCGACGAAGGACCAGGCTGGCAGGCGAACATTCGGTGGCGCCAAGTTCGCGCCGCCGGCCGGGTCGGAACCCGCCAGCTTCTTCTGGTTTCGTCTGGAAACAGCCGAACTTGAGCCGCACGCCGCTGAACGAGCGCGCGCCCGTGGGCAAACGCCTAGTTCCCGGGCGCCGTGGGCAGCGCACCCGTCCTTACAATGGACCGATGCACCGTGCGATAGAACCACGCACCCCGGCCACGCGCCAAGGGTTGCTGCGTTACGCCATCGTCGCCGCGGTGCTTGCCGCGGTCGTGGTGATGGGCTGGTCCCTGTGGGCCGGGTCGGCGCCCGATGCGCCGGCCACTGACGGCAACGGCTCGGTCTGGCTCTTCGGCGTGGCCGCGCTGCTGCTGGTGGGCGCGTGTGCCGCCGCGGCGGGGCACTTCCATGCGCGGCTGGGCCTGCTGGAGCAGGCGCAGCGCAAGCCCGAGGCCACCACGCCGGCCAGCGCCGACGGCATCGACACGGCCGCTCTCACGCTCACCTTGCGCAGCATGCCGGGCCCGGCCTGGCTCTTCACGCGCGACCATGAACAGGCAGCGCTGAAGCTGTGGCGCTGCAACGAGGCGGCCGACGCGCTGTTGCGCGACAGCCCCACCCCCAAGCCGGCGGACTGGGCCGCGCTGGCCGCCGCGTTGCCGGCGCCGCTGCAGCAGGCCGTGCGCCAGCTCGCGCCCGGCCAGAGCCTGCAGCACGCCGGCTGGTCGCTGCGGCTGGAGCAGTACCACGCACGCGGCGGCCCGGGTGCCACCCAGCTGCTGGTGATGCTGCCCGCCGCGGCTCCCGCAGGCAACAACGACGAGGCGGCGGAGCAGGAGGCGTTCAGCTACACCGTGTCGCACGACCTGCGTGCGCCCATCCGCGTGGTGGAGGGCTTCACCCGCATCCTCAAGGAAGACTACGGCCGGGTGCTGGACCGCATCGGCAACGACCACCTCGACCGCGTGCTGGGTGCGGCCGCCCGCATGAACAGCATGATCGATGCGCTGCTGGCGCTCAGCGCACTGAGCACGCAGCCGCTGGCACGCCAGCCGGTCAACCTGTCGCAGCTGGCCGGCTTCATCGTGGACGACTTGAAGCGGGAGTCCTGCCAGCGGACGGTGGAGGTGGAGATCCAGCCCGGCCTGATGGCGCACGGCGACCCCACCCTGCTGCGCATGGTGCTGGAGAACCTGCTGGGCAACGCCTGGAAGTACACCGGCAAGTGTGGCAGCGCCCGCATCAGCTTCGGCACCGTGCAGGTCGAGGGACGCGAGGTGTACGTGGTGCGCGACAACGGGGCCGGCTTCGACATGCGTTTTGCCGACCGGCTGTTCGGCGTGTTCCAGCGCCTGCACAGCGCCAACGACTTCCAGGGCACCGGCGTGGGCCTGGCCTCGGTGCGGCGCATCGTGCGCCGCCATGGCGGAGAGGTGTGGGCCGAGTCGGAGGTGGGCCAGGGCGCGGCGTTCTACTTCACGCTGCCTTCGCGCTGAGCGTGCCCAAGGCGGGCTATGCCTTGCCAGGCAGGGCCAGCAGTTCCACCGCTTCCACCAGCCGCTCGGCCTGGGCATGCAGCGAATGGCCTTCACCCAGTGCCAGCCGGTGCAGGCGGTCGAGCGCATCGCCGCGCAGCAGCGAATAGCGGTGCATCAGGATGCCGATGGCGATGGGGATGACGTCGGCCACCTCGTCGTTGCTGGCCGGCTGGTGGCCGGCGCCGGCCGCGGCGAGCTCCGCATTGCGCGCCGCCACAGTGGCGAACGCGGCCTCCACGGTGGGCACGATCTGCCCGATGTCCAGCGGCTTGACCAGGTAGGCAATGGCGCCCAGCGCCTTCACCTGCTCCACCGTGTGCTCATCGGAGAAGGCCGAAAGGAACATGAATGGCGTCTGGCAGTACTCGCGCAGGTAGGCGGCTACGTCGAGGCCGCTCTTGCCTTCCATGCGGATGTCCAGCAAGGCGAGGTCGGGCTTGTGCTGGCGGGCGAGCAGGATGGCGTCATCGCCGTTGTCGGCGTCGATCACCTCGTAGCCGGCCTGGGCCAGGCCGTGGGCCACCGTGGCCAGCACCAACCGGTCGTCGTCGACGACCAGGATCTTTCCCTTACCGCCCATGTTGCCCGCCGCTGTTTGAATTGGTGTATCCCGGCTCGTGACCGGGGGCGCCATTGTCGCGCAAAGGCGCCGCGCGCGGCTACAAGGATTCCAGGGCGGTGATGCCAGGGGGGACGAGCGTGATGCGTGCCACGACCAGCGGGCCTTCGGCGCCCAATGTCAGGGTGGCGCTGCGGCGCGGCAGCAGGGCCCGCACCAGTCCGAGGCCGGACACCCCACCCGGGATCCGTGCCACGCTGAAGCCCTCTGGCAGCTCGCCATGGTTGGCGATGGCGATGCTGACCTGGTTGTCGCCGCAATGCAGGGCGCAGCGCACATCGCCATCGCGGCTGTGCTTGATCGCATTGGTGAGCAGCTCGTTGAGGGTGAGCGCGATCGGGATGGACTCCGCCTCGGGCAGCGCCCACCGGTGCGGTGCCGCGCCCTGCACCTCCACCACGATGCTGCGGCCGAACATGCGCTGCACGGAGGCGGTGATCGCCTCCAGCACGCTGCGGATGCGCAGCGGGCCGGCCGCGCCCACCTGCAGCCCGTACACCTGCGCGATCGCCTGCACCTGGCCGATCGCCTCGCTGATCACGGGCGCCACCTCGGGCCGGCGCTGGGCGATCTGCTGCATCAGGCCAGCCACGCCCTGCAGGTTGTTCTTGATGCGGTGGTGCACTTCCTTGACCAGCATCTCGCGCTGGGCGATCGCCGCTTCGTAGCGCGCCTGCTCGGCCGCGCGCTGCTCGGTCACGTCGCTGGCCACGAACAGCAGCTGCTCGGGCGCGCTGGCGCCCGCGGGCGCCAGCGGCACATAGCGTGCGTCCCACACGCGCAGCTGGCCGCCGGTGTGGCGCCGGTATTCGCGCCGGGTGGCGTCCTGGCTGCCCAGCGCCAGCCGCATGTCCTCCACCAGGCGCTCGGAGAACTCGATGTCGAACAGCTCCTCGGGCGCACGCCCCACCGCAGCGTCCAGCGTGCTGCCTGCAAAGGTGGCGGCCATCTGGTTGAGCTGCGCCAGGCGCAGGGTGCGTGCATCGATCAGCCCGATCGCGAGCGGCGCGGTTTCGATGATGCGTTGCAGCGAGGCCTGGGTCTGCGCCATGTTGATCTCGGCCTGGCGGCGGCGCTCGATGTCCAGCAGCGCAAAGGTGAGCTGGCGTTCGCCCGACTCGCGCCCGGTGACCACCGCATTGCCGACCACCCAGAATTCGCGCCCGTCGCGGCCGATCAAGCGGCATTCGAACGCCTCGGCCTGGCCCTCGGCCAGCGCCTCCAGGTAGTGGGTGCGGCGCAGCGGATGGTCGGGCTCCGGCGTGGCGACGGTGCTGATGGGCTCGCCCACGAAGTCGGCCAGCTCGCCGGCGAACATGCGGCGCGCCGAGCGGTTCATCCACTCGATGCCGCGCTCGCCCACGGTGACGATGCCCACCAGCACCGAATCAAGCACGGCGCGCGTGCGCTCGGCCTGCAGCACCAGCGACTGGCGCGCGCGATGGCGCTCGTCCACGTTGACGTAGGAACAGATGGTGCCGGCATCGGGGTCGGCCTCGTCGACCGCGCGCTTGCTGGCCTGCACCCACAGCACCGAGCCGTCGCGGCGGCGCAGCCGCCGTTCGGTGGTGAAGCGGCCCTGCTGGCGCAGCACCTCCTGCTCGATGCGGCGGTATTCGAGGTAGGCCGCGCGGTCCTCGAACAGCTCCGCATGGTCCAGGCCGTTGAGCTCGGCGGTGGCATAACCGGTCATCGCCGCCAGCGCCTGGTTGGCGCGCTCCAGCCGGCCGCCGCGGACATAGGCGATGCCCACCTCGGACAGGTTGAACATCAGCTCGCGCTCGCGCAGCAGCTCCTCCAGCTCGGCTTGCTGCTTCTTCAGGCGCGAGATGTCGGTGAGCACGGCCACCGCCTCCATGTGAAGGCAGTCGCTGTTGGCGCGCCGCACTGACAGCGAATACCAGGCGTCGCCGTACAGACTGCCGGCGGCGCCGTGGACGCGGAACTCACTCTCGAACACACGCGCCGTGCGCAAGGCGGTGAGGCTGTGCCGCAGCGCCGGCCAGGCCACCGGATGCGCTGCGAGCAGCTCGCCGAGCGGCTGCCCGGCGGGCGATTCCACCAACCCCAGCATGCGCTCGAAACGTTCATTGCAGCGCACCAGCAGGTCGCCGCGGAAATAGGCGATGCCGGCGCTGCTGACGTCCAGCAGGGTGGACAGCTCGCGCAGCAGCTGCTCGTTGCGCATGCGCGCCTGTTCCTGGTCGGTGACGTCCAGCGTCACCACCGAGGTGGTGCGCCGGCCCGACGCGAGCTGGCCGGGCTCCACCCGCGTGAGCAGCCAGCGCTCGCCCAGCTCGGGGTGGCGCACCGCATAACGCACCTCCGCCCGCTCGCCCTGCTTGAGCGCGCGCTGCAGCCGTTCATAGTCGGCCAGCGACTCCGGCACCACCATGTCGCGGCCGATGGATTGCAAGCCGGCCGCGCCAGCCTTGCCGCTGCCCTTGCCTTGTGCACTGCTCACCCAGCCGCGCGACTCCTCGAAGGTGGCGATGCCGATGCTGGCGGTGTCCATCAGGGCACCGATCTCCAGCTGCGCCAGCTCGCGCTCTTCTTCCAGCGTGCGGTCTTCCACCACTGCCATGAAGCGGCGCTGCCCGGCGCCGGTGGCGAAACCGCGCACCAGCGCACGCAGGCGCAGTCGGCGGCCATCGGGCGTGGCCACGGACACACGCCGCTCCAGCGGCGGGGCACCAGGCGCAAGCGCCGGCGATGGCGTGCTGTCCTCCCAGGCCAGCAGCTCCTGCAGCGGCTGCGGCGCATGCGCCACCACCTCGGGCACATCGCCCACCAGCGACGCAAAGGCCGGGTTGCTGCGCAGCAGCAGGCCGCGGTCGTCGAACAGCACCATGCCCACCGGGCTCAGGTCGAACCACTCGTCGAGTTCGCGCACCGAGCGGTCGGCCTGCTCGCGCGCCACCCGCTCGGCGGTGATGTCGTGCACCACCGACAGCCACAGCGGCTGGCCGGAGGAGCCGGTCAACGCACAGCGTGCCAGGCGGAACCAGCGTTCATGGCCGGCCGCGTCGATCAGCCGGCGCTCGATCATGGGCACCAACGCCGGCTCGGCGGTGTCCGGCTGCAGCTGCTGGCGAAAGTCGAAGCTGCGCTGGCGGTCCTGCTCGGGCTGCAGCAGCACGGGGTCGATGCCGAGCAGTTGCTCGCGCGAGAAGCCGGTGAAGTCCAGGTAGGCCTGGTTCACCGCCACCAGCTTGAACTGCGCGTCCTGCACCGTGGCCGGAAAGGGCGACTCCCAGAACAGGCGCAGCAGCTGACGCGATGCGACGGTGGGCACCCCCAGCGCCTGCAGCTCAGGCAGCGGCCCCAGCGTGCCGGTGTCGCGTGCGGGCTCCAGCCGCAAGGCCCACTGGCCCAGCTCCAGCACCTGCAGGCTCGCCTGCACCTGCCGGCCGTCAGCCAGGAACAGCGGCGCCACCGGCTGCTGCCCGGCGCCACTGCGTTCGAGCAGCAACCAGGCCATCAGCTGCGGCCCCAGCACCGGCTCCAGCTGGGCCAGGGTGAACCCGGGCTCGCAGGCCAGCAGCCGCATGGCGGCGCGGTTGCACAGCAGCACGGTGCTGCGCGCGTCGAACACCACCACGCCGTCGGAGGACGCGTCGATCAGCGCACGCAGGCTGATCGGCGGAACACTGGACGATGCAGGCGGCAGACGCGGTGGCGGCATCCCGCGAAGGTTAATCGAGCTGCGAGGCGTTCGCGAGCGCGCGCAGCTCGGCGCGGTTGATTTCCGTCACGCTCATCATCAGCGCGTCGGCGGCGGCGCGGATGTCGAACAGCGACTCCTGCTCCACCGCGAACACCACGTCGAAATACGGCTGGAAGGGGCCGGAGTTGTCCACCAGCGCCTGGTACACCCGCTCGGGCACGGGAATCGTCTTCAGCAGCTCGGCAAACGGCTGCTGCATCATCTTGTCGAGCAGGGAGAACACGCCGCAGATGAACATCTCGTTGCGCATCTCCTCGTCGGCCTGGGTGGAACGCGCCAGCTCTTCCATCAGCAGGCCGCGCCGCACCGCGGCATACATGACCGGCTTCATGTTCGCGTCCTTGCTGGCCGAAGCGAGCAGCAGCGCTAGCCAGCGCTTCAGGCGCTGGTAACCGAGCAGCATGAGCGCATGGCGGAAGGAGCTCACTTCCACGCGCAGGCCGAAGGCCGGCGAGTTGATGTAGCGCATCAGCTTGAAGGCCAGCGTCGGGTCCTGCTTGAGCGTGGCTTCCAGCCGGTCGCCAGGCTCTTCCTTGTCGACGCGGCGGATCAGCTCCACGATGGTCTGCATGTCCGGGCGCGACGCGTTGCGGGTCGACGAGGACTGGATCGCGTCGTCCACCGGCCAGCCCAGCACTGCCACGGCGCCGCGCTGGAAGGCCTGCTCCATCTGCTCCAGCGTGCGCACACCGGACTGCACATGCGAGATGGTGCGCGACACACCGGGCGCGGGCGGTGCGTCGCCGCGCCGCTCCTCGCTCAGGTCGATGATCGAATACTTGAAGCAGGGCAGCACCTCGCGCGGCAGTTCCTGCAGCGGGCGGCCCTTGATCAGCAGCGTGTTGCCTTGCGCATGCAGGCGGCGCAGCGCCTCGCTGTGGGTGGTGTCGCTGGCCATGAAGGCCGGCACCTCGATCCACAGGTTGGTGGAGAGCTTGGCCGCCAGCAGCTCATGCAGCAGGGTCTCGCTGACGATGTTCAAGGACACCTGCCCGCCGGCGCCGGGCCACACCTCGTTGAGCGTGGCCAGCAGGGACGCGGAGCTGAGCGCGAGGTCCGGCTTGGCCGGAAACAAGGTGAGCCGCGTGGCGATGACCGCGCGGTTGCGGTCGATCATCGGCGAGTAGCCGAGCACCACCTGGCCGAGGATGGGGTGTTCCGTCATTCGTTGTTCTCCCTGGCCGCCAAGGCGTTCACCCACTGATGTACTGGAACAGCGACATCCTCTGCACCATCGAGTAGGTTTTCAACGCCGCATCGTAGCCGCTTTGCTGGTTCTGGAACTCGGAAATGGCCTGCACCATGTCCAAGTCTTCCGCATTCGAGCGTTCTGTCTCACCGTACAGCTTCAGGTCGGTCAGCCGGCTCTGCGCGCCGTCGCTCAGGTTGAGGATTTCGCCCACCTGGCTGCGTAAAGCGCCCAGGCCGGACATCACCTGGTCCAGGTCGCGCAGGCTGCTGTTCACACCCTGCTGGATCTCGCCGCTCTTGCGCGAAGGTGTCTTCAGGTCGCCGACGGCGCGGTCGATCGCGTCGAACACGCTCAGGCTGGGCGTGGACGGCACGGTCTCGAACTGGTCGCCATCGGCCGGCTGGCCGGTGACGTTGAACGACATGCCGTCGATCTCGATCGCCTTGCCCGACTGGTAGGGCACGCCTGCCAGCGCGGTGGGGTTGCCGTCCTGCAGCACCGAATAGGTGGTGACACCGGCAGCCACGCTGAACTGCACCGTGTAGGTGGAGGCGGTGAGGTTGCCCGGCAGGGTGACACGGCCGCCGTCGATCCAGGCGTTGCCGGTGTTGCCGGCGACCGGCCGGGTTTCGAACACGCCGTTGCCGGTGCGTGCCTGCAGCCAGGCGCCTGCGCCATCGACCGTGAGCGGCAGCTGCTCGGGCAGCGCGACGTTGATGCGGCCGCTGATGCCGCGGTACTGCACCCCGCCGGGCGCGTCCACGAACGGCGGCTGGCTGGTGCCCTGGCCGCCAAAAAGGTAGCCGTTGGCGCCATCGCTGCGGTTGGCCACCCCCAGCAGCTGCGAGCGCAGGCCGGCGATCTTGTCGGCCAGGCTGGCTCGTTCGGTGTCGGTGAAGCTGGCATTGCCGGCCTGCACCAGGGTCTCGCGAATCTGCTGCAGCAGGTCGGACGCATCGCCGATCGCCGCCTCGCTCAGGGTCATGGCATTGCGGCTGGCATCCAGCGCACGCTGCGACGCCTCGCTGCGCGCCACGGTGGCCAGCGCACGCTCGGCCCGCGCGGCCGCCACCGGGTCGTCGCTGGCCGTCAGCACCCGCTTGCCGCTGGTCAGGCGCCGCTGGCTGTCGCTGAGCTCGGTCTGCCGCTTCTGCAGGCTGTCGACGGTGGCGTCGAAGGCGTTGTTGGTGGTAATGCGCATCAGGAACTCCCCGTTCAGCCACCCGCGGTCTGCAGGAGCGTGTCGAAAATCTGCTGGGCCACCTGCAGCACCTTGGCCGCGGCCTGGTAGCTCTGCTGGTACTGGATCAGGCGTGCGGCTTCTTCATCCAGGTTCACGCCGGCCTGGCCGGAACGGGCCTGTTCCGCCGTGGCCGCCACGCTGGCCGAGATGTCGGCGGCGTTGTTGCCGCTTTGCACCCGCACGCCCACGTCGGCCATGGCCGCGGCATAGGCCTCGGTCATGGTGTTGCCGCCGGTCAGCTGGCCCAGGCCGTCCAGCGACTGGCCAACGAAGCTCTGGTCGCGCAGGGCGGCCAGCGCCAGCGCGTTGCCGTTGTTCGTGGCCGGGTACAGGGTCTTGCCGATGCTGATCGCGTCGCCGTTCGCCGGCACGCCGTTGAGCTGCAGCTCGAAGCCGTTCAAGGCGATCGGCTGCCCCGCCGTCCAGGTGCCGGTGCCGCTGCTCACCAGCGCGTTGCTGGTGCGGTCGCGCAGCTCCCAAGCGTAGTCGCCGGTGGCGGAGGTGAAGCTCAGGTTGGCGGTGAGCTCCGGGTTCACGCTGCTGCCCACCACCGTGAGCGAGGCGACGCTGGCGGTGCCGGTGTTGGTGGCGGGCACGGTCGCCGTCACCGGAGAAGCGGCGGCCAGCGCGCGCGGGTCGTCCAGCACGCGGGCCATGCCGTTGGCCGCACGCGCCACCGGCTGCAGCAGGAAGCGCTCGTTGGGCCCCGGTGCGGGCGCGTTGACATCGATGCGCATGCCGTCCACCACGTCGCCGCTGGCGATGGTGCGGGTGAGGCCGTCGCTCAGGCGCGTGAGCACATAGGCACCGGCATTCGCCGGGTCGGCCTGCAGCTCGTAGTCGCTGGCCTGCAGCTGGGTGCCGTCGACGGTGGTGAGCGACACGCTGCTGATGAACTGGCCGCTCGCATCCTTGGCGTTGTTGGCGTTGGGCACCGATCGTGGCGCGCCCACGGCAAACACCGGTGCACCGCTGCCCGGCGGTGTGCGCAGGTCCAGGCCGAGCGATTGCTGTTCATTGAGCCGGGCGCTGAAGGCCGCGGCCATCTGGCCCAGCAGGTTGCGCGCGTCCACCAGGTCGCTGTTCTGGAAGCGCAGCAGGCCGCTGATGGCCCCCGCGCCCAGCAGGTCGAAGGGCAGGTCGCGCACCAGGCCGTTGTCGTTGATCGCGATCGCCGAACGGGCCGGGTCCGCCGGGTCGGGCGCCACTTGCAGGGAGGCGGCCTGGTTGCCCAGCACCAGGCGCTGGCCGCCCGCGATGAACACGCCCAGCGTGCCGTCCTCCGCACCGACGGTGCTCACCTGCACCAGCTCGGACAGCCTGGACACCAGGCGGTCGCGCTCGTCCAGCAGGTCGTTGGGTGCATGGCCGGAGCCACGTACCGCGGCGATCTTCTGGTTCACGTCCGCAATGCCGCGGGCCAGCTCATTGACCGTCTTGACCGAGTTCTTCAGGTCCTCGCCGACGCCGCGCTGGATGGCGTCCAGCTGGGTGGCCGACGCATTGAAGCGCGCCGCCAGTTCGCTGGCCCGCGACAGCACCACCTGGCGTGCGCCGATGTCCTGCGGATTGCTGGCCACGTCCACCATCGCATTGAGGAACTGGCCGGCCGAATAGCCGATGCCGGCCTCGCCCATCGGGAAGGCCCGCTCCAACTGGGCCAGCTGCTCTGCACGCGCCTTGTCCATCGAGGCAATGGACTTGGACACTGCCGCCTCGCGGCTGAGGAACTCGTCGTACGAACGCGTGACGGTGGAGACGTTGACGCCCTTGCCGAAGAAGCCGGCGCCGGTGTACTGGCCCTTGGCCGTCTCCAGCTCGACCTGCTGGCGCGAATACCCGGCGACGTTGGCGTTGGCAATGTTGTTGCCGGTGGCCTGCAAGGCGGCGTAGTTGGCCGCCATGGCCCGCACGCCGAGCGACATGACTGCGGAAACACCCATGGTTCAGGCCCTCTGGTTGGTGCCGATCAAGCGAGCGACCGCTGCAGCCGCAGCGTGGTGTTGATCACCCGCGTGAGCTTGTCGGCGTAGGCCGGATCGGTGGCATAGCCGGCGCGCTGCAAGCCCTGTGCAAAACCCCGGGCGCTGTCCGCATTGGCGATCACCCGCTCATAGCGCGGGTTGTTCTTCATCAGGCTGGCGTAGTCGGCAAACGAGGCCTCTGCGCTTTCATAGGCGCGGAACTTGGCCTTCACCTTGTGAGCCTGGCCGTTGATGTATTCGGTGGTGGTCACTTCGGCCACCGCGCCCTTCCAGCCCGGGCCGGCCTTGATGCCGAACAGGTTGTGCGACGGCGTGCCGTCCGCATGGCGGATGTCGCGCTTGCCCCAGCCGGTTTCGTGCGCGGCCTGTGCAATGAGGAAGCCGGCCGGAATGCCGGTCTGCGCTTCCACCGCGCGCGCGGCGTCCTGGTGCTGGGCCACGAAGCCCTGGGCCGCGCCCATGGCCTTGCGCACCTGCGGGGTGTCGGGGGTGCCAGCGCGCAAGGCCGTGGTGGCGGCCGCGCTGGCCGGCAGCTGCGGATTCGCGGGTACGCCCATCTGGCGCTCGAGCTGGCGCGCGATCACGTCGGCCAGCCCGCCGGGCAGGCCGCTGATCTGGTTGGACAGCTGGGTGTCCAGCAGCTCGCTGCCGAGCTTGGAGCCTTCGTTGTCCAGGAAGCCGGAAGGCATGGTGCTCTGGCGCATGCTCTTCATCAGCTCCTGCATGAACAGGCCTTCGAACTGCTTGGCCGCCTCGCGCACCGCGCTCCTGGGGTCGGCGCCGGCCTGGTTCTTCAGCTGGGCGACGGAGCGGCCGTCGGCACTCAGGGCCGGCTGCAGCGGGATGCGGTTGGGGATGACTGCCATGGCGTCGAGCCTCAGATCACTTCAAGCTCGGCATTGAGCGCGCCGGCACTCTTCATCGCCTGCAGGATGGCGAGCAGGTCCTGCGGCGTGGCACCCAGCGCGTTGAGCGCCTTCACCACGTCAGTCAGGCGCGTTCCGGCGGCCATCTGCACCAGCGAGCCACCCTGTTGCGCAATCGAGATGTCCGTTTTTTCGCTCACCACTGTCTGCCCGCCGGACAGGGCGCCCGGCTGGCTGACCACCGGGGTGGAGCTGATGGTGACCGACAGGTTGCCGTGCGCCACCGCGCAGGCGTTGAGCGTGACCGCCTGGTTCATCACCACCGAGCCGGTGCGGGCGTTGATCACCACCTTGGCGGCCGGTGCGGCCGCGTCGAACTGCAGGTTCTCGATGTCGGCCAGAAAGGCCACGCGCTGCGCCGGGTTGGCCGGCATGCGCAGCTGCACCACACGGCCGTCCACCGCCACCGCGGTGCCCTCGCCCTTGGCGCCGTTGATCACGCGCGCCACTTCGCGCGCGGTGTTGAAGTCCGAGGCATTGAGGTCGAGCTGGATCACGTCTCCCTGCTGCAGCGGCGTGGGCACGCTGCGCTCCACCGTGGCGCCCTGCGGGATGCGGCCGGCCGACAGCTGGTTGATCTGCACCTTGGAGCCGCCGGCCGACGCACCCGCGCCACCGATGACCACGTTGCCTTGCGCCAGGGCGTAGATCTGGCCATCGGCGCCCTTCAGCGGCGTGGCGATCAAGGTACCGCCGCGCAGGCTCTTGGCATTGCCGAGCGACGACACGGTGACGTCCAGCGGCTGGCCAGGTTGGGCGAAGGCGGGCAGCTGCGTGGTCACCATCACGGCGGCCACGTTGCGCAACTGCATGTTGGTGCCGGCCGGCACGGTGACGCCCATCTGCTGCAGCATCGCCTGGATGCTCTGCGTGGTGAAGGGTGTCTGCGTGGTCTGGTCGCCGGTGCCGTCCAGGCCCACGACCAGGCCATAGCCCACCAGCTGGTTGCTGCGCACGCCCTGCACCGCAGCCACTTCCTTGATGCGGGCGGCCGCCGCGCCCACCGGCCACCACAGGGCCGCGCTGGCTGCGATCACCGTGAGGATGACGAGCAGGCGGACGAAGCGGTCGATGGAGGATTTCATGGTGGCGGCATCAGGGTGTTCGGGCCTCGTGCATGCAGGAGGCTGTGGCCACCATTCTTGAATTCTTTAGATCGGCAGAACGCTCAAAAAGAAGCGGGCCAGCCAACCAATTCCCTGCGCCTCGGCCTGCTGGCCGCGGCCACGGTGCTCGATGCGCACATTGGCGATCTGGGCGCTGGCCACGCTGTTGCCGGGCTGGATGGCCCGCGGGTCCACCTGGCCGGAAAAACGCAGCACGTCCACGTTGTGGTTCACGCCGATCTGCTTTTCGCCGGCAATCAGCAGGTGGCCGTTGGGCAGCACGCCGGTGACCACTGCGGTGATGGTGCCGGAGAAGTCGTTGCTGTTCTCGGTGCTGCCCTTGCCGGAGAAGGCATTGCTGGAGGTGCCGTCGGCACTCGCGCGGGTGAGCGCCGATGGCTTCAGGAAGGGCAGCGCGGTGACGCCGGCGCTCACCGTGCCGCTCTTGTCCACCGTGCTGGTGGACTTCTGGCTGGCGCTCACCTTCTCCACGATCTGCACCGTGAGGGTGTCACCCACCAGGCGGGCGCGATGGTCCTCGAACAGCGGGCGGTACTGTGCGGCCTGGAAGATGGCGCCGTTGTTCACGGGGGCCGCGGCTTGAGCCTGCTGGGGCACGGCGGTGGTGGGCTCGGCCACGTCCACCTTGGGCGCGCCGATGTAGGCACAGCCGGCAAGATGCGGTAGGGCCGCGGCCAGAAGCCCAGCGAACACCACGGAACCGGCTTTGCCGGGCCGTCGGTGTTGCCCCCTTGAGGGGGTGGCGCCGAAGGCGCTGCGGGGGGGAGTCATCATCACAGTTGACCGAGGCGCTGCAGCATCTGGTCCGAGGTCTGGATTGCCTTGGAGTTCATCTCGTAGGCACGCTGCGTCTGGATCATGGACACCAGCTCCTCCACCACGTTGACGTTGGAGGTCTCGACGAAGCCTTGCTGCAATGAGCCCAGCCCATTCGCGCCTGGTGCCCCCGAGTTGGCGGTGCCGGAGGCGGTGGTCTCGGCAAACATGTTCTGGCCCTTGGGGTCCAGGCCGGCGGGATTGACGAAGCTGGCGATCTGGATCTGGCCGATGGACTGTGCAGTCGCCTGGCCCGGCAGGGTGACGCTCACCGTGCCGTCGTTGCCGATGGTGACGCTCTGCGCCTGTGCGGGGATCGTGATGCCCGGCTGCACGACATAGCCGTTGTTGGTCACCAGCTGGCCATTGCTGTCCACCTGGAACGAGCCGTCGCGGGTGTAGCCGGTGGTGCCATCGGGCAACTGGATCTGGAAGAAGCCGTTGCCCTTGATCGCGATGTCGAGGTTGTTGGTCGTCTGCTGCAGGTTGCCTTGCGAGTAGTTGCGCGAGGTAGCCACCGCGCGCGTGCCCAGGCCGAGCTGCAGGCCGGTGGGCAGCTGCGTCTGCTCGCTGGAATTGGCACCCGCCTGCCGCAGGTTCTGGTAGATCAGGTCCTCGAAGACCGCATGCGCCTTCTTGTAGCCGTTCGTCGAGACGTTGGCGAGGTTGTGCGAGATGGTGTCCAGCTGGGTCTGCTGGGCTTCCATCCCGGTCTTCGAAATCCACAACGAACGGATCATGGCGCTACTCCTTGTCGCTGTGACGGATGTTCGGCGGACTTGAGGGGGCGGGAGCGGGGGATAAAAGGGGTTTTGGGGGGGTTGTTCCTGTGCGAGTCCAATTCAGATCTGGCCAGACGACCGCAGATCGGGTGGGATGGACATGACCCGGTCCGTGCAGCGACACTGATCATCCTGGGCAGGTCAGGCCCGACAGCGCTCCCGCCTTTCGTCGAGTGCTGCGCCGTTGATCCAACAGCCCAAGCCCTCCAGCGAGCGGACATGCTCGGCAATCCGAACATGCCACTCATGTCGAACGTCAGAGCGCTCAAATGCAACGTGCCCTCCTGCTACTTTCGCTCCTGGCCAGCGTTGCGTTGGTCGTCAGCGGCTTGCTCGCCAATCCGAATGCCTCAACCTTGCGTGAGCTCGGATCAGGGCCATTCGCTCACCGTATCAAGATGGCGCTGCCTGTCGTCCTTCTATTTCTTGTTGCATGCTGGCCTTGGTTGCTCGCGCTTTTCAGGGCGTCTGCGAGGTCAGCCTTGCAGGGAGTAGTCTTTGCAATCGCTGCGCCTGTGTTCGCGCTCCTGTGTCGTGGCGCCATTGCAACCGCGCCTAGTGAGGGCGTAGGCTATGTGGTCATCATGTACTTTGTTGGTTGCTGGGTCGCGTACCCAATGCTTGGCTTGGCAAATCCCCGTGAATGAAAGCGCGCCCCAACCCTCCATCAAGCGGACATGCGCGGGCAGCCGAGTCGTGCCGTTTATGCCGACCGTTAGAGAACATGTGTGCGCTTCAGTGCATGTGTTGACAGTCGCGCTGGTCTCCCTCGGAGCCCTAACCTTCAGCGCTCTGGCGAGCGATGTGCTCGTCATGGAGCGAGTCACGGGACAGCAAGCGCTGGATCTTTCGCTGCGCGCGCCTGCTGCTGCTCTCACCGCTGCCGATACGGCGCCTCGCCCCAACGCCCTGGCCCGCTCCATCGCGGCGGCTGCCAGGAAGGACCTCATACGTTCAGGCGTCGAATCCTCCTTTGAAGCGGTACGCGAGTGCGTGCGCGACGATGAGCGAAGCGGCGGTTTGGGTCCGCTGAGCACAGAATTCGGTCGTCCGATTTCCAATACCAACCACTGCCGGCGCTACTGAAGCAAGCGCCTCCGCCGTTTCGGCCGGTACCGATATCCAACTCCATCGAGATCCCCATGTCGACCAGAACCGCTTCCTGCAGTTGCGGCCAGCTTCAGGCCCACGTCTCCACCGAGCCGCTGCGCGTGTCGGTGTGCCATTGCCTGGCCTGCCAGCGCCGGACAGGCAGTGTGTTCGGTGCACAAGCCCGGTTCGACAAGGCGGCCGTGTCCATCAGCGGCACGAGCAGCGAGTTCGTGCGCGTTGGAGACGAAGGTGGCAAGGCCACGTTCAGGTTCTGCCCGAACTGCGGCGCCACCGTCTACTACACGATGTCCGGCCGGGAGGATGCGGTGGCCATCCCGGTGGGCGCCTTCGCCGACCCCTCGTTCCCGGCACCCACTTTCTCGGTATACGAAGAGCGGATGCACAGCTGGGTCCGGATGCCCGACGGCATCGAGCACATGGGGTGAGCCGCACGGCCATGTGGAAGGAGCATGCACCATGGCGCTGTTGGTGATCAGCGCCCACGACAGCCACCCGCCCGAAGCCACGCTGGTCGACAGCGGGCTGGATGAGGCCAACAACGCGGCGGCACCTCTCCATGAGGTGCGCCCGCTCTCGTGTTTTGCGCGAGACGCCGTGGGCCAGGTCATGGGCGGGGCCGTGGGCCGCCGGTGGGGGCCTTGCTGCGAGCTGCAGCAGCTGTGGGTGGCGGCATCGCATCGCCGCCAAGGTGTCGGGCGCCAGCTCATCGAGGCGTTCGAAGCGCACGCCCTGTCCCATGGATGCTCGTCGTTCTACCTGGAGACGTTCAGCTTTCAGGCGCCGGCGCTGTACGAGTCCCTGGGCTACCGGGTCGCCTATGAGCACGCGGTCTACCCGCATGGCATCGTCAAGTACATCATGGTCAAGCGCTTGGGCACGGGTGGCGCCAATGCTGCACCCTCGTGAGAGGGAGGGCGCTTCTGTGCCCTGAGGCTTCACCGTGCATCGAGCGCTCTGCACGCCATCGTCCAAGTTGAGGATGCGCACCCGCCTCGCAACAAGCAGGCTGCGAACACACCAATTTCGGAGTGCGCGCGATGGACCTCAATCGACGTCGATTCATGTGCGTTTGCGGAGGCGCTCTGGCGCTTGGCGGGTGCGGCGGAGGGGAGGACGACACGCCATCACAGCAAACGGCAGAGGTCCACGGCTGCACGCTTTCGGCCGCTGCTGGCACCACCGCCCTGCCCGGATGCGGACAACCGCAGGCAAGCTCCGGCAATGCAGGGCTTGACCAGGCGTTCAGGCAGGAGTTCGACTACCAGCGTTCCTTCTGGAATCTTCCGTCCGTCTCCTTCGCGTTCCTGAGCGACTGTGACTCCCCGAACGCCTATGCCAACCCGAACAATATGGCCGTTCTTTTCGGGACGACGCTTGCAGCCCAGACCTATTCGAAGTACGGAACACCGTTGCCGCTCTGGCAGGTACTCGCCCACGAATTCGGGCACATGATGCAGTTCGTGTACGGAGCAAGTTGGCTCAACTCGGGCACGGCCGCACCTCGTGAGCTCGAGGCCGACATGTTCTCCGGCTTCTACCTGATCTATGCCAAGGCGTTCGTGAGCCCCGCCGAAATGCAGACCTCCTTGCAGCAGGCGTTCTCGATCGGGGACTATGCCTACAACAATCAGAACCACCACGGGACACCGCTGCAGCGCATGGCGGCGGTGGTGGCTGGCGGCAAGGTCGCGAACGAGTACTTCGCGGGTGCCATCCCGCAGACGGTCGACGCGATGCGCCAGCGGTTCTATCAGGAGCTGCGGCAGATAATCTCCTGGTGAACTCAGCCGGGCAAGCCGCCGCCCAAGCGCAACGTCAGCCCTATGAAGCTTCTCATCGCAGTTGCCCTCGTCGTTCTCACAGTCCATGCGCACGGCCGGGTCCATACCGCCTGAGCCGTTGGTCGTTCGACCGGCCGTGCCTGAGGACATCGCCTCCATGGTGCAGTGCGACGTGTTCGCACAGGCTCATGCGAGCCGCCGCAGCTTCATCGGCAACGCCACAGCGCAGGGCCAAGCCCTCGTCGCTGTCGCGGACGGCCGTGTGCTCGGCTTCCTCGTGCTCAACCATGCCTTCTTCGAGCAGGCATTTGTCGCGCTGATCGCGGTAACCGCAGGCCACCGACGCAAGGGGGTTGGCAGGGCGCTGCTGGCGGCGGCTGAAGCAGCCTGCCCGTCGCCCAAGTTGTTCAGCTCGACCAACACTTCCAACCTGGGTGCGCAGGCGCTGTTGTCCAAGGCGGGGTTCGTGCGCAGCGGCTTCATCGACAACCTTGACCCCGACGATCTTGAGCTTGTCTACTTCAAACGGGTTCGGTAGGTCAGAATCGGCACCCACCGGTCCATCGAGCCCATGCGCCGACGCAAGCCTCACGCCGCGGCCCGCGGTGATCGTCGAACCTGCCCGAGTTCCCACCGCCCGCACACATGTCAGCCGCACCGCATCAAGTCACGTCCGTCGCACTGCCGGCGCAGTCACGCATCGCCAATGCTTATGCATCGACGCACCTCGCCGACGCCTTCTCGATCGGGCTTCCAGCCGGCGCTGCGGCCAATCCCGAGCTGCTGGCCAGGTTCATCTTTTCCCAGCAGCCCCGGTGGGTGGGCGTCCTACTGTCGATCCGCGATGCCGTCGTCGGACGATTCGGCCTCAAGACCGCTCAGCAGCTCTCGTCACTCGGCGCGCACGACCAGGCCAACCGCGTCGGCATCTTCAGGATCTACGGCAGCACTCCGGCCGAGATCGTGCTTGGGGAAGACGACAAGCACCTGGACTTCAGGGTGTCCCTGCTGTGCTCCGGCGAGCCGTCGCCGCATTGCCCACGCCAGCTGACCCTGTCCACCGTGGTCCATTGCCACAACGGCTGGGGTCGCCTGTACATCCTGGCCATCGCGCCGTTCCATCGCCTGGTGGTTCGATCCAGCTTGCGTCGCGCAGCGCGGATCGGCTGGCCTTTGGCCGCCTGAACCTCGATCCAACTCCACCCGCTTTCGTTGCTTGTGCGAGCCACCACCGCGCCCATCGTGTCGAGCACATATCAGCAGCAACCCAGGGGCATCGCAATGAACACCGTAACCCGTCGCGGCTCCTGCCTTTGCGGTGCAGTTCGCTTTCGTGCCAGCTTGCCGTCCAAGTGGGTTGCGCACTGCCACTGCACCTATTGCCGTCGCGCTCATGGGGCGCCATTTGTCACGTGGGCCGGGTTCCCCAGCGAGCAGTTCGTTCTGGAACCGGATTCCGCGCCACCCACCTGGTATGAGTCGAGCCCCGGCGCCCAGCGCGCGTTCTGCGCGCGGTGCGGCAGCCCCATGTTCTTCCAGTCGACCCGGTGGCCGGGTGAGATGCACATTGCCCGTGCGCTGATCACAGACCCGCTTGACCGCGAGCCCAGCGCCCACGTGTTCTTCGAGGAGCATGTTCCCTGGCTCGACATCGCGGACAGCCTACCCAAGAAGACCAGCCAGCCCAGCCCACCGCAACCACCAACACCTGGCTCGGCGCGAGCGATCGATGTCTGACCCCTGCCAAGCGCGGAGCCACGTTGCCAGAGCATCGCTCCTGTCGTGCCTGAGCGCGTGTTTGACGGGCTGCGGTCCATCCTCCGCTTGTGAGGCCCAATGAAAACTGGAGGACAACCACATGAAAAATACTTTTGCAGGTAGGGCAGCGCTCGTGGCGGCGCTGCTTGCCGGCTGTGCCAGCCACGATGTGTCACTGGTCAGCCCGGGCGCGGCCCACAGCGGAGCGGCCGGTTCGGCCGAAGCGTCTGCGATTGCGCTGCAGCGCGCCGGTGCGCGGGAAGCGGCAGGCCGGCAGCAGGCGATCGCGGATCGAGAGCGGGCGGAGGCGGAGAGGGACCGCTCCCCGTTGGAGTGGATCATCGACAGCCTGTTTTATTCCTGGCTGGACTCGGCCAGCACCAGCAAGCGCTGACATGGCACGTCGGCCTGCGCCTTCTTCTGCCCCGGTGCTTCTCTCCGGCGGCAATCCGCAGATTCCCAAGGGCGAGGGCGATGCGCCCGTGCAGGCCTACATCGACGCGATGCCAGGATGGAAGCAAGAGGTCGGACGCCGTCTTGACGAAATGATCGTGGCCGCCGTGCCCCAGGTGCAAAAGGCGGTGAAGTGGAACTCGCCGTTCTATGGCGTCGAAGGCCAAGGCTGGTTCCTCAGCTTCCACTGCTTCACCAAGTACGTGAAGGTCACCTTCTTCAAGGGCGCTGCGCTGTCGCCGCTGCCGCCAGGCGCGTCGAAGCATGAGGACGTGCGCTACCTGGACATCCGGGAGAACGAGCCGTTCGACGAGGATCTGTTTGTACGCTGGTTGAAGCAAGCGAGCGAGCTACCGGGTTGGACCGGGTCCTGAGCGCCATGGCCCTCTCATTCAGTGGGCGCTTCAAAAGTGCGGCCGCCGCGTTTGGTGCGCTGCTGGGTGTGCTGGTCCTGCCCGCCTCTGCCCAGGAAAACGCACGTGCGATTGGCGCCGTTGTTGCGCCGCCCGAGCTGGTTGCCGCATACAGCTGTACCACCTACGCCGAAGCGGTGTGGCTCCCCAAGGTGCAGGCGCGTGCGATGACCATGGTGCGGGACGCCATCGACAAACGCGCCGCGCTGGCGCAGCTGCTCTCTCAATATGACGGTGTTGTGGAGCGGATGTGCCGAGACGCCACTGCCATCTTTCAATTGCACCGCAACGAGGTCCTCGATGCCTATGCACGCCAGCTGCCTGGCCACACCGCCGACGTCCGGCCCTTCATGGCATACCCTGGCGCCATGCGTTGGGCTGGCGAGAATGCCGCCTTCCTTGCCACGACCGTTCCGCTGGTGCAGTACCACGCGCTTGTGAAGGCGATCGCCCCCGCGCTCCTGGACCCTCCAGACACCGCACCGGACCCGGCGGCATTGGAAGAGGTCAACGAGACTTCACCGGGCATGCGAGCGAGCTGGTCCGCATGCACTTCAACGGCTTCGACGTGATGAGCGCGATCGGCCTGGCACCGATGTACCGCCAACACGACGCGGCCGTGAACGAGATGCTGCGTCAGCGCTAGGTTCGCGCGACACCCTGGTGGCGAAGTGCCGGCTTCGCCCGCCATTGCGGACACCGGCTGCCCGTCAGGTGCCACCATGTCGCCTCTGCTCAAGCTTGCCAAAGTGCTCTTCCTTGTCGCAGGTCGCGCGCTTCTGGTGCTTTGCATCGGCATACCCGTCCTGCTACTGGTGCTGCTGGCCGGCGTCTTTGGCTCGGGTGGCGGCAGCGGGGCGCTGCTTGTTTTCATCACTGCTGCGCTCGCGGGCCTGGGCTGGGCCTGTCTACCGCTGATTCACGCCAGCCGCGCGGGCGGCATGGCCTTCGCCTGCTGCTGGGTTGCACTGGCCGTGGCTCATATCGTCACCCAGCCCGACTCGTTGGCGGGCGAAGCCGTCGTCGCCTGGTCCGTCGCAAGCCTGTGGATGGCCATCAAGCTGAGATCCGATCCACCAAGCTACTTTCCCGAAAGCTGGAAACGCGGTTCCGCCTCGGGTGCGCCTGGCTAGGCTACCAAGCTGATGGCGTGGCGCAGGTTCAGCGTCGCGCCCCGGCCGCCTCTCAGCCCGACGACAGCAGCTTGGTGGAGGCCTGTTCGTTCTGCTCGGCCGTCTGCAGCATCTTCATCTGCGACTCGAACTGCCGGGCGGCGGCGATCATCGCGACCATGGTCTCCACCGGACTTACGTTGGAGCCTTCCAGCGCGCCGTCCTGCACGCGGGCGTTCGGGTCGGCCGGCAGCTCGCCGTCGGCCGCGCGGAACAGGCCGTCCTCGCCGCGCTGCAGCGGCGCTTCCGGCGTCACCAGCTTGAGCTTGCCCACCGGGGTGGACTTGCCCTGGGCGCTGCGGGCGCTGATGGTGCCGTCGCTGCCGATGCTCACCTCGCTGTTGGGTGGCACGGTGATCGGGCCGCCGTCGCCCAGCACCGGCAGGCCGCTGCGGGTGACCAGCGTGCCCTCGGCGCTGATGTCCAGCGAGCCGGCGCGGCTGTAGGCCTCGGTGCCGTCCAGGCCCTGCACGGCCAGCCAGGCACCGCCCTTCATGGCCACGTCCAGGCTGCGGCCGGTGGCCTGCACCGGGCCGGCGTCGGGGTTGTAGCCCACCGTCGATTCGAGGGCGTACACGCGGGTGCTGGCCCCGTCGCCACGCACGGGCACCGCGCGGAAGGCGGCCAACTCGGCGCGGAAGCCGGTGGTGGACACGTTGGCGAGGTTGTTCGCCAGCACGTCCTGCCGCTGCATGGTCGCCTTGGCGCCACTCATCGACAGATAGATCATGCGGTCCATATCGTCCTCTCGCTCGATGGCGCCGGGAGACCGGGCGCCGGGCCGCCCCAAGGCCGGTCGACAGCCCCCGCGGGGGGCACGTCGCCGCAGGCGGCGGGGCGCTCCATTACCTCAGGTTCACCAAGGTCTGCAGCACCTGGTCCTGCGTCTTGATGGTCTGCGCATTGGCCTGGTAGATGCGCTGGGCGGTGATCATGTTCACCAGCTCCGCGGTGAGGTCGATGTTGGCCTCCTCCAGCGCGCCGGACTGCAGCGAGCCCATGTTGCCTTCGCTCGGCACGCCGAGGATGGGGTCGCCCGACGCGAAGCTGCGCGCCCACGCGTTGCCACCCAGCGACTGCAGGCCCTGGGGGTTGCGGAAGTTGGCCAGCTCGATCTGCCCGGCCGGCTTGGACTGGCCGTTCGAATAGCGCGCCATCACGATGCCGTTGTCCTCGATCGCAATGCCCGACAGCTGGCCCGGCGCATAACCGTCCTGCCGCAGGTCGGTGACGCCGAAGGTGGCGCCGTATTGGGTGGCACCGGACAGGTCCAGCGTCACGCCGGTCAGCGCCAGGGTGTCGGCACCGGCGGCGTTCACGCCGGCGGGGATGTCGAAGCTCACCGGCGCGGCGGGCGAGAGCGGCGCACCGCCGGTGCTGGGGAAGGTGATGGTGGTCACCGGCAGCGCGTTGCCGCTGCCGTCGTCCAGCACCGAGCTGCCGTTGGCGGTGGCATACACGTTCCAGGTGTCGGTGGCCGACTTCTGGAAGTAGTAGGTCATCGCGATGTCCTGGCCCTTGGCGTCGAACACCGTGAGCGAGGTCGCGTTGTTGTAGGTGCGCGGGTCGGAGAAGTCGATCGTGCCGGCGGCCGGCGTGGTGGTGCCCACGCGTGAATCGAGGTTCATCTCGATCAGCATCTCGCTGGTGGGCGCCGGGTTGATGCCCGCGCTGGGCAGCTGCATGGCCGTGGCCTGGCCCGGCTGGATCACGCCGGTGCCGTCAGCCGGGTAGCCCATCAGCCGCTGCTTCTGGTTGTTGACGATGAAGCCGTCGCGGTCCACCTTGAACTGGCCATTGCGGGTGTAGACGGTCTGGTTGCCCTCGCGCACCTGGAAGAAGCCCGAGCCGTTGACCGCCAGGTCGAGCGCGTTCTCGGTGGTGGTGATGTTGCCTTGCGTGAACTGCTGCGACACCTTGGCCAGCTGCACGCCGATGCCCACCTGGCTGGCGCCGCCGCCATTGAGCGCGGCCGCGTACACGTCGGAAAACTCTGCGCGCGAGGCCTTGCTGCCGTAGGTGTTGGCGTTGGCAATGTTGTTGCCGATGATCTCGAGGCTCTTGCTGGTGGCGTTCAGACCCGACAGGCCTTGCTGGAAGCTCATGGTGATGTCCTTGTTGCTGCTTGGAGGGGCGCGGGGGTCGTGGGTCAGTGGACCGCGAGCACCTTGGAATACGGCACATCGCCGGTGCGCGCGAGTTCGAGGGTGAGGGTGTCGCCGTCGATGCCGGCGGATTCCACCGTGTCCAGCATCAGCGCGGTCGCGGGCACCTGCGCGGCACCCGAGGTGGCGCTCACGCGGAAGGTGAGGCCCGCGCTGTCGCTCACGCCGGCCTTGCTCCAGGTGAAGCTGTGGCGGCCGGCGGTCTCGGCGCCCAGCTCCATGGTGTCCACCACCTGGCCGGCCGGGCTGAGCACTTCGACCTTCACCCGGTCGGCGGCGCTGCTCAGGTTGAAGGCGCCTTCGCCGGTGCCGTTGCTCATCTGCAGGGCATTGCCTTCCAGCCACACTTCGCGGCCCACCAGGGACGCGGCCTGCAGCGCCTGCATCTGCACGAACTGGCCGTTCAGGCCCGAGACCGTGGTGTTGAGCTTCTCGATGCCGTTGACCGTGTTGATCTGCGCCATCTGGCTGGTGACCTGCGCGTTGTCCATCGGATTCAGCGGGTCCTGGTTCTGCATCTGCGCCACCAGCAGCTTGAGAAAGCGGTCGGCGCTGCCGGCGTCGTTCTGCGTCGCGGTGGTGGTGCCGCCGAGCAGCGTACTGGGGTTGGTGACGCTGGTGTTCAGCGTGGAGAGGTCGACTGCCATGCGGGCCTTTCGTTGGTCCTAGCGCCTTAGCCCTGGCCCATCTGCAGCGTCTTCTGCAGCAGGGTCTTGGCGGTGTTCATCACTTCGACGTTGTTCTGGTAGGAGCGTGAGGCCGAGATCATGTTGACCATTTCCTCCACCGGATTCACGTTGCTGTAGGTGACGTAGCCCTCGGCGTCCGCCTGGGGATGCTTGGGGTCGTGCACCCGGCGGCCGGGCGTGTTGTCTTCGCTGATCGTGCTCACGGTGACGCCGGCCGCGCCCACCTCGCCCATCAGCGTGGTCTGGAAGGTGACCTGGCGCGCCTTGTAGGCCTGGCCGTCGGGGCCGGCGACGGTGTCGGCGTTGGCGAGGTTGGAGGCCACCACGTTCAGGCGCTGGCTCTGCGCCGAAACGGCACTCCCAGAGACCTTGAAGATGTCGAACATGCTCATGTCAGCCTCTCTTATTGACCACGGATGGCGTCCAGCATCTGCCGCACGTCGTGGTTGATGAAGCGCAGCGCCGCTTCGTACTTCACCGAGTTGTCGGCGAACGCGGCGCGCTCGCGGTCCAGGTCCACGGTGTTGCGGTCAAGGCTGGTCTGGCTGGGAACGGCGTACACGAGGTTCGCTTCGGCGCGCGCGCCACCGGCCGGATGGATGTGCCCGGGCTGCGTGGCCATCGCGGTGCCGGCGCTGCCCAGGGCGGTGGTGGTCGTCGCCTCCTTCAGCGCCTGCGAAAAGCTCATGTCGCGCGCCACATAACCCGGCGTGTCGGCATTGGCGATGTTGCTGGCGATCAGGCGCTGGCGTTCCGAGCGCAGCACCAGCGCCTGCGTCTGGAAGTGCAGCGAGTCGGTCAAGCGGTTCGTCATGAAGCCAACCACGGTCCAAGCCCTTGACGGGCGATGTAAGGGATTGTGGAGAGCACCTCCTGAAACATAAGCGCGAATAACGCAGTCATTGGCCCGCAATTCGCGGCACTGTGGCCTGGGCCGGCCTTCTACAGTGGCACCGTGGATAAGAGTCTGCGCACCCTTCTCATCAGCGCCCTGTGGTGCTGGATCATCGGCGTCGTGCTGAGCACGGTGCTGGTGGTGGGTGCTGCCTCGGCGGCGGAGGGAGATGCATCCGCGCTGGCTGCCCCGCTCGCCCAGCAGGTCGAGCAGATGGCCCAGGCCGCCGGCCAGCGCGCCAGTGGCGGCCACGCGCGGGTGGAAGTCCTGATTGGCCAGCTCGACCCCCGGCTGCGCCTGGCGCCCTGCGAACGCATCGAGCCCTACCTGCCTGCCGGCAGCCCGGCCTGGGGCAAGACCCGCGTGGGCCTGCGCTGCCTGCAGGGGCCCAGCCGCTGGAATGTGTTCCTGCCCGTCACGGTGAAGGTGTTCGGCCGCGCCCTCGTGGTCGCCGGCCCCCTGCCCGCCGGCAGCACCCTGGCCGCAGCCGACCTGCGCGAGGCCGAGGTCGACCTGGCCGCCGCGCCCGGCACGGCGCTCACCCAGGCCGCGGGCGCGGTGGGCCGCACCCTCGCCCGCCCGCTGGCCGCCGGCGACACGCTGCGGCAGACGGATCTCAAGGCGCGCCAGTATTTCGCGGCCGGCGACACCGTGCAGGTGCTGGCCGTGGGCGCCGGCTACTCGGTCAGTGGTGCCGGCCAGGCGCTGTCGCCCGGCCTGGAAGGCCAGCCGGTGCGAGTGCGCACCGACTCCGGCCGCATCGTGAGCGGCATGGCGGTTGCGGAACATCGTGTGGAAATACCGCTCTGACCCGATATGCCCCGCCTGAAGCACCCCCAGCAGCCAGCCCCCCGAACGAGGGGAACATCGGTCGATCTCCGAAAAAAGCCTAAAGTCCGCCCCCAGCAGTCCGATACACCGACCATGTTGACCGGGCAAGGCCTTCTGGGCCGCGCCCTCTGGAGCACACCATGAAAATCGGCCATCTCGAAAACAAGCCCGCCGTGACCCCGGTCACCGCGGAGCGCAAGGGGGCTGCTGGCGCCACCACCACGGCAACCAGCACGGAGGGCCAGGCCACCGAAGCCAGCGCCCAGGTGGAGCTGTCCGCAGCCGCCGCGGCGCTGAATGTGGACGCCGGCTCTGCCGAGTTCGACAGCGACAAGGTGAACCGCATCACCCAGGCGATCCGTGAAGGCAAGTTCACCGTGAACCCGGAAGCGATCGCCGACAAGCTGATCGCCAACGCGCACGAACTGCTCAGCCGCACCTCGCATTGATCCACCTCGCGGGCGCCTTCCGGGCACCCGCGCCTGCTGTACCTGCCTTGCACAACGCGCCCATGCCGCCCCTGCCCTCATCGCCGGATGCTCCGTCACAGGGTGCGGAGCTTGAGAACTCGCTGGCCGCTGTCGAGCAGCGGCTGGCCGCGCTGGGCGAGGCGCTGCGCGAGCGCAATGCCGAGGCCATCGAGCTGCATGCCACCGAACTGCACCGCGCCCTGGCCGATGCGGTGAACCGGTTTGCGCAGGCGGCCCGCACGGGCGGCGTACCGCCGGTGCTGCGCCGCCGCCTGGCCAACGCGAGCGGGCAAGTCGCTGCCCAGCGCGAATCACTCGCGCGTGCCACCGCCGCGCTGGACCGGGCGATCGACGTGCTGATGCCGGCCCCGCCGGCCGGCGGTGTGTATTCGCCCCAAGGTGGCACCGAGCGCGCTTCGCTCGGCGGCGTGATCCAAGCCTAGGGCTGGAGCCCCCGGCCGCCGGGCGGCCGCCCCCCATGGGGATTCGATGCATGGCCGGGAAACCCGTCCACGCATCGCAGCCGCCTCCACGATTGCTCTCCCTGGCCTGCGGCCTGTCCCCGCGGGGAATGCGCCCTGCCAAGGCTACTTGGGGCGGGGGTAGGCCTTGAGCGCCTGCTTCATCTGCACGAGGGTCGCCGGTAGTCGGTGGCCTTCGCGCAGCCAGCGGGTGCGCTCTGCCTCCAGCTCGAAGTCGCCTTTGTCCTGCCTGTGGCGCAGCACCAGCGGGAGCTGGAAGGTGTCGTTCGACGGCGCGCGATACGGGTACAGCACCAGCAGGTCAGGCGCGCCGTCGCCGTCCACGTCGGCCAGGGTGAGCGCCGGCTCGCCGTCGCACGACCAGGGCTGCTGGGCATCGGTGGCCAACGCGTCCAGGGTCTGCAACCGGCCCTCGCGTTCGACCGCAAGCACACAGTGCGCCGGCTGACCTTCGGGCATCACCAGCAGCGACACGATCGCCGCCGAGCGTGCGCCCTCTCCCCGCCATCGAAAGCCCTGGTCACGGTGGAACTGCACCTGCAGCGGCTGGTTCATTTCATGCCGCACCTGGCTCTCAGCCCGCAGCGCCACGGCGTTGAACTCCCGTTCGGCCAGCGGGCTGAGGGAGGCGGCCTGCGCGGTGGTGCACAGCGAGGCCAGCAGCAAGAACATGCATCGGTTCATCGGCGCGATTTTCACGCGCCGGCGAACCGGGCGGGCGCGGGGTCAGTGCGCAAAGCGCTGGTAGGCCGCGGCGATCTTGGTGTCGTAGTGGTTCTGCGCATAGCCGGCGCCGTTGTAGGCCCGCGCAAAGGCGGCCCAGTCATGGTTCTTCAGCGCACGGTGCATCGAGGGGTTGGATTCGATGAAGCTCGCAAAGGCCTTGAGCTGCTCGCCCTCGCTGCGCTTCATCGCATTCACGAACGACTGCACGTCGTTGAATCCCGCCGCCTTGTGGTTGAAGCCCATGATCTGGAAGCGGCCCCACGAGGCCGACTGCATCGCCGCCTGCGGGTCGAGCTTGTAGGCCTGCTCGAACCGCTGCCACTGGTGCTCGCCGCCGGCGCCGTAGAGCGCGCGGTTCCAGTGCGGGCTGGAGATGTTGGGATGGGATGCGTTGTAGCGCCCGCCGGTCTTCTGCGCAAAGACGTGCGCCTCGAACAGGATCTTGGGTTTGCCCGAGGGCAGGAAGCCGCTGCCGGAGGCCTCCACCTCGGCCACCGCCTTGATGGCGGCGACGTCCACACCGAGCTGGCGCGCCACCGAGGCGTAGTCGCCCTCGGTGATGCCGCGCTGCGGCTGCGCACCGCCCGCAGCCGGGGCAGGCGCCGGCGCCGCAGCGTGCTCGCTGCCGGGCGGGCGGCGCACTGCCACCACCTCCCATTGCGCGGTGCTGTAGGTCGACTCCTTCACCTGGTTGCCCTGGTTGCCGCCCAGCAGGGTGACCTGGCCATTGCCGCCGCGCACAAAAAAGCCCACGTGGTTGCTGCTGGCTGGCGCGCCCTTCTGGTGAAGCACCACGACGTCGCCCTCGCGCGCCGCGCCCAGCCCGTTGACCTGGTTGCCCCAGTGGGCCCAGCTGATGGCCGCCGCGCTGTCGGTGCCCTCGTAGCCCGCCTTTTCCAGCGTCCAGTTCACGAAGGAAGAGCACCAGGGCGTTTCATCGTCCTTGGCGTGCAGCGTGGTGGTGTCGTGGTACTGCACGATGCGCGCGTTGTCGCGCGAGCCGGCGATCTCATGCTGGCCCATCTCGCCGCGCGCGATCGCCATCCAGCTGGCGTGGCCGGTGCCGCCACCACCGGGCTGGGGCGCCGGCGTGCCACCGCCCTGTCCGCCGCCATGCTGCACCGCGCTGCCACCGGGCAGGCGCAGGCGGTCGCCCACATGGATGAGGTTGGGGTTGGCGATGTGGTTCAGGCGCGCGAGCGTGGACACGTCGGTGTCGTAACGCGCGGCCAGCTCGGACAGCGTGTCCCCGCTGCGCACCACATGCACCTGCGGCGAAGCGCCGCCGGCGCCCGCGGCCGGCAGGTGGATCACGTCGCCCGCATAGATGCGGTCCGGGTCGTGGATCTGGGGGTTGGCGCGCAGCAGCGCCGCCACCGTGGTGCCATGGGCGGCGGCGATGCCGCTGAGGGTGTCGCCGTGGCGCACGTGGTAGACGCCGGCGTCGCTGTGCAGGCTGGTGGCCGCGGCAGCGCGGCTGGAGGAGACGGTGTTCAACATCGCACGTCACCCGGGCTGTGGAAGTGCCGTTACCGTAGCGCCGGCTGCCATGCCTGCCCAGCTGGGATGGTTCCCAGCTGGGAGGCTTACCAGCTGGGCTCCCTCACGCCGGTCGCCCACCCGGGGTGCCTCGCGTCGCCTCAGTGCGGCAGCAGGTGCCGGTGGCCCGCCGGCGGGGTGATGGCCGCAGCCGCATGCAACCGGCCGGATGCCTCCTCGCGCAGCTGCAGCTCCAGCGCCGCGGCCGGCAGCGGGCGCGACATGAAGTAGCCCTGGCCGTCGCGGCAGCCCAGGGCCCGCAACCGCTCGAACTGCCCTGCCGTCTCGATGCCCTCGGCCACCACCGACTTGCCCAGCGCGGTGGCCAGCGAGAGGATGGCCTTGACGATCGCCTGGTTGGAGGGGTTGTCCAGGTTGGCCACGAAGCTGCGGTCGATCTTCAGGCTGTGCAGCGGCAGGCGCGACAGGTGGGTGAGCGACGAGCACCCGGTGCCGAAGTCGTCCACGCTGAGCCGGAAGCCCAGCGCGTTCAGCTCGGTCAGCATGGGCAGCGCATCCTCCAGGCTGGCCATCAGGATGTTTTCGGTGAGCTCCAGCGTCAGGTGGCGCGGCTGCAGCTGCGCCGCGGCAATGGCACGGGTGACACGCTCGACGAAGCCCCTCTGCGCGATGTCGTTGCTGGACACATTCACATGCATCGTGAGCTCGTCGCCCGCCGGCAGCACCGCATGCAGGCGCTTGAGCTGGTGGCAGGCGGTGTGCAGCACCAGGTCGGTGACGCTGATGATGAGGCCGGACTCCTCCGCGATCGGGATGAAGGTGGCCGGGTCCACCCGCCCCAGGCGCGGATGGCGCCAGCGCGCCAGCGCTTCGAAGCCCAGCAGCGTGCCGGTGCCCAGGTGGTACACCGGCTGGTAGTCCACGGTCAGGTCCTGCTCCGCCAGCGCGGTGCGCAGCTCGGCCTCGATCAGCAGCCGTTGCGAGGCGCGCTCGCGCAGGCTGATGTCGAAGAGCGCATGGCGCGCCTTGCCGCCGGCCTTGGCCTGGTACATCGCGATGTCGGCATCGCGCAGCACCTCGTTCGGGTCGGTGTAGCCGAAGCTGCTGGTGGTGATGCCGATGCTGGCCGAGGTGCTGACCATCACGCCGTTGATCTGGATCGGCTGGGCCAGCAGGTGCTGCACCCGCACCGCCAGCGCCAGCGCCAGGTCCACCGAGCCACCGCCTTCGATCAGCACCGCGAACTCGTCGCCGCCCAGGCGCGCCACCGAATCGCCGGGCCGCACATGCACCAGCAGCAGGCGCGACACCTGCACCAGGAAGTCGTCGCCCGCGCTGTGGCCCAGGCTGTCATTGATGAGCTTGAAGCGGTCGAAGTCGAGGAACAGCAGCGCGAACTCCTGGCGCGGGTCGTCCGCGGCGCGGTGCAGCGCGGCGGCCAGCAGCTCCAGCAGGCGGCGCCGGTTGGGCAGGCCGGTGAGGCTGTCCTGGAAGGCGATGTCGCGCAGCTCCTGCACATGGCGGGTGGCCTGTTCCTGCTCGCGCGCCAGCGCCTCCATCTCGCTCTTGCGCATCGCCTCGGCCGCTTCCTGCTGGCGGAAGAACAGGTGCATGGTGGACAGCAGCAGCGCGATGATGGGCGCGCCCACCAGCAGCACCCCGCCGCCCGAATGCTGGAATGTCAGGTACACCAGCACCGCCACGCAGGCGCTCACGCCATAGGAGATGCCCACCCAGCCGAAGTTGCCGAACAGGTCCGACAGCATCAGGCCCTGGTTGCGCTTGAGCTTGGGCACCAGCGTCACCAGCAGGGTGTTGATGACGAAGTACACCAGCGCAAAGGCGGTGGTGTTGAGCAGGAGGCTCACCGCGCCGTTGGCGCCCACTTGCTCCAGGCCGCTGCGCGCCACGCCGAACAGGCTGCCCGCGCACAGCATGGCCACCGCTGCCATCGCGGGGCTGGCGATGCGGCTGCTCCAGCGCTTGGAGGTGCGCCAGGAGCCCACCAGCGCCTCGAAGGCCGAGGCCAGCGCAGCCGCGGCCGGCCCGTGCAGCAGCAGCAGGGTGAAGATGAAGATCTCCCCGGCCACGAAGGAGTTCTTGGAGCCCGGGATGCGCAGCGGGAAGAAGCCCGCCAGCATGGCCAGGCTCACGCCGGCGATCACCTGCGTGAGCTGGGTGCCATTGAGGCGGGCGGCCACGTCGTGCGCGGAAAAGGCGATGCCCAAACCGCCCAGCAGCACCATGGTGCACCAGAACACGGTGGCTTTCGTGTTGTAGTCGGGCAGCAGGGCCGCATGCAGGCGGCGCCAGGGCGACAGCGGTGGGCCGGCAGTCGCTTCGTCGATGGGCGCCATGTTCAAGGCTCCCCTTCCGGTGAGTCGAGTGCTTCGCCTTGCGTCACGCCCTCGCCCAGCACCAGGCCTTCGCTCAGCACCAGGCCCTCGCTGAGCACCAGCCCTTCACTGAGCACCAATCCTTCGCTCAGCACCAGGCCCTCGCTGAGCACCAGCCCTTCACTCAGCACCAGGCCTTCGCTGAGCACCAGCCCGGTGCCGGAGACGATGGAGGTGGACAGCGTGCCCATGGGAGCGAACAGGCCGGTGCCCGCCTTCAGCGAGCTGCTGCCCACCAGCCGGTCGCCGCGCACCACCCCGGCGGTCAGCAGCTGCTGGTTGGGCGGCGTGCCCTCGGTGAACCTGGCCACATAGGTCTCACCCGGCGTCGTCCACGAGGGCCCCCAGTACCACGGCTGCAGCCTCACCACCTTGTTGTTGGCCCAGGTCAGGCGCGGGTCGTACACCGGCTGGTACTGCGAGAACAGCACGTCGCCGCTCATCACATGGTTGCCGCCCAGGAACACGATGCGCGACCAGTTGAAGCTCTTGCCGCCCACGCTGGACACCGGCGCAGGCAGCGGCTGGCGCAGCATGCCGGCACCGGGCCAGAGCGCGCCATAGGCGATGGCGCTGGACACGTCCGGCCGGACCGCGCGGGCCAGCGACACGGCACCGGCCACGTTGACCATGCCGGCGCCCTGCTGCAGCAGGTTGGCCCCGGCCAGCGGCTGTGCGCTGTACTGCAGCATCGCCTTGACCAGCGGCGGGGTCAGGCCGGGGTTGGCCTGCAGCAGCAAGGCGGCCGCGCCGGACACCACCGGCGCAGCCACCGACGTGCCACTGAGCAGCATCAGCGTCTGGGCATACACCTGGCGGCTGGAGGCCTCCTTCAGCAGCGACGGGTTCTTGGTAGCGACGCGGTTCCAGGTGGGGTTGGACGGGCTGGCCTGCGTGGCGGCGGCGCCCACCAACCGGTTGCCCGGCGCCACCAGGTCGGGTTTGAGCAGGTTGTCCGGGCGGCGCACGCCCGCGCTGTCCACAGAGCCGCCGCGGGTGGGGCCGCGCGAGCTGAAGAAGTTGACGCTGTCGTCGCCTCGATCACTGGTGCCGTGGATGTTCGCGGAGCCCACCGTGATCACCGACGGGTCGTTGCCTGGCGCACCGATGGTGCCGTAGGCCTCGGTGCCCTTGACGTTCTTGCCGGCGTTGCCGGCCGAGACCACCACCACGATGCCGGCGGCCACTGCACTGCGCGCCGCCCGGCACAGCGGGTCGGTGCGCCAGGATTCGGTGGACGCGGCAGCCAGGCTGAGGTTGAGCACCCGGATGTTGTATTCACGGGCGTGGTAGATCACCCACTCGATGCCCTCGATCACATCGCTCAGCGTGCCCACGCCGTTGTCGTTGAGCACGCGCACGTCGTACAGGTCGGCATTGGGCGCCACGCCGGTGGAATCGGGCGCCTGGTAGAAGCCGCGCCCGGCCGCCACCGACGCCACATGGGTGCCGTGGCCATAAGGGTCCTGCAGCAGGTTGCTGTCGTTGGCGATGAGCGACTCGTAGGCGCGCTGCTCGGCGCTGCCCGGCGCGAGCGACACGCTGCCAGCGCTCACGCCGTCGCCCCACAGGCCGCCGCGGGCCTTGAGCATGTCCACGCTGCGCCGCACGCGCGACATGCCGTAGGCGTCGGCGAAGTTGCGGTGCGCCTTCATGATGCCGGAGTCCAGCACCGCAATGCCCACGCCGCTGCCGTCCAGGCCGCTGTACTGGGTGGGGAGCGGATAGCTGCGCACCTGCCCCGACGTGCTGCCGCTCACCGCCTCCAGCTGGCTGGAGGCCCGTGCCACGGTGCGGTTGGGTGAAATGCTGGCCACGTCGTCGCGCTCGGCCAGCGCGCGCAGGGCGCCAGCGCGCATCTGCACCGTCAGCCCGCCGATCACGCCGTGTTGCGACACCACCTTGCCGCCCAGGCGGCGCACCGCCTGCATCAGCTCGCGCAGGTCGGCATCCGGCTCGGCCACCACCACCGCCTCGACCTCGCGATGGCCCCCCACATTGCGGGACCAGCGCTGCAGCGGGATGCTGCGTGCGACCTCGTCGCGCAGGTCGCGCGCCATCTTGTGGCCGTGATCCGTGCCCTTGCCCGGCCCGGCCTGGGCCGGCACGGCGAGCACCAGCGCGAGCCCCAGCAGCACCATTCGGCCCAGTGGCCGCAGGACGCGTTCGATCAGCACGGTGAACCAGGCAGCACGGAACATCTGAACCCCCCGACACCGGCATCCGCGGGTCGAGGTGCGATTGAAACATCGCGGGGATGAAATGTGACTACACGTAACAGCTCTGGCCGGCTTCCGTGTGCAAAAAGTTACGACGCGGTTTCGGCCCGGCGCGTGTGTGAGTGGCCGCTACTTCGGTCAGCAGACCACCAGCGGGCAGGCATTGCGCCCGGCGTCCCTCACCTCGCCGTAGTAGCCCATGCCGATGCTGGTGCTGCCGGGCACGGGCTGGCCGTCCACCTCGAAGGGCGGCGCAGGGTCGTGACGATCTTGCGCGCGACGAACTGCGGTTCGTCGCCGGTGTTCAGGACTTCGAGGTCAGAACTTGAAGCCGATGCGCAGGCCGCCCCAATGGCGGCTGTTCACCACGATGGGGGCCGCCGCTTCCTTCAGGATCACGAAGGTGCCACCGCCCATGTCGCGCCGATAGGTCTGCAGCAGGAAGGGGCGCTGGTTGCGCGCCGAGGCCAGGCCGGTGCGGTCGTTGAAGATGCGGCGGTAGCGGCTGTTGGCGGTGTCCCACACCACGTCGCCGCGCTGGGGGTGCGAGTACTTCTTGTTGTGCATCGCCACATAGCCGTTGCGGTCCACCGCGATGCAGTAGGCCACCTTGTCCGACAGGCCGAGCACCCGCTCCTGCACCTGCGGGAACAGCCGGTCGGCCAGCTCGCAGTAGCGTGTGGTGTGCTGCGGCGGGTTGGTCTTGGGGATGGGTTTGTACTGTTCGTCGAACAGGTCGGCCAGCGTGATGGTGGAGGTGCGCAGCGCGTCCTCCAGCAGCCGGCTGATCTGTCCGGCGGCTTCCTGGGCAGCCGCGATGTAGGGCGAGTCCGCGGTTTCCACGCCGCAGCCGGCGATCTGCTCGATCAGCTCTTCCGACACCTTGAGGAAGCGGTCGCTGCAGGCCATGGCGGTGGTCAGGCCGCTCATCGCCTGCTGCACCTCGCGCTCCAGCTCGCGCGTGCGTTCGTTCAGGCGCCCGCAGGTGGCGCGGCTTTCTTCCGCCGCCTGGCTGATGCGGCGCACGTCTTCTTCCACGCTGGCAAAGGCCACGTGGATGGCGCCATGCGAGCCGGCGCCGTCGTGGCGCAGCTCGCGGCTGAAGGCATCCACGCGCGCGTCGAGCTCACCCACGGTGCGCATGATGGCCTTGGACGAGGTTTCCACCTTGCCGGCCAGGTCCTTCACCGCATCGGCCACCACGCCGAAACCGCGTCCGGCCTCGCCGGCGCGCTTGGCTTCCACCGAGGCGTTGAAGGCCACCAGGCGGGTCTGCAAGGCGATCTGGGTGATCTGCCCGGCGGCGTCGGACACCTGGTGCAAGGTGTCCACGATGCCCTGCACCTCGGCGCTCACGCCCTGCAGCGCGGCGCGCGCGCGGCCCACGGCCTCCAGGCTCTCGGTGGTGACGCCGGCGATCGCGCCCTGCGCGTTCTGCACATCCACCAGCTGCGCCGCCAGGGCCTTCATGGCCTCGGTCTGCGCCTGCACCACCTTCTGGGTGTCTTCCATCGCGCCGCGCACTTCGGCGGCGTCGTGGCCGATGTGCGATACCTGCGATGAGATGGCCCGCACGGCTTGCAGCGCCTCCTGGCCGCCCGATGGCTCGCGCAGGTCCGGCGAGGCAGGTGCAATGTCGCCACTCTGTTGGCGGCGGAACAGGCTCAGCATGGGTAGGTCTCCAGGATCACTAGCGCTTCGGTGCCTTATCGGCCTACCACTCGCGCAACTTGACCCGCAGGCGGGCGATCGACTGGCTGTGCAGCTGGCAAACCCGCGATTCGGTCACGCCCAGCACGGCCGCGATCTCCTTCAGGTTCATGTCGTGCTCGTAGTACATGCTCATCACGTACTGCTCGCGTTCGGGCAGGTGCTTGATCGCCTCCACCAGCGCCTCGCGCATGCGGCGGTCCTGCAGCACGCCCAGCGGGTTCACGTCCTCGTTGACGGTGACGTGGCGGTCCAGGTAGTCGTCGTCGCCGTCGTCGCCGGACATGTCTTCCAGGTACACGAGCTGGGTGCCGCGCACCTTGCCCAGCAGCTCCTGGTACTCGGTGAGGCTCAGGCCCATTTCCTTGGCGATCTCGCTTTCCTGCGGCGCGCGGCCGAGCTTCTGCTCCAGCTTGTGCACCGCGGCTTCGATGCTGCGCTGCTGGCGCCGGTTGCCCCGGCTCATCCAGTCGCTGCCGCGCAGCTCGTCGAGCATGGCGCCGCGGATGCGCTGGGTGGCGAAGGTCTCGAACTGCACGCCCTGGGCGGCATCGAAGCGCGAGAGCGCGTCGTTGAGGCCGATCATGCCGACCTGGATCAGGTCGTCCACTTCGACGTTGGCGGGCAGCTTGGCGATCATCTGGTGGGCCAGGCGCCGCACCAGGGGGCTGTACTGCTTGAGCAGCGAGTCGGAGTCGAGGCGGCCTTTGGCGGTGTACATGGAGGTCAGCTCCGGACTGTTCAGTTGCGGGTCATGGCCGCGGCGGGCCAGACGGGGGAATACGGATGGGCGGCGCGCAGCTCCGGCGCCTCGGCCGGGTCGTCCTCGCTGCCCAGCAGGGCATGCGCCAGGCGCAGCAGCTCGGCGGTGGGCACGTCGTCCACATCGGAAGCGGGGTCGATCACCGCGCTGTCGCGCAGCACCGCACCCAGGAAGCGGTCGGCGCAGCTGGACAGCTGCTCGGCGATGCGGTCACGGCGCGGCGACTGCGGGTCGGCCGACAGCAGCAGGTCATAGCTCATGAGGCCGTTGCGCACGGCGAGCAGCTTCATCGCACCGTAGGCGTGGGTCACGCTGGTGGGGTGGTCGGCGGCCATCAGCACCGGCCGCACCGCACGCCGGCTGAACAGGCGGCACAGGTCCGAGGCCGGTGCATGCATCACCACCACGTCGGCGCGCGGCAGGGCGTCAGCCACCGCCTGCAGGAAGGAGGCGCTGCTGCCGCGGGCATCCACATGGCGCAGCGGCAGGCCGCGTGCGGCGAGGTAGGCCACGTCCCTGGACAACGGCTCGATGCACACGGACAGGTCCACCACCGCCAGCTCGTTCGGCTCGGGGGCGTTTTCGCTCGCATCGACGACGATGCTCTTCAGGCCCAGGGTGGCGAAGGCGCTGGTCAGGCGCTCCAGCAGCACGCCGGAGAACGCAACGTGCGGGTTGCTGGCCACCGCCACGAAGCGCGGCCGCGAGGCAGCGAACATGCGGCGCAGGCCATCGGCCTGGTCTTGCGGCGGCGGGCGGCGGAAGGAAGCGTCGCGCATGGGTGTCGTGCGGTTCGTTTCGATGCGGGGTTCAGGCATTCAGCGCGCTGCTGGCGGCGGCGCGGCGCTGGCCGGCCACGGTGTGCAGGCCGGCGAACACCAGGTTCACGTCGCTGGAATCCATGCGGTAGGCGGTGGCGGCGTTGGCCCGCAGCGAGCGGTGCACCAGCGCATGCGATGACAGGCGGTGCCAGTCTTCCGGCACCCGCTGGCCGTTGGCCACGCCCAGCACCTTGAGCTTGTGGCGGATCAGCACGTCCAGGCAGGGGCCGAGCTTCACGGCCTCGTCCATCTTCGACACGATGACGCCGGCGGCCAGGCTGGCGCGCCAGGCGATCACCACGTCCTCGATCGTCTCGCCCTGCGCGGCGGCGTTCACCACCAGCAGCTTGTGGATGGAGCGGTGCGACAGCATCTCCAGCAGCTCGCGGGTGCGGGCATCGCGCTGGGCCATGCCGGCGGTGTCGATCAACACCATCTTCTTGGCCGACAGCAGGTCCAGCAGGTCTTCCAGCGAGGTGCGGTCGTGCGCGGTGTGCACCGGCACCCCGAGGATGCGGCCATAGGTGCGCAGCTGTTCGTGGGCAGCCACGCGGTAGGCGTCCAGCGTGATCAGGCCCAGGTGGTTGGCGCCATGTTTGGCGGCGAAGGCGGCGGCCAGCTTGGCGGTGCTGGTGGTCTTGCCCACGCCGGTGGAGCCGATCATCGCGAACACGCCGCCCTGGTCTTCCAGCGCCGCTTCGTGTTCGCCGGTGGTGAGGTTGCGCTCCAGCACGTTGGCGGCCCAGGCGCTTTCGTCGGCCACGTCCTGCGGCAGGCTTTCCACCAGCTTGCGGATCAGCGCGGGCGAGAAGCCGGTGTCCATCAGCTTCTGGGTCAGGCGGGCCTGCGCCGGGTGGCGCTGCAGCTTCTCCATGAAGGCCAGGGCGCCGAAACGCTCCTCGATCAGGCCCTTCATCGAACGCAGCTCGTTCATCATTTCCACCTGCTCGCGCCGGCTGCCGCTGTCCTGCGCATGCAGGGCGAGCGAGGGCACCGGTGCGTTGTGCTGCACGCGGATCTCGTCGCGCAGCACGGGCGGCGTGTGGCGCTCGGCGGCAGGGGCTGCGGCGGCCGCGGGTGCTTCGCGGCGCAGCGGGCGCACCGCGGCCAGGCGCACCGGCGGCTCGGCCGGCGCAGCCACCGGGGCCGCAGCCGCGGGTGCCGGTGCGGGCGCCGCAAAGGCCGCATCGGCCGGGAACATGCTTTCGGGCGCGAACTGCGACTCGGCCGCATCCGCGTTGTTGTTCAGCGTGGGCTCCTCGCGCAGCGAAGCCTGGCGGCGCTTGAGCATGCGCTCGCGCACATAGTCCTGGAACGACAGGGTGCTCATGGCCAGTTGCTCCACATCGCGTTCCACTGCGGTGTTGCCGGCAGCGGCCGCAGCGCGCGGCGCGGGTGCCTGGGCCGCGCGCTGCGGCGCGGCGGGCTTGGCCGGTGCCGGCAGGCTGGGGGCGGCGGTCCTGGCCGCGGCGGGCTTGGCGGCGCGGACCGTGGGGGCGCTGGCGGCCACACGCTCGATCTGCTGGATGCTGTCGGGTGCCATCGCGAGCACTTCCACGCCCTCGGGGCACGGTTTGGTCGACAGCACGACGGCGTCTTCGCCGAAAGCCTGCCGCACGAGGTTCAGCGCATCGCGCGAAGTGCGGCCGGTGAAGCGTTTGACGTTCATGCTGGGGACTCCGACAAATTCCTGGGAAGGCCACGCCATTGTTCCGAGCGGCCGTGTGGACTTAAGGCCGATAAGAGGGGCTTTCATGGCTGTGTTTCGAAACGCTTCTGCACGCCGGGCGAGCGGGATGATCCTCATGCGCCGGACCCCTGGCGTGTTGACACTGCGGCTGTGCGCGGCCGCCCGCGCTGAGGCGATTTGCCGATGACCCAGCCCTCGTTGATCGCATGTCTGCTGGCACTCACCTGCCTGGTACCCGGCGCCTGGGCGCGCAAGTTGGTGCTGGCGGCCACCGAGTACCCGCCCTACTACAGCGAGACCCTGCCCGACGGCGGCCCCGTGACGGAACTCACGGTGATGGCACTGCGGCGCGCCGGCTATGAGGTGGAGGTGCGTTTCCTGCCCTGGGCGCGCGCCCTGCGGCTGGGCCAGCAGGGTGAGGTGGACGGCCTGGTCGGTGTGTGGCGCTCACCCGACCGCGAAGCCGCCTTCCGCTTTTCACACCCGGTGGTGAGCAACCGCATCGTGTTGTGCCGCAAGGGCCATCACGGGCCGGCCCGCTTCACCGGCTTTGCTGCGCTGCGCCCGTACACGGTGGGGGTGGTGCGCGGATACGCCGACCCACCGGGGCTGGCGGCCGCGCAGGTGCGCACCGAGGCGGTGAACGACGACCTGCAGAACCTGCGCAAGCTGATGGTCGGCCACATCGACCTGGTGCTGATCGACAGCCGGGTGGCGCAGCACTTGGCGGACCGGCACCTTCTTGGCTTGGCGAGCGAGCTGGATTGCCTACGGCCGGCGGTGCAGGAGCATCCGCAATACCTGGCGGTGTCCCGGCGGGTGGCTGACGCGGCTTCCATCGTGGCGGCGTTCAACGAGCGGTTGAGGGGGCTTCGGGACTCCGGGGAGTTTGAGGAGATCGCTGCGCGATGGGGGCTTTGATTCTTTGTTTGCGCCTGCGGCGCTGGCTCGGTTTCTGGCCACTCGCGTGCAGCCCGCGGGTCGCGCCCCGCCGGCGGTCACTTTCTTCACTGGCATGAAGAAAGTAACCAAAGAAGGTGCCTCTGAAATACCAACATCCGATTTCGCTCGCTGACGCCGAATCGGGGGCCGGTTTTCGGGGGGCATGCTGACCATGCTGCACACCCGAGGCCACTTTGCAACGACCAGGCACACCGGCCCGACCTGTCACTCGACCCCTGTCCAGCCTCCGCATGCCACGTCCGAGCGAGCGAAGCGACGCGGCCGCACACGGAGGCTGGAAAGACGTCTAGCGCGCGGTGCACACAAGCCAAGGCACCCGTCATAAGTGGCCTCGGGTCTCTCGCGGCGTCAGTGAGCCCGCAGAGAACCGGGCCCCCTACCGGCGTGAGGGAGCGAAATCGGATGTTGGTCTTCCAGGCTCTCTTCTTTGGTTACTTTCTTCTGAGCCAGCAGAAGAAAGTGACCGCCGGCCGGGCGCGACCGGCGGGCTGCCGCCCCAGGCCAGAAACCTACCCAGCGCCGCAGGCGCAAGAACCAACCCAAAGGCCTCAGCCGCCGGCCCCAATAATTGACCCGATCCGAATCGAGTGAGTCTCCGGGATCTCGCTGTGAGCAATCACCCGCAACCTCGGCGCAGCCCGCTTCAACAACCGCGCCATCGGCGCCCGGATCATGTCCGGCACCAGCAGGCAAGCCGGCACCCCCATGTCCTCCTGCCGCTTGGCCGACTCCGCCGCCGACCGGGTGAGCGTGTCCGCCACCCCCGGATCCAGCGCCGCACCATGCGGTGAGTTCAGCGCCTGCGTCACCAGCCGCTCCAGGTCCGGGTCCATCGCGATGACGTCCAGCTCCTTGGTCGGCCCGTAGATCTGCTGCACGATGGCCGGGGCCAGGTGCACGCGGATGCGGCGCGCCAGCTCGTTGGCATCGGTCACGGTGGCCGCGTGTTCGGCCAGGCATTCCACGATGCTGCGCATGTCGCGGATGTGCACGCCCTCTTCCAGCAGCAGCTGCAGCACCTTCTGCACCGTGGCAATGCCGATCATCTTCGGCACCACGTCCTCGATCAGCTTGGGTGCGAGCTTGGTCACGTGCTCCACCAGGTTCTGGGTTTCCACCCGGCCCAGCAGCTTGGCGGCGTTCACCTGCATCAGGTGGCTCAGGTGGGTGGCCACCACCGTGGGGCAGTCCACCACGGTGAAGCCCGTCATCTGGGCGTTTTCCTTGTGGCGCTCCTCGATCCACACCGCCGGCAGGCCGAAGGCGGGGTCGGTGGTCTTGGTGCCGGGCAGCTGTTGTGTCGCCCCGCCCGGGTTGATGGCGAGGAACATGCCGGGGAAGGCTTCGCCCTCGCCCACCACCGCGCCGCGCAAGGTCACGCGGTACACGCTGGGCTTGAGCTCCAGGTTGTCGCGGATGTGCACCGGCGGCGGCAGGAAGCCCACGTCCTGCGCGAACTTCTTGCGCACGCCCTTGATGCGCGCCAGCAGGTCGCCCGAGCGGTTCTTGTCCACCAGCGTGATGAGGCGGTAGCCCACCTCCAGGCCCAGCGTGTCCACCGGCACCAGGTCGTCCCAGCTCGCTTCGGCATTAGCTTCCGGCACGCCGGTGGCGCCCGCCTTGGGCCGCGCCGCATCGGCCTTGGCCTTCTGCTCGATCTGGTGCAGCTTCCACGCGCCCCAGCCAATGCCGGCGGCCAGCAGCAGGAACACCAGGTGCGGCATGCCGGGGATCAGCCCCAGCAGGCCGATGATGCCCGCCGTGACGCTGAGGGCCTTGACCGAGCTGAACAGCTGCTTGCGGATCTGGCTGCCGACGTCCTGCTCCTTGCCCACGCGGGTGACCACCATGGCGGCCGCCACCGAGATCAGCAGCGCCGGGATCTGCGCCACCAGCGCGTCGCCCACCGCCAGCAGGATGTAGCTGGAGGCGGCGTCGCCGGCCGACAGGTCGTGCTGCGCCACGCCGACGATGAAGCCGCCCACCACGTTGATGAACAGGATGAGCATGCCGGCCACCGCATCGCCGCGCACGAACTTGCTGGCACCGTCCATGGAGCCGAAGAACTCGGCTTCCTCGCTCACCTCGGCACGGCGGCGCTTGGCTTCCTTCTCGTCGATCAGGCCGGCGTTCAGGTCGGCGTCGATCGACATCTGCTTGCCGGGCATCGCGTCGAGCGTGAAGCGCGCGGCCACTTCGGCGATGCGCTCCGCGCCCTTGGTGACCACGATGAAGTTGATCACCATCACCACCGCGAACACGATGATGCCGACGGCGAAGTTGCCGCCGATGAGGAAGTGGCCGAACGATTCGATCACCTTGCCGGCCGCGCCGGTGCCGGTGTGGCCCTGCAGCAGCACCACGCGGGTGGAGGCCACGTTCAGGCTCAGGCGCAGCAAGGTGGTGATCAGCAGCACCGACGGGAAGGACGCGAAGTCCAGCGGCCGGATCATGTGCGCGGCCACGAGCATCACCGTCAGCGCCATCGCGATGTTGAAGGTGAAGAACACGTCCAGCGCAAAGGATGGCAGCGGCAGCACCATCATCGCCAGGATCATCACGATGAACACCGGCGCCATCAGCGCCTTCATCGTGTCGCCGTTCTTGCCGAACAGCGCCTGTGCACGGGCCATCAACTCGTTCATGGCCCCGATTGTTCCGACCCGCCGCTACAACTTAAGCCGGATAAGCGGGCAAAAAGCCGGCGTGTTCGCCGCCGCCCTGTCAGCTGGTGGTGGACGCGCCGGCCGGTGCCAGCCAGCGCCGCAGCACCGCCGCCAGCTTGTCCACCGGGCAGGGCTTGGTGAGGAAGTCGTCCATGCCGGCGGCCAGCGCTTCCTCCAGGTTGCTGGCCAGGGCGTTGGCCGTCAGCGCAATGATCGGCAGGTGGGGCAGGCCACGCTGGCGCTCCTCCTCCCGCCAGCGCTGGGTGGCCTGGTAGCCCGAGATGGTGGGCAGCATGCAGTCCATCAGCACCAGGTCGTAGCTGCCTTCGCGCAGGCATTGCAGCGCCTCTTCGCCGTCACTGGCGATGCGGCTGGTGCAGCCCAGGCTGGCCAGCTGCGCCTCCACCACCAGCGCGTTGACGGCGTTGTCCTCCACCACCAGGACATGGCGCGCCCGGCTGCTGCCTTCGGCGCGCTCCACCGGCCGGGCCGGCGCCAGCGGCATGGCCCCGCTGTGGGCAAAGCGGAATTCCGGCACCGCGCCGGGCTCGGGCTCGGCCGGCAGCTCGTCGGCCACCGGCATGGGCAGCTCGCACCAGAAGCGCGTGCCCTGCCCGGGCCGGCTGTGGAAGTCGATGCGCCCGCCCATCAGGTGCACCAGCCGTTGGGAGATCGCCAGCCCCAGCCCGGTGCCGCCGAAGCGGCGCGCGGCAGAAGCGTCCACCTGTGCAAAGGGCTGGAACACCCGGTCGTGCGCCTCCGGCGGAATGCCCACGCCGGAGTCCTCCACCTGGAAACACAGGTGCCAGAGCCGGCCGTCGTCCGTGTGGCCCCCCAGGTGCATGCGCACGCGGCCGGCGTCGGAGAACTTGATCGCATTGCTGACCAGGTTGCCCAGCACCTGGCGCATGCGGTCCGCGTCGCCCATCACCGCCGGCGGCACCGCGTCGGACACCTCCAGCACCAGGCTCAGGCCCTTGCCCTGTGCATAGTTCACGAACAGGTCATGCACCTCGGCCATCAGCGCGCGGGGCGAGAACGGCGCGCTCTGCACCTGCAGCTCGTTGGCCTCGATCCTGGAGAGGTCGAGGATGTCGTTGATGATGCCCAGCAGGTTGCGTCCCGAGCGCAGCAGGGTCTCCGCCAGCGCCTGCTCGCGCTCGGCCAGCGGGGCGCGCACCAACAGGTCGGCGGTGCCGAGGATGCCGTTCATCGGCGTGCGGATCTCGTGGCTGACGATGGCGAGGAACTCCGACTTGGCGCGGTTGGCGGCTTCCGCCGCGGCCCGCAGCCGCTGCGCCTCGGCCAGGTGCTGCTCGCGCCGGCGCAGCATGCGCATCAGGGCCTCGAAGGTGGCCGCCACGAAGACCGACGCCGCCAGCGCGAAGCCGCAGACGCCGACCGCCTGGCCGCGCCAGGCCTGCAGGTACACCCGGTCGCGCAAGGCCACCACCACATGCAGCGGCGCCCCCTGCACCGGGTGGCCGGCCAGCAGCAGGTGGGGTTCGATGCCGGGCACGGCATCCCAGGGCGTGAAAGCCTCGGCGCCGGCCGGCGGCACGTTGCTCTCGCCCAGGAATCGGCCATACGGCCCGTCGCTGCGCAGGCGCCGGCCCAGCCCGTGTTCATCGTAGGGCGCCCGCGCCAGCACGGTGAGGTCGTCGCGCACCAGCGTCATCGCGGTGGCGTCTTCCTGCGGATCGCGCCGGTCCATGCGCAGCGACGCGTAGAAGCTGGAGAAGTACGCCGGCGACAGGGCCACCACCGCCACCCCGATCAGCCGGCCGTCGGCAGCCTCGATGCGGCGAGACACCTCGATCGGCCAGCCGGCACGCCAGCGCGCCTTGGCCGGTGCGCTCACGTGGCTGACGCCGGCCGGCACGTCGCGCAGGGCCAGAAAGCTTTCCCGCTCCGCCAGGCTCAGCGCCGGCACCGGAAAGCCATAGGACCAGTTCACCAGCCGGCCGTCGGCGTCCAGGATCGCGACACCGTCCAGGGCCTGGAAATTTTGCGCACGCGCGCGCAACAGCGCGTGTTCGGCCCGGGTGCCGAAGCGGCGGCGCAGCGCCAGGCTGTCCTGCAGGCCATCGGCCTGTGCCACGGCGGCCAGGCTGCTGACCACGAACTCCGCCGCTGAGAACACCTGCGTGGCGTGAGCCGCGAGCGCAAACGCATGGTCCTCCGTGCTGGCGCGCGCTGCTTCCACCGCCTGCACGCGCAGGCGCCAGGCCGCATACAGCGCCAGGCCGAGCACCGCCGCCACGATCAGCGCGCACAGCACGCCCGCGGCCCGGCTGACCGCTTGAGGGCCCCGCAGGAACGGCATGGCGATCTTCGACACTTGGCGTCGGCGTTGGCAAGACAAGGCGCCGAGCGCAGTGTCGGCCCCACCCGTTGCCAGCAAGTGCGGCTCCCACTGCCAGGCGCCAGCACCGAAGCGGGCTCGGCGCTTGCTATATCGCGCTAGCCGAGGAACCACCGCGCGAGGCACGCCGATGAAGCTGGGACCCGTGGAGCAGACCGTGAGCGCCATCCTCCAGCGGCTGCGGCCGCCGGCCGATGGCATGGCCACCCCACCGGCAGCGGCCACGCCCCTGGACATCGACCTCGGCCAGCTCGCCGCGGCGCCGCCGCCCGCAGACAACGACACCACGGCGGGCCGCCTGCCCTTCGACTCCCCCGCGTGGCGCACCCAGCCGGGCGTGCACTTCGTGGTCAGCCGGCGCTGATCAGGACCCGGCGGCGACCGACGCGGTTGCAGCGTCGGCCGGGCTCACTGCCTGGGCGCGGGGTCCCAGTGCTCGGCGATCTTGCCGTTTTCGATGCGGAACATGTCGAACCAGGTGGTGGTGTACTTGGTGGTGGCCAGGCTCTTGGGATCGCCCACCTCGCGCACAAAACTCAGGATCACCAGGTCACCCTCGGCCACCACGGCCACCAGCGGCGCTTTGATGCGTGGCTCGATCGGCCTGGGCTTGGCGAACTTGGAAAAGAACTCGACGAAGGCCGCCCGCCCGGTGGGCACGTTCGGGTTGTGCTGGATGTAGGACTCGGCAAGGTACTTCTCTGCCAGCTCCATGTGGCCGCCCTCGAACACCTCGCGCCAGAAGTCATACACCAGGCGCTTGTTGGCGGCGGCCTGAGGGTCGGCGCTGGCGAGCAGCGCCTGCTGGTCGGGCGCGGGGCGCACCGGCACCTGCGCGGCGGCGAGCAAGGACCAACAGCCACAAAGGATGCAAAGAAGGCGGCGCAACATCATGCTTACTTGCCAGCCGCGAGCTTGGTTTCCGCCACGCCTTTCTTGCCGACCTGTTCACTGACCAGGTGCAGCTTGTTGCGGGCCGACATCACGCCCATCTTCACCTCTTGCCACACGAACGCCAGGGTGCCGGGCTTGAGGTCCACGTCCAGCGTTTCGGTGTTTTCGGCCTTGGACGAGATGGTGTGCTTGCCGGGTGCCACTTCCTTGTAGAGGTAGGTGTTGGCACCGGTGTCGCCGATCGGCTTGCCGTCGATGGCCACTTCCATCTTGACCGCGGCCCCCATGGTCTCGTTGCGGTACACGTAGATGCCGGCCTTGTCGGCAGGCACCTGGAAGGTCTTCAGCGCCGCGTCCTGCTTGGGGTCGCCCATGGGCACGGAAGCACAGCCAGTCAGGGCCAAAGCGATCACGATGGGGGCAAGGATCTTCTTCATGGTTCCTCCAGTTCGGTAGGTTGTTGTGGGAAGGGGACGCCGATTGTCAGCGAGGCCGCGGCGCCGGCCACCGCCTGGTAGTGCGACACCACCGGGAACGGATCGTAGAAATGGTGCAGCAGCCGCTTCCATTGCTGGTAGCCGGCCGACTGCCGAAAGCCCACCTCATGCGCCTGCAGCGATTGCCAGCGCACCAGCAGGATGTAGTCGTGGGGCCGCTCGATGCAGCGCTGCAGTTCATGGCCGAGGTAACCCGGCATGGCGGCGATGATCCGCTGGGCTTCGAGGAAGGCGGCTTCGAAGGCCGCCTGCTGGCCGGGGCGCACCTGCAACGGCGCCACTTCGAGCACAGCGGCTGGCGCATCGGGCGGCTGCGTGGCGGCCGGCGTTGGAAAGTCCGGTGCCCCGGCCAGGCGGTCTGTCATTCGTGCGCTCCCTGCGTGGAAGCGCGATTGTGCCGTCGGGCGCGCTGCCGCCCGGCCCGGCGCAGGCTGCGCCGGCCAAGCTTCGCGGCTTCAGGCCGCCAGCCGCTGGTCGTGCCCCAGCTGGAACACCGCCACCGCCTGCACCAGCTGCTGCGCCTGCGCCTTCAGGCTTTCGGCAGCCGCGGCGCTCTGCTCCACCAGCGAGGCGTTCTGCTGGGTGGTCTCGTCCATGCGGCTGACCGCGGCGCCGACCTGCGCCACGCCGTCGCTCTGCTCGGCGCTCGCCACGCTGATCTCGCCCATGATGTCGGTGACGCGGCGGATCGCGTTCACCACGTCCTGCATGGTGGCGCCGGCCTGGTCGGCCAGGCTGCTGCCCTGCTCCACCCGCTCCACGCTGTCGTTGATCAGGCGCTTGATCTCGCGTGCGGCTTCGGCCGAGCGCTGCGCCAGCATGCGCACCTCGCCGGCCACGACCGCGAAGCCGCGGCCCTGTTCGCCGGCACGGGCCGCTTCCACCGCAGCGTTGAGCGCCAGGATGTTGGTCTGGAAGGCGATGCCGTCGATCACCCCGATGATGTCGGCGATCTTCTTCGCACTGTCGTTGATGCCCTTCATGGTGCCCACCACCTGCGACACCACATCGCCGCCGCGGGCAGCCACGCTGGAGGCGCCCTGCGCCAGCTGGTTGGCCTGCTGCGCATTGCTCGCGTTCTGCTGCACGGTGGCGCCCAGCTGCTCCATCGACGAGGCGGTCTGCTGCAGCGCCGAGGCCTGCATCTCGGTGCGCGCGCTCAGGTCGTTGTTGCCCTGCGCGATCTGCGTGCCGGCAGTGGCCACATGCTCGGCGTTGGCGCGCACGGCGGACACGGTGGCCGCCAGGCTGGCCTGCATGTCGCGCAGCGCTGCCATGAGGTGGCCCATCGGGCCCTTGTCATTCGGAATGTGGTTGGTGAGCCGGCCCTGCGCGATGGCGTGCGCCACCGAGGTGGCCTGGGCCACCGGGCCGGTGAGCACCTGCACGATCCAGCGCGCCAGCCAGGCCGCCGCCAGCAGCGCCAATGCGCAGGTGCCGATGACCAGCCAGCGCACCGTGGTGGCCGCAGCGTCCAGGCGCTGGTGCACCTGGGCCGCCGCCTGGCTCTGGAGGTCGATCTGGCCGGTGAGGGCCTTCACCAGCGCGGCGCCGGCTGGCGTGGTGTTGGCGCTGCGGTAGGCCTTCGCCTCGTCGTCCTTGCCCTCGATGCGCAGCGCGAACCACGCCGGCCGCACCTCGGCATAGCGGCGCACCTGCTCGCGCAGCTGGGCCAGCGCGCTGGCCTCCTCGGCGCTGAGCTGCGTGGCGGCGTAGACATCGAGCGCGTCGTTGACGGCCTGGAAGGTCTTGGCCTCGTCGGCCGCCGCCTTGCGCACGCCTGCTTCGTCGGCATGGGCGGCCAGGGCGAGCGAATAACGCAGCTGCCACAGCGCGCTGTTGGCCTTGCCCAGCTCACCCGAGCCGCGCGTGCTGGCATACAGCGACTGGAAGTCGCGCTGGGTCTTCCAGGTGAACCAGCCGGCCACTGCGCCGGCGGCGGCCACCAGAAGAATGATCAGGCCGAACGCGGCGAGCAGCCGCGCGTTGAGCGTGTGTTTCATGGTTTCCCTGGTGTTGAATTTGTCAGCGGGACTTCGGCCGCGCCGCGCACCGACTGGAGTGCAAATGCCCCAGGGCTGCACCCTCTTTTGGGGGTGCAGGCGTTCTTACGCGTCGTCGAGGTCCGCATCGGCCGCCGTGGCGGCCGCGGCCTTGGGATGGTGCGGGTCGAGTTCGTCCGGCACCTGCAGGGTGGGCAGCTCGCCCGGTGCCCTGGCGCGGCCCTGCAGTGCGGCACGCAGCTGGTACACATAAGCCAGCACCTGCGCCACCGCACCGAACAGCGCGGCCGGGATCTCGCGGTCGATCTCCGCATGGGCGTACAGGGCCCGTGCCAGCGGCGGCGCCTGCAGCACCGGCACCTTGGCCTCGCGCGCGACGTCGCGGATCTTCATCGCCAGCAGGTCGGCACCTTTGGCCACCACGCGCGGCGCGCCCATGGTCTTGTCGTCGTACTTCAGCGCCACCGCATAGTGGGTCGGGTTCATCACCACCAGGTCGGCCTGGGGCACGGCGGCGATCATGCGGCGCTTGACCAGCTCGCGCATGCGCGCGCGCACCTTGGCCTTGACCTCCACGTTGCCCTCGGTCTCCTTGTGCTCCTGCTTCACCTCTTGATGGCTCATCTTGAGCCTGTCCTTCCAGAGGTGGCGCTGCAAGGGCACATCGATCAGGGCAAACAGCGCCAGGGCGATCACGATCAGCGCCAGCCCGCCCTGCAGCGACTGCAGCACATGCGCAAACGCCTGCGGCAGCGGCAGCGCCAGCGCGTCGGTGAACACCGCCAGCTTCGCATTCAGGTACAGCGCACCGATGGTGCCCAGCACAACGGCCAGCAGCACCGCCTTCAAGGTGCCCAGCAGGTGCTGGCGCGACACCAGGTTCTGCACGCCCTTCAGCGGATTGAGCTTGCCGAACTGCGGCGCCAGCGGCTTCATGGTCCAGTTCCAGCCACCCGACAGCACACCCGAGGCCACCGCCACCGCGGCCATCACGCCGCCCAGCGGCAGCACCACCATCAGCATCTTGGCCACCAGCGGGCCGAGCCGGTCGGTCATCACGTCAGCACTTTGCAGGGCCTGTGCATCGAAGCGCAGCGCCTCGGCCATCAGGTCCCGCAGCCAGCCACCCAGGCGCGGGGCAAAAGCCACCAGCATGCCGCCGCAGGCCGCCACCGCGGCAAAGTGCGACAGGTCGCGCGAGCGCGGCACCTGGCCGTCGGCCCGCGCCTTGCGCAGCTTTTTCTCGGTCGGCGGTAAGTGGCGGTCGGCGTCGGCCATGGTGGATCAGGATTGTTCCCAGCGCACGCCGATGCGGTGGGTCAAAAAGCGTGGTGTTTCAGGCCAGCGGCAGGCTGCCGATGGCGTTGGAATCGGCCAGATAGACCCGGCCTTCGCGGATCAGGATCTCGACCTTGAGCGCGGCAGCATGGTCGAGTTGCTGCCACCAGCGCGGCAGCAGGGCCGCCGGCACCTCGGCATGCGAATGCGGCACATCCACCGCGCGCAGCTCGCGCAGCCGCTCCAGCGAGCGCTGCAGCAAGGGCACCGTGCCGCCACGCGGCGCCACGCGGGCGATCAGGCCGGCATGGTGCGGGTCGGGCCGCTTCTCCACGATGAAGCTGCCATGGCGGCAGGTGCGCACCTGCGCCAGCCAGAGCGAAAACGCCTCGCGGTCAGCGATGCTGCTGCCCACGAAATAGCACACCGGGGACTGCTCGAACTGCGCCACCGCTGCTTGCTGCACATCGGCATGGGCCTGCGCGGCCAGCAGCAACGCACGCTGTTGCGGGCGGAAGGCGGCCCACAGCGCCAGGTCCACCTGCGGGTTGAACACCAGTGCCTGGAAGCCGAAGTGCAGCGCGAACTTCAGCGCCGCATGGCCGCCCATGCTGCCGAAGTAGCAGCTCACGTCCTCGCGCGCAAAACGCGGCAGCACCCGGGCCTCGATGAGTGCGGCCACGTCGTCGAACACCGCGTCGCTGTACCAGTTGAGCTCCGGGTTGTTGATGAAAAGCAGGTGGTGGTCCTGCATCTGCCGCGCCAGGGCATTCACCTGGGTGTAGCCGTGATGGCTGTCCACGCACGAGAACACGATCAGCAGGCGCCGGGCAGCGGGGTCGGCGCATGGCACCCACAAGTGCGGGCGGCCGGCATCGCGCACTTCGGCCTGCACCATCAGCTGCCAGCTCGGGCTGGCGAGCCGTCGCTGCGCCAGCGCGGCATACGCCGGGTGGCCCGCGAGTTCGGTCCACAGGGCTTGCGCGGCCTGCAGCTGCTGTGTCTTGTGGGTGGTGCAGGGCACCCAGCTGCCGTCGGTGTACAGCCGCGCCAGCTGGTAGGCCGCCATCGGCCGCAGGTGCTCATGCGCGCCCTCGGCCAGCGCGCGCCACAGCGGCGCTTCGTCCTGCCAGCGCGTGGCCGTCCAGGCGGCGTCCTGCGGCAGGCCGGCCGATGCGGCGGCAGCACGCACCACCGCCTCATCGATGGCCAGCAGCAGCTGCTGCAGAACGGCGGCATCCTGCGCATCACCGATCGCAGCGCGGGCGGCAGCCAGCGCCACACCGGCGGCATGCGGATCGCCCTGGTCGATGGCTTCCAGCGCGCAACGGCGCTGCAAGGCCGCCACCGCCGCCGGTGCGAGCGTGGTGCCGCCGAGCAAGGCTGCCGCAGCGGCGGCCACGGGCTCGCCGGCGTCGGCTGCGGCGTACACCCCATCCAGCTGCGCCAGCGCGCGCCAGGCCGCCCTGGCCTCGGGTTGCACAGGTGTCGCAGGCTGTGGGAGCAGCGCGTCCAGCACCACGCAGCGCGAGCGCACCGCCGGCCGTTGCAGCGAGGCGATGAGCGCGGCGCGATAGGCGGGCTGGTGCAAGGCCGAGGGCCGCAACCACTGGACCTGCAGCGGCGCCTGGAGCGCCAGCGGCAAGCCGGCGCCATCGGCTTCCAGCCAGGCACGCAGCAGGGCCGGGCGCAGGCCCGCATGGGCACCGGCCTGCACACACGTGGCCAGCAGGCCCAGCGCCGCCTGCTCGCTGCCGGCCACCACGGCCAGCTCGAAGGCGATGCACAAGGCGGGCGCTGCGAGTGCGCCACCGTCCTGTGCCAGCGCCAGGCACAGCTGCTGTTCGGCCAGCACCTGCTGGTCCTGCGCCAGCGCACCCCAGCCCTGGCCCGCCACACGCGCGCGGATGGCCGCCAGCTGCAGGCTCGGCGTGGCGGCCCCATGGCGATCGAGCCAACGCAGTACAAACGCGGCATCGGGGCAGAACACCCGGTTGTCCGCGCCTTCGAGGTGCGCCCAGGCGATCTCTTCGACCGCGCCGCCGGCCGCGCCCAACCAGCGCAGCAGCGCGCGAAAGCGTCCATCGAACAGGGCGGTGGCCGCGTGCAGCACCTGGGCATCGAGCGCGCGCACGACGGCCGCGAGTGCGTCGTACAGCGCCACGCGGTCCAGCGGATGCAGTGCCGCCTCCACATGCACCAGCAGGTGGCGCAGCACGGCTTCAGTGGCGGGCCCCTGCGCCAGGGCGTTGAAGTGCGCGTCGAGGCGCTCGCAGCGGGCAAAGGCCGGCGCAGCGGCGCGCGGCACGGTGGCCACGGAAACAACGGCAGGGGAAGCGGCCACACAAGCCTCCAGCAATACCAACCGTGCCATGTTGGCAAAGCCAGGGGCCGGCGGTCGCCCGAAAAGCGCGGCCGCGCCCTGGAAGTTCAGGCGACCAGCGCCACCGCCAGGCTCACCATCACCATGCCCACCAGGACGTCCAGCACCCGCCACGCCACCGGCCGCGCGAACAGCGGTGCCAGCACCCGCGCGCCAAAGCCCAGCGCCACAAACCACAGCAGCGACGCGGTGGCGGCGCCGGCCGCAAAACCGGGGCGCTGGGCCGCGGGCTGCTGGGCCCCGACGGAGCCGAGCAGCACCACGGTGTCCAGGTACACATGCGGGTTCAGCAGCGACAGGGCCAGCACGGTGAGCAAGGCGCCGCGCCAGGAGCCGCGTGCCCCCTGCGGCGGCTGAACCGCCAGCTGGCCGCCGCGCCAGGCCTGGTGCCAGGCGCGCAGGCCATACGCCAGCAGGAAGGCCGCGCCGCCCCAGCGCGCCGCGCGCAGCGCCCAGGGCGAACCTTCGATCAGCGCGCCCAGCCCCGCGACACCCACCACGATGAGCAACACGTCCACCGCCACGCAGGCCGCCACGGTGAGCGCCACATGCTCGCGCCGCAGCCCCATGCGCAGCACGTGCGCGTTCTGCGCGCCGATGGCCATGATGAGGCCCGCGCCCAGCCCCAGGCCCTGCAGATACGACGTTGACACCATGGGCGCATTCTCGGCAGGCCGTGGCGGCCACCGAAGCGACATTCGCAACTCTGCGGTGTGATTAGCGGCGCTTCAGGCGCGCACGCTGAGGTGCGACCCGGTCGGTGGTGACGAGGTGTGCTGCCCGGGCGTGGTGGCCGGGTTGGTGTAGACCGGCGAGGCCGGGTCCGGGAGCGATGCGGTGCTCGCATGGCCCGCTGCCCCGCTGGCCGTTGCGGCAGCACCTGCGCCCTTGGCACCCGCGCTTGCATCCGGCGACGCCTGTGCGTCCTCGGTGGCCTGGGCGGCGTCGGCCGGTGACGGCTCGGCCGGCTTCATCAGTTCGGGCATGCATTGCATGCAAGCGCAGCCCAGTGGGTGGGTGCGCAGTTGCACCATCCACGGACTGTTGCTGCTTGGCGAAATGCTTGTCATGGCCCTCTCCCGCCGGACGGCGGACATGACAGGGCTATCGGTCGATATACGCCGTTTCTGGAGGGTTGTTCTGAAATCGGATGTATCCGGCGTGAAGCATGTCACGGGCCGGACGTGGCAACGGCGACCGCGCGGGCCGCCGTTGCGGGCACGCAGCTCAGAAGCCGAGGCTGGCGAGCAGGTCGTCGACCTCGCCCTGGTTCTGCACGACGTCGGTGCGGCCTTCGGGGTTGACCACGGGGCCGTGCAGCAAGGTCTCTTCCACCTTCTTGGCCTGCTCGGGCGGCGCGGCCTGCACCAGCAGCTTGACCAGGCTGTCCTCCAGGTCGGTGGCCAGCGACACCACCTTGGCCACCACCTGGCCGGTGAGGTCGTGGAAGTCCTGCGCCATCATGATGTCGGTGAGGTGCTGGTCGATGCGGGCGGTGGACTTTTCCACGTCGGCCACGAAGTTCAGCACCGCGCCCGAGGCCACGGCCTTCACCGGGTCGGCCACGATGGCCTGCGCCATGCGGCGGGTTTCGGCGGCGATGTGCTGGTGGTCCACCTTGGCCTGGTCCACCGAATTGAGCACCTTGTCGGCGGCCTCGCCGGTCTTCTTGGCGATGTAGGACAGACGACTGCGCGCATCCGGCAGGCCGTCGGCGGCCGCCTGCAGCTTGGGCATCACGCCCAGCTGGTTGAGCGTGTCATGCAGCTGGCGGGTGATGTGCCCCAGCTGCTGAAAGATCTCGGGCGAGGCCTGAGCGGCCATTTCCGGCGCCAGCGTGGCGAGGTCGTCCATCTTCATGTTGTGGTCCTTCCGGGGCTCAGGCGGGGGTCGCCAGCTTCTGCATGATCTTCTGCACCTTCTCTTCCAAGGTGGCCTTGGTGAAGGGCTTGACGATGTAGCCGGCTGCGCCACTCTGCGCCGCGAGCACGATGTCTTCCTTGCGCGCTTCGGCGGTGACCATCAGCACCGGCAGGTGCTTCAGGCTGTCGTCGGCCTTGATGGCCTTCAGCAGGTCGAAGCCGTTCATGTTGGGCATGTTGATGTCGCTGACCACGAAGTCGAACTTCTGGGCCTTGAGCATGTTCAGCGCGATCGCGCCGTCTTCGGCTTCGTCCGCGTTGTTGCAGCCCATTTCCTTCAGCAGGCCGCGCACGATGCGGCGCATGGTGGAAAAGTCGTCGACGATCAGGAATTTCAGGTCGGTGGGGTTCATGGCAGCAGCGTCCTTCTGGCTCAAGGCTTGCGCAGGTTATCGGTGAGTTGGGGTCGAACTTGAGGCACGATGTCCACCATTGCCGACGCCGCGGCAGCCGGGGCGGACGCAGCCTCGGCCGCCGTTTCCGCCGGGGTGTGGAAGAAGCGTTCTTCGGCTTCGCGGTTCATCACGATGATGCTGATGCGCCGGTTCACCGGGTTGAGCGGGTCGGCGCGGTCGAACAGGCTGCTGGAGGCCAGGCCCTGCACCCGCAGCACCCGGTCGTCGGGCAGGCCGCCGGCCAGCAGCTCGCGCCGCGAGGCATTGGCCCGGTCGGCCGACAGCTCCCAGTTGCTGTAGCCGCGCTCGCCGGCCGAAAACGGCTGCGCATCGGTGTGGCCTTCGAGCGTGAGCCGGTTCGGCACCTCGACCAGCACGTTGCCGATCTCGCGCAGCAGCTCGCGCATGTAGGGTTTGACGATGGCGCTGCCGGAATCGAACATCGGCCGGTTCAGCTCGTCCACGATCTGGATGCGCAGGCCGTCGGCCGTCATGTCCAGCCGGATCTGCGAGCTGATGGGCGCCAGCTTGGAGTTGGCGCGCACCTTCTGTTCGACCTTCTTCTTCAGGTCTTCCAGGCGCGCGATCTCGGCGCGGATCTGCTCGGCCTTCAGCGCCTTGATGTTCACGGCGGCGCGGTCGGCGGCCACCTCGCCGCGCTTGACCTGGCCGGTGGTGCGCGTCAGGTCCTGGCCGCCGCCCTTGACCACGTGGCTCGAATCGCCGGCGCCCGAGCCGCTGGACAGCAGCGCGATCTTCAGCGGCGAACTGAAGTAGTCCGCAATGCCCTTCTTGTCACCCTCAGTGGTGGAGCCCAGCAGCCACATCAGCAGGAAGAAGGCCATCATCGCCGTCACGAAGTCGGCATAGGCGATCTTCCAGGCGCCGCCATGGTGCGCATGGCCGCCCTTCTTGATCTTCTTGACGATGATCGGCTGGAGTTTCTTGCTGTCGCCTGCCATGGCCTATGCCGGTTTCTTGCCCTTGACGTGGCTTTCCAGCTCGATGAAGGTGGGCCGCTCGGTGGAATACAGCACCTTGCGTCCGAACTCCACCGCCACCTGGGGCGCATAACCCTGCATGCTGGCCAGCAGGGTGGTCTTGATGCACTGCAGCTCCTTGGAGCTTTCATCCACCTTCTGCTCCAGCAGGCCCGCCAGCGGCTCGAAGAAGCCGTAGCTCAGCAGGATGCCGAGGAAGGTGCCCACCAGCGCGGAGCCGATCATCGCGCCCAGCACCTGCGGCGGCTGGCCCACCGAGCCCATGGTGTTCACCACGCCCAGCACCGCGGCCACGATGCCGAAGGCTGGCAGGCCGCCGGCCAGGCGCTGCAGCGCGGCCACGGGCGCGTGCAATTCATGGTGGTGGGTGTCGATCTCGCTGTCCATCAGCGACTCGATCTCGTGCGCGTTGAGGTTGCCCGAGACCATCATGCGCAGGTAGTCGGTGATGAACTCCACCACATGGTGGTCGTTGCCGATGGTGTCGTACTTCTTGAACAGCGGCGACTCGTGCGGTTCCTCGACGTCCTTCTCGATGGACATCAGGCCTTCCTTGCGCGCCTTCTGCAGCACGTCATACATGAGCGCCATCAGCTCCATGTAGCGTGCCTTGGTGTACTTGCTGCCCTTGAAGCAGGCGCCCAGGCCCTTGCCCGCCGCCTTCAGCACCTTGGGCTGGTTGGTGGCGATGAAGGCGCCGAGCGCCGCGCCCATGATGGTGGTGATCTCGAACGGGAGCGCGTGCAGAACGACGCCGATGTTCCCGCCGTGGGCGATGAACACGCCGAACACGCAGACCATGGCGACGACCCAGCCGATGATGACGAACATGTGGTGGGGGGGGGGAAAGGGAGCTGTCTTGGGGCTTATCGGCCCCGGCAAAGTGGTCTTGAGTGTCCTGTGGACTTGGGTTGCGCGGTCGGCGCATCAGGGGCCGTTTGCACCGGCAGTTCTTTTCTCTGGGGGGGTGCGCCTGCGGCGCTGGCTGGGTTTGCGCTTTGCGGGAGAGCCCGCCGGTCGCGCCCGGCCGGCGGTTACTTCTCTTGCTGGCTCAAGAGAAGTAACCAAGAGAAGAGCCTTCGAATACCAACATCCGATCAGGTTCGCTGACACCGTATCGGGGCCCGGTTTTCGGGAAGCACGCTGACATTGCCGCAGACCCGAGGCCACTTCGCACCTGCCAGGCACATCGACCCGGCCTGTCACTGGACCACCAGCCAGCCTCCGCATGCCATGTCCGAGCGAGCGCAGCGAAGCGCCCGCACACGGAGGCTGGAAAGCGGTCCAGCGCGCGCTGCACACAAGCCAAGGCGCCCGTCACAAGTGGCCTCGGGTCTCTCGCGTCCGAGCGGTCCTCCAGAAAACCGGACCCCCTACCGGCGTGAGGGAGCGAAATCGGATGTTGGATTTCCAGGCTCTCTTCTTTGGTTACTTTCTTCTGAGCCAGCAGAAGAAAGTGACCGCCGGCCGGGCGCGACCGGCGGGCTCTCCCGCAAAGCGCAAACCCAGCCAGCGCCGCAGGCGCAAAGCACCGACCAAAAAAGAAAAACGGGCCACGAATGGCCCGTTGGAAAAGCACAGGGGTTGTGCCAGGAGGAGACAAGCAAGAACACTACAAACCTGAGCGTGTTATCGACACGCCCACAAGAAACTTAAGCCATCAGTGCAGGCAAAGCGAGCCAGCCGCCTTGCCTTTGCCGGCGCGAGCGGGCGGATTGCACATTCCGCACACAAAATGTTTGGCGATCTCGTGCGGATGGGTCACGAAGTGGCCGCCGCACTTGGAACACTTGGTCATCGTCAACATGCCGTTGTCGATGAACTTCACCAGGCGCCAGGCGCGGGTGACGGACAGCAGCGGCTCCAGGCTCTGGGCCTGGGTCTGCTCGATATAGAGCTGGTAGGCCTTGATGACGGTGTCGATCTCGTCGATCTCGGCGGCCTTGTTCAGGTATTCGTGGATGTTCAGGAACAGGCTGGCGTGGATGTTGGGCTGCCAGGTCATGAACCAGTCGGTGGAAAACGGCAGCTGGCCCTTGCTGGGGCTCTTGCCGCTGACTTCCTTGTACAGGCGCAGCAGGCGCTCATAGGAGAGGTCCGTCTCCGACTCCAGCACTTGCAGGCGGGCGCCCAGCTTGATGAGCGTGACGGCCCGGTCGATCTGCTTGGCTTCGGTGAGGATGCTCTTCTGGCGCATGGTGTGTCTCCTGTACTGCTTCTGGACTGTTCTTGAGGATCAGGCTGCTTCTTGATGGCGGCCGGCCATCAGGATGCTGGCATGCAGGCGGGACACGCTTTCGTTGGCGGCGCTCTTGCCGTGGCTGGTGAGCAGGCTCCACACGATGTCGTCGTCCATGCGGAAGCGGCACAGCAGCGTGTTGCCGGAGGCGATCTTCATCATCTGGGCGGGGGTGAGCATGCCGATCATGTTCGCCGTTTCTTCCGACACACCCAGCCGGTACAGCGCCTGGTCACGGTCCGCACGGATCAGGCTCTGGGCCAGCATCAGGTAGGACAGGTTGGCTTCGCGGATCTCGGCGAGGATCTGGTCGGTGTTCATGGGCTTGTTCCTTGTTGGCTCGTTGTTGCGTCGGCGTTGGCTGCGTTTCGGTTCAGCGTGGAACGGATTCTGAAGACAGCAACAGTCCGGAAACATCAGCCCATTTCCGTCGCTTGAGTCCATCTTTTTCGGTACCCCTTGTCAGGCAAATTCCTACATCGGGTCGGAAATGGCGGGTGATTCGTGCGTTGTTTCACGGCCGCGAAAGTGACGGCCGGTGGCCGGAGGTGACAGACCGTGACATTCATGGCACTTCCGGCTCCCACATCGGCGCGGCGGCGGCGGCCGGCAACTGGCCGCGTTTCGCTCGGTTTTTCAAGGCTTCGTGCACAAAGGCCCGTTCCTACACTGGCCCGCACCCTGCCCTTCGTGGGCGCTCGCCGCACGCCACCACCATGTCCTTGCCCAGCACTGCGCACCACACCGCGCCCGCCCTGCCCCTGGCCCTGCAGCCGCAGGCCGACACCCTGGCGGAGCTGCAGCAGCGCCTGGCCCAGGTGGAGGATTTCGGCGGCCAGATGAGCGCCGCGATCGACCAGCTGGTGGACGCCCTGCTGGAGGTCAAAGCGGCCCAGCAGGCGGTGGTCGCACCGGCGCCCGAGCTGGCCCAGATCACGGCCTTGCACACCAAGGTGAAGGAGCTGGAGCAGCAGCTCACCGTGGAGCGCAGCTGCCGCGACTTCGCCAACGTGTCGCGCATGCACCCCAAGGAGCGCTGCGTCGTCTTCGTGGGCACCACCTTCTTCGGCGACAACGTCAAGTACGCCTGGGCGGCCTTCCGCGAACGCGCCGCCGCGCTGGGCATCGCCTGCTGGTGGCTGCCGTACAACGCCGACCAGCAGCGCCTGGTCACCAGCCTGGGCGGTGACTGCCTGCCCGCCGCCTACACCGACTGGACGCCGGACCACCTGCATGTGGCGCTGTCCGCCGCCACGGTGGTGCTGACCGACCACTTCCTGAACCCCAACCCCTTCGCCGCAGCGCTGATGGCCGGCGCCCGCCAGGTGCAGCTGTGGCACGGCCTGTCCATCAAGGAAATCGGTTTCCGCAACCTGCCGCCCGGCCGAGCGCTCGGGCCGCACCTGGCCCGCGTGCTCAACACCTGCGGCCACTTCGCCAGCTTCGTGGGCACCAGCGCCGGCAATGAAGCCGACTGGCGCCGCTGGCTGGCCTTCGAGCGTTATGCGCCCATCGGCTACCCGCGCAACGACGTGCTGCACCGCGAGCCCGCCGGTGCCGACCTGGCCAACGTGGACCCGGTGGCCTACCAGCGCGCTGCCGACACCCTGGCCAAGGGCCGCCGCGTTTACGTGTACGCGCCCACCTTCCGCGACGCCAACCGCGGCAAGTGGCTGCTGAGCGCCGGGCTGGGCAATGTGGCGCAGGCGGTGGCCGCACGCGGTGACTGCCTGCTGGTCAACCTGCACCCGGTGGAAGCACCGCAGGTGCATGAACTCGCCGCCGCGCTGCCCACCGTCACCTTCGTGCAGCCGCGCACCGACATCTATCCGCTGCTGGCGCGCAGCAGCGCGCTGATCACCGACTACTCGTCACTGATCTTCGACTACCTGCATGTGGACCGGCCCATTCTGCTGTTCCGCCCCGACCACGAGAGCTATGTGCAGCATTCGCGCAAGCTGTTCGACGGCCGGTTGGCCGAGCTGCCCGGGCCGGTGCTGAGCGACGCACCGGCGCTGGCCCGTGAACTGGCCCGCACAGGCGCCAAGGACAGCTACCGCCACGCGCGCCAGCGTCTGGCCGCCAACACCTTCGACACCCTGGACGGCGAGTCCGCGCAGCGCGTGGCCGAGCTGATCGCCAGCGAAGTGGAACTGGCCCTCAGCCGCTGAATTCACCATGTGCGGCATCCTCTTCATCGCCCAGCACGACCCCACGCGCATCCCTGCGCGCCTGGCCGAACGCGCGCTGGACCGCCAGCGCTGGCGCGGGCCGGACGCCCAACGCCTGGTGACGCTGGACGAAGGCCGCATCCACCTGGGCCACAACCGCCTGGCGATCATGGACCCGACACCGCGCGCTGACCAGCCGATGGTGTCGCGCAACGGCCGCTACAGCATCGTCTTCAACGGCGAGATCTACAACTTCCGCGCGCTGCAGCAACGCCACGGCCTGCAGCTGCAGACCGGCAGCGACACCGAGGTGCTGCTGGAAGGTTTTGCGGCCCGCGGCGAAGCCTTCATCGACGAGCTCGAAGGCATGTTCGCCTTCGTCATCCACGACAGCCACAGCGGCCGCTGGCTGGCCGCGCGCGATGCGCTGGGCATCAAGCCGCTGTACCTGCACCGCAGCCGCGAGCTGGCGGTGCTGGCGTCGGAGCCGGCCACGGTGGCGGCGCTGGTGGGCGATGCGCCCGACCTGCAATCGCTGCAGGAGTGGAAGCTGCTGCGCCGCCCGGTGCCCGGCCGCTCCTTCTTTGCCGAGGTGCGCGAGGTGCTGCCCGGCCAGCTGGTGCGCAGCGCCGGCAGCCAGCGCCGCTTCTGGCGGCTGGAACAACACAACGACCGCTTCAGCGACAACGGCTTCGAAGAGCTGCTGCACAGCGTGGTGCGCGAGCACGAGACCAGCGACGTGCGCAACACCGCGCTGCTGTCCGGCGGCATCGACAGCGCGGTGATCGTGGCGATGTCGCAGGTGCAGCGCACCTATTCGGTGGGCCTGGCTGAAGCCAATGAATTCGACGCCGCTGCCGACACCGCGCAAGCACTGCAACGCGACCTGGTGCAGGTGACCCTGGGCGCCGACGCGCTGGTGCAGCGCTGGTGCGACCTGACGAAGCTGCGCGGCGAACCGCTGAGCCTGCCCAACGAAGCCCTGATCCACGCCGCCTGCAGCGCGATGGCACCGGATGAAAAAGTGGTGCTCACCGGCGAAGGCGCGGACGAGCTGATGTTCGGCTACGACGGCCTTTACCGCTGGGCCTTGCAGGCCCCGCGCTTTGACCCGAATGCGTTCCTGCAACGCTACGGCTACGCCGCCGACGTGGCGCCCACCGGCCGTTTCACCGACTGGCTGCTCGAACTGACCGAAGGCCGCAGTGCCATCGACGCGGTGGAAGACTTCTTCTTCAGCTTCCACCTGCCCGGCCTGCTGCGCCGCATGGACTTTGCCTCCATGGCCGCCAGCAAGGAAGCGCGCGTGCCCTTCGCCGACCGCCGCCTGGTGGACTACTGCTATCGCGCGCCGGCAGCGGAAAAGATCAGCGCCACCGAATCCAAGATCCCGCTGCGCCGCGCTCTCGCACGCCGCCAGCTCACCGGCCCGTTGAACCGCCGCAAGATCGGTTTTTCCACGCTGGCCCATCCCGCGGTACACCGCCACGACGAGTACCGCCGCTTCCAGACCCATGTGCTGAAGGAGCTGGCATGGTCATAGGCTACACAACCGGTGTGTTCGACCTGTTCCACATCGGCCACCTCAACATCCTGCGCAATGCCAAGTCCTTGTGTGACCGACTCATCGTCGGCGTGACGGTGGACGAGCTGGTGCAATACAAGAACAAGCGCGCGGTGATTCCCTTCGAGGAACGCATCGAAGTCGTGCGCGCCTGCCGCCACGTGGACCTGGCCGTGCCCCAGGACACCATGGACAAGCTGGACGCCTGGCAGCGCTACAAGTTCAACGTGATGTTCGTGGGCGACGACTGGTACCAGAACGACAAGTGGAAGCAGCTGGACGCTGCCTTTGCCGAACGCGAAGTGCGCATCCTCTATTTCCCCTATACCAAGACGACCTCGTCCACCCTCATCAACCAGACGTTGCAGCGCCTGCGCAATGAAGGATCTGCGGCGGTCGAGCCGGCGGAGGCTCTCACTCTTCCCGCCACGCTGGGCACCGCTTCGGCGTCGTTGAACGCGTGATGGAACACGCCGTCCTTCATCGGCTGGAGCACGATCGGGCCGCCGGGGTGCTCTGCTGCGCTCATGTCCCCCGGCGCCGGCCTGCGGCCGTCACCTCCTCCTTTACTTCGCTACGCAGAACACCCCACCGTCCCGATCCCCCACCACGGTGGCTGTTCGACGGTGGAAAAAAACAAATGCAACGAACCGAGGGCGGTGGGTATCCGACCCCGGGAAGTAAAGGAGGAGGCTTCGGCGAAGCCGGAGCCGGGGGACATGAGCGGGGTCGGGTACCCACCGCCCTCGCCCCACGCCACATGGAAGTGGGACACAGAACATGACCCAGCACCCCGATCTCGTCTCGGTGCTCATGCCCGCCTTCAAGCCTGAGCACTTCAAGCCCGCCCTCGAATCAGTGGTCAACCAGACCCACACCAACCTCGAAATCCTGGTGGGCGACAACTCCGGCGACCCTGCCATCCAGGCCGTGATCGATGAAGTAGGCGACCCGCGCGTTACTCGCATCCCCAACCATGCGGTCAGCGGAAAGAGCCCGCGCCTGAACCACATGATCCTGTGGCTGCGCGCGAAAGGCCGCTATGCGCGTTTTGTGTACGACGACGACCTTGTGTATGAGCGCTCGACCGAGGTGCTGCTGCACCAGCTGAAGACCGTGCCGCGTTGCGTGCTGGCCTGGCACCAGCGTGATGTGATCGACGAGCATGGCGCGCTGCGCTGGCGCCATGGTGTGCTGCCGGAAGACGGTAGCGCTGTGCTGGACCGCCGGCTGCTGCTGGACAACATGGCGAAGTTCCTCAACTTCGTGGGCGAACCCAGTTTCACCATGTTCGACCGCGAGGCGATCGCGCATTTCGATTTCAACCGCTACGCGCGGTTCGACATGGCGTTCCTCTGGGACATCGCCATGTACCTGGGCATCGCCGAGAACGGCCTGGCGGCCGGCGTGGGCGAATTCCTGGGTGGCTTCCGGCTGCACAGCGGGCAGGTGTCGTCCGCCGCCAATGTGTTCGGCGCGGTCGAATGGGAGCTGGTGTTCCGCGAGGAGCTGTGCAACGGCAACCTCAACGACGAGCAGTTCAACACCGTGCTGCCCAAGATCTTGGGGCTGTACCAGGCCAGCAAGGGCGAGCTGCCGGTGCTGGAAGGATTTCAAAGCCGCCTGGCGGTGGACGCCCACACCGGCCGCTTGCGCGAAACGATGCCGCAGTTCCGCGACGCCTACCGCAGCCTGCTGGCCGCGCGCCACTGAAAGAAGACAACCATGAGCCGCTTGGTCTACATCAGCCCCGATTCGAACACCCCCACCGGCGGCATCAAGGTGATCTACAAGCATGCCGAGCTGCTGGCCAGCCTCGGCGTGCCGGCGACGGTGATGCACTTTGCGCAGGGTTACCGCTGCGACTGGTTCAACCACCAGGCGCCCATCGCCTACATCGACCAGCTGCTCACCAGCGACATCGTGATGGTGCCGGAGATCATGACCATCCTCGGCACGCAGCTGCACAGCATCGGCGTGCGCTACTGCATGTTCGTGCAGAACGGCTACCTGGTGCTGCCCACGCGGCCGATCCAGGAGGTGTGGGAGTGCTACAAGAACGCGGTGGCCATTGTCTCGATCAGCGAGGACACCAGCGACTACCTGGCCAGCGTGTTCCCCGAGTTCGCGCACAAGATCGTGCGGGTGAAGTACTCGGTGGACACCGCCCGCTTCAAGCCCGAGGCCAAGCTCAACAAGGCCACCTTCATGCCGCGCAAGCTGCCGCACCATGCCAGCAACGTGGTGCCCTGGCTGGCCAAGGAGTTCCCGGGCTGGACCTTCCAACCCATCCACGGCATGAACGAGGACCAGGTGGCCGAGCACCTGCGCACCTCCCGCGTGTTCCTCGCGTTCAGCGATTTCGAAGGCTGCCCGGTCCCGCCGATCGAAGCGGCGCTCTGTGGCAACGTGGTGGTGGGTTACCCCGGCTGGGGCGGCCTGGAGTACTGGCATGCGCCCAACTTCCTGAAAGTGGAGATGGGGCACATGCGGCAGTTCGTCGATCAGTTCCGCCAGGCCGCTGCCATGTCGCTGCGGGCCGATGCACAGCTGGCGCTCGCGCCCGGCATGGCCGCCCTGGCGCATGACTATGGGCTGCAGGCGGAGAAGGCCTTGCTGCTGGCGGGCGTGCAGCGCGTGCACGCGCTCGCGGCGGCCACACCAGCCCGCCTGGCCGAGCCGGTGAAGCTCGCCGCCTGAGGCCGCGTCTTCACGGTGCAACCGTGCCCCGCACGGTGGCATCGCCACCGCGGCAGAATGGCGGCCCACCTCAGCCGCCGCCTTCTCCTCCATGAAATTCATCTCACTGCGCGTTCGCAACGCGCTGGTCATGCACGGCTACACCAGCGACAACAAGGAAGTGGTCGATGAAGTCACCGGCGAAGCCTTCGTCGACAAGCTGATCGCCGTCGAGCGCATCCAGTCGGTGTCCGAGAAGTACATCCTCGTGTCCTCCTCGCATGGGCGGGTGCTGTACTGGGAATACGAAGGCGATCTCGCCTCCGTCACCGCCCGGCTGGCCGGTGCCGGGCTGGTGGTGGCGTGACACGGCCACCGTCATCATCACCAGGAGCCCCCATGCCGCAGGTCATATCGCCCCAACAGGTTGCTGCATCGCTGCAGGAGTTGTGGTCGCCCCGCGTGATCGGCGAGGTGGACGACACCTTCATCAAGGTCGCCAAGGTGCAAGGCTCGCTCACCTGGCACAGCCACGACAACGAGGACGAGCTGTTCCTCGTGCTCAAGGGCCGGCTGCGCATCGAGATGGAGGCCGACACCGTGGAGCTGGGCGAGGGTGAGATGTTCGTCGTGCCCAAGGGCGTGCGCCACAACCCGGTGGCGGAGCAGGAATGCCAGATCCTGCTGATCGAGCGCAAGACCACGCTGCACACCGGCGACGTCGTGACGGAGAAGACGCGCTCATTGGCGGAGCAACTGCGACCGGTGTAAAGCGGGCTGCTAAGGCGCCGCGCAGTTTGGCTTCAGCGCCTGCGCCACGCAAAGGCCGCCAACCCGCCAAGAAGCAGCACCACCGTGGGCACCTCGGGCACAGCCGGCGCAAACGTCGGATAGATGAACCCGCTGCTCCCACCCAGGCTGTTGCCGGCATGCTCCATGAACACGCTGAGCCCGATGGAGGCGGCCCGGGTATAGGCCGTGGCCTGGGTGTCGATGAACATGTAGACCGACGAACTTCCAATCGGAACGGCGCTGGTCGAATTGAAGAAGAAATCCCAGGTCAGCACCGAGCCGGCCAAGCCAGCTCCGCGAGGCGCCTCGCCCCCGTCCAGATCGTTGCGCCAGCTGGCCACCTGGTCCACCGCTGGAATCCCTGTGATGGACATGACGTTGATCGGCAGGAACGAGTCGTTGTTGACGAAGATCCGCCAGTAGAAGTCGTAAGTGCCGTCGATGCTGTGCACCACGCGCGACTGCACCGCGCCGGTGACTCGGCCGGTGTCGACCACGGGATCGTCGCCGCGGCAGCACCAGTTCATGGTGCCGAGAAAGTCGAATGGCGTGGTGACGTCTTCGACAATGTCACCGGCCAGCCACGGCTCCTCCGCCACGGACGTGCCTGCAGCGAAGGTCGGCGATGGTTCGAAGCCAGCGGCCGAGGCGCAAGCAACCCACAAACCGACGAGGCAGGCCGCCAAGCGGGGCGGACCGAACCCTTGATGCATCGTGTACTCCCTGTTGGCACCGAATTCAATATAGGTGGCGGGTTCAGCCTTTGCAAAACGACTGCGGTGCGCATGCCCCACCGCAGTGCACCGTTCGCTGTGCACACGCGCCATTCCGGTGCCCCGGCCGGCATTTGGTGCGGCGGCGGCCGCTTGCGGCACCGCACACGGTACTGGCTGATGGCACAGACCTTGCGCTCAATCCGCCTGACCTGACTCGGTGCGCCGCGGCGCCACCGGTCCCAGGGTCCCGGCGCGCGCCGCAGTGCTGCCGGCATGCACGCCGATGTGCATCGATGCTGATGTTGCCGGGCCGCCCCTTCGTGGCAGCGCCCGCGAACCCGCTCCAAGGACACCTCCTCATGAACATCGTCGTCATCGGCCACGGCATGGTCGGCCACAAGTTTGTTGAATCCCTGCGCGAGGCGCTGCCGCAGGGTGCACGCGTGTGCGTGCTCGGTGAGGAGCCGCGGCCAGCTTACGACCGGGTGCACCTGTCGTCCTTCTTCTCCGGCACGTCGGCGGACGAACTCTCGCTGGTGCCGGCCGGCTTCTTCGATGACAACGGCCTCACGCTGCGGCTGAACACCCGCGTGGTGGCCATCGACCGCGCTGCCAAGACCGTCACCACCGCGGCCGGCGACACCCTGCCCTACGACAAGCTGGTGCTGGCCACCGGCTCCACGCCCTTCGTGCCGCCGGTGCCGGGCCGCGACCGCGCCGACTGCTTCGTCTACCGCACCATCGAAGACCTGGAGGCCATGCTCGAATGCGGCGCCCGCTCGCGCAGCGGCGTGGTCATCGGCGGCGGCCTGCTCGGGCTGGAATGCGCCAAGGCGCTCCGCGACATGCAGCTGCAGACGCATGTGGTGGAGTTCTCGCCGCGCCTGATGGCGTTGCAGGTGGACAGCGGCGGCGGCGAGATGCTGCGCCGCAAGATCGAGGCCCTGGGCGTTCAGGTGCACACCCAGAAGAACACGGTGCAGATCACCGATGGCGAGCAGGCGCGCCACCGCCTGGTGTTTGCCGATGGCAGCCAGCTGGAAACCGACATGCTGGTGTTCTCCGCCGGCATCCGCCCACGCGATGAGCTGGCGCGCCAGGCCGGCCTGACGCTGGGCGCACGCGGCGGCATCGCGATCGACGACCACTGCCTCACCAGCGACCCCCACATCTACGCCATCGGCGAATGCGCGGTATGGAACAGCCAGGTCTTCGGCCTGGTGGCGCCCGGCTACGACATGGCCCGCGTGGCCGCGCGCCACCTCGCCGGCGAGCCGGACGCGCAGTTCAAGGGCGCGGACATGAGCACCAAGCTCAAGCTGATGGGCGTGGACGTGGCCAGCGTGGGTGACGCGATGGGCCAGACCGCCGGCAGCCGCGCCTTCCAGTTCACCGACGAGCGCCGCCAGGTCTACAAGAAGATCGTGGTCTCCGAATGCGGCAAGAAGCTGCTGGGCGCGGTGCTGGTGGGCGATGCCGCCGAGTACGGCACCTTGCAGCAGATGATGCTCAACGGCCTGCCGCTGCCGGCATCGCCCGAGTTTCTGATCCTGCCGGCCAGCGACGGCAAGGCAGCGCCCGCCCTGGGGCCCGACGCGCTGCCCGCGGCCGCGCAGATCTGCTCCTGCAACAACGTGTCCAAGGGCCAACTCTGCGACGCGGTGGGCCGCGGCGTCACCACCATCGGCGAGCTCAAGGCCTGCACCAAGGCGGGCACCTCCTGCGGCGGCTGCGTGCCGCTGGTCACGCAGGTGATGAAGGCAGAGCTGAAGAAACAGGGGCTCGCCGTCAACAACCACCTGTGCGAGCACTTCCCGCACTCGCGCCAGGAACTGTTCCACCTGGTGAAGGTGGAACGCATCCGCACCTTCGGCGAGTTGATTTCCCGCCACGGCAAGGGCCTGGGCTGCGACATCTGCAAGCCGGTGGCCGCCAGCATCTTCGCCTCCTGCTGGAACGACTTTATCCTCAACCAGGACCATGCCGGCCTGCAGGACTCGAACGACTACTTCCTGGGCAACATCCAGAAGGACGGCACCTACTCGGTGGTGCCGCGCATGCCGGGCGGCGAGGTGACGCCCGACGGCCTGATGGCGGTGGCGCAGGTGGCCAAGAAATACGGCCTGTACACCAAGATCACCGGCGGCCAGCGGGTGGACCTGTTCGGCGCGCGGGTGGACCAGCTGCCCGCCATCTGGGACGAGCTCATCGCCGCCGGCTTCGAATCCGGCCACGCCTACGGCAAGTCGCTGCGCACGGTGAAGTCCTGCGTGGGCTCCACCTGGTGCCGCTACGGCGTGGGCGACAGTGTGGGCCTGGCGATCGAGCTGGAGAACCGCTACAAGGGCCTGCGCGCGCCGCACAAGATCAAGTTCGGCGTGTCCGGCTGCACCCGCGAATGCGCCGAGGCCCAGGGCAAGGACGTGGGCGTGATCGCCACCGACAAGGGCTGGAACCTCTACGTCTGCGGCAACGGCGGCATGAAGCCCCGCCATGCCGAGCTGCTGGCCTCCGACCTCAGCAAGCAGCAGCTCATCACCTACATCGACCGCTTCCTCATGTTCTACGTGCGCACCGCCGACCGGCTGCAGCGCACCAGCACCTGGCGCGAGAGCCTGGAAGGCGGGCTGGACTACCTGCGCGACGTGGTGGTGCACGACAAGCTCGGCCTCGCCCATGAGCTGGAGGCCGAGATGCAGCACGTGGTGGACACCTACGAATGCGAGTGGAAGAACGCGGTGACCAACCCCGAGGTGCGCAAGCGCTTCCGCCAGTTCGTCAACAGCGACCAGCCCGACGAGCACGTGGTGTTCGTGCAGGAGCGCGGGCAGATCCGCCCCGCCACACCCGATGAACGCGCGCCCGTGCGCACCCTGGACGACCAACCCGCCTGAAGGAGCAGCCCATGAACGCAGACGACATCCGCAGCTGGAGCCCCGTGTGCTCCATCGACGACATCCTGCCGGACACCGGCGTGTGCGCGCTGGTGAAGCAGCGCCATGTGGCGGTGTTCCGCGTGCAGGGCAGCGGGGACCGCCTCTTTGCCATCGACAACATCGACCCCAAGGCGGGTGCCAGCGTGCTGTCGCGCGGGCTGGTGGGCAGCGTGGGCGACCGTGTGGTGGTGGCCTCGCCGCTCTACAAGCACCACTTCGACCTGCGCAGCGGCGAATGCCTGGAGCTGCCCGAGCACTCGGTGGCGGCCTACCCGGTGCGCGTCGAGAACAACACCGTGCTCGTGGCCGTCTGAGGCCGCCGCACCGCCTCCTCCCCTTTCGTCTCACCAAGGAGCCTTCCATGGCCTACCTCGTGCCTTCCGAGTTCGTCAGCAAGATGGTCGATGCCGGCGAATCCAAGATCTACATGGCCACGCGCGACGTGTTGATCCGCGCCTACATGGCCGGCGCCATCCTGGCGCTGGCCGCCGTGTTCGCCGTGAGCATCAACGTGCAGACCGGCCAGCCGCTGCTGGGCGCGGTGCTGTTCCCGGTAGGCTTCTGCATGCTGTACTTGCTGGGCTTCGACCTGCTCACCGGCGTGTTCGTGCTCACGCCGCTGGCGCTGATCGACAAGCGCCCGGGCGTCACGCCCGGCGCGGTGCTCAAGCACTGGGGCCTGGTGTTCGTGGGCAACTTCGGTGGTGCCTTCACCGTGGCCGCGTTGATGGCCATCGTGTTCACCTTCGGCTTCAGCACCGACCCCGGCAAGGTGGGCATCGCGATCTCCCACATCGGGGAGGCGCGCACCCTGGGCTATGCGCAATACGGCGCGGCCGGCATGCTGACGCTCTTCATCCGCGGCATGCTGTGCAACTGGATGGTCTCCACCGGCGTGGTGGGTGCGATGATCTCCACCACCGTGGGCGGCAAGGTCATCGCGATGTGGATGCCCATCATGGTGTTCTTCTACATGACCTTCGAGCACTCGGTGGTGAACATGTTCCTGTTCCCCTTCGGCCTGCTCACCGGCGCCAACTTCTCGATGATGGACTACCTGATCTGGAACGAGATTCCCACCGTGCTGGGCAACCTGGTGGGTGGCTTGAGCTTCACCGGCCTGACGCTCTACGCCACCCACGCACGCACCGCGCCCAAGCGCGTGATCGCCTGATCCACGCCACGGTGGCGAGCGCACCGGCATGCCCCTGACCCTGCTCACCGGCCAGTGCTCCGACCGGGGCCGCCAGCCCGTGAACCAGGATTTCCACGGCATCCTCATTCCCGAAGGTCCGCTGCTGGCGAGCAAAGGCATCGCCATCGCGCTGGCCGACGGCATCGGCAGCAGCGCGGTGAGCCAGCTCGCCAGCCAGGCGGCCGTGCGCAGCCTGCTGGAGGACTACTACTGCACCTCCGATGCCTGGTCGGTCAAGACCTCGGTGGAACGGGTGCTGGTAGCGGCCAACTCCTGGCTGCATGCGCAGAACATGCAAGGGCCCGGCCGCTACGACCGTGACCGCGGCTGGGTGTGCACCCTCAGCGCGCTGGTCATCAAGTCACGCACCGCGCATCTTTTCCACGTCGGCGACGCGCGCATCTGCCAGGTGCACGGCGGCAAGGCGCTGGAGCCGCTGACGCAGGAGCATCGGGTGCAGGTGGGTGCCGGGCAGCACTACCTCGCACGCGCCCTGGGCGCCCAGGCCCAGCTGGAGCTGGACTACCGCAACCTGGCGCTCGAAGTGGGCGACACCTTCGTGCTGATGACCGACGGTGTGCACGAGCACCTGCCCGAGCCCGCCCTGCTCGCCGCATTGCAGGCGCATGGTGATGACCTCGACGCCGCCGCGCGCGCCATCGTCGACCAGGCGCTCGCGCACGGCGGCCCCGACAACGCCACCGTGCAGCTGGTGCGGGTGGCCGAGCTGCCCGAGCCGCAGGCGAACGAAGTGGCCCGCCTGGCCACGCAGCTGCCGCTGCCGCCCATCCTGCAGCCGCGCATGCTCTTCGACGGCTGGCGCATCGTGCGCGAGCTGCACGGCAGCAGCCGCAGCCACATCCACCTGGCCACCGACGAGGCCACCGGCGAGGTGGTGGTGCTCAAGACGCCCTCGATCGACCTGCGCAACGACCCGGCCTACCTGGAGCGTTTTCTGCTGGAGGAATGGGTCGCGCGCCGCATCGACCATCCGCATGTGCTGAAGCCGCGCGCGGTGGACCGGCCGCGCCAGTACCTGTATGTGGTGTTCGAGTACGTGGAGGGCTGCACCCTGGCGCAGTGGATGCTGGACCACCCCCACGCCGAGCTGGCCCGCGTGCGCGCCATCGTGGCCCAGGTAGGCACCGCCCTGCGCGCCTTCCACCGGCGCGAGATGCAGCATGGCGACCTGCGGCCCGAGAACATCCTGATCGACGCGACCGGCACGCCGAAGATCATCGACTTCGGCGCGGTGCGCGTGGCCGGCCTGGCGGAGCTGGCCCCCGATGCGCCGGCCGGCGTGCTGGGCAGCGTGGCCCACACGGCGCCGGAATGCCTGCTGGGGCAGGCGGGCACGGCGGTGTCTGACCAGTTCTCGCTCGCGGTCGTCACCTACCAGCTGCTCACCGGCCGCCTGCCTTATGGCCCCGAGGTGGCGCAATGCCGCAACGAGGCCGACGTGAAGCGGCTGCGTTACCGCAGCGCCGTGCCGGTGCGCCCCACGCTGCCCGAATGGGTGGACGACGCCTTGCAGAAAGCACTGCACCCGGATGCGGCGCAACGCCATGCCGACGTGGACGAGTTCGTGCACGCACTGCACCAGCCGCCGGCGGGCCGGATGCGCAGCACGCGCCAGCCGCTGATCGAACGCAGCCCGCTGGTCTTTTGGAAAGCCTTGTGTGCGGCGCTGGCCCTGGCCTGCATCGTGCTCATCGGCTTGTGGCGTCTCGAACGCAGCCCCGCAGCCAACGATGCGCCGGATCGCCGTCCATCCGCGGATGCCACATCAATGACACGGTGATCTCCGGCAGGGCCACCGGCAGCGCAAAACTCACCATGCCGGCCCGCAGCCCGGCGGTGTGCCGCTCCGGCACGCTGGCCACCAGGTCGGTGGCGCGGGCCAGGGCCAGCATCGGCGAGAAGCCGCCCACCTGGGCCACCACCTCACGCTGCAGGCCCAGCGCGGCCAGCGCTTCGTCCACCCGGCCCTTGTCGCGGTTGGCGCGCGCCAGCGCGATGTGGCGAGCCGCCGCATAACGCTTCGCGCTCACCTTGCCCGTGGCCAGCGGATGGCCGGCGCGCACCACGCCCACGAAGCGGTCGCGGAACAGCGCCTGCACCCGCACCTCCGGCCCCATCGCCTTGCCGATGACGCCGGTCTCCAGGTCCACCTCACCCTCGCGCAGCGGCGTGCTGTCCTTGTCCAGCTTGGGCAGGAAGCGCAGCCGCACACCGGGTGCCTGCTCGCCCACCAACGCCAATAGCGCCGGCCCGAAGGTCTCAACAAAACCATCGCTGGTGCGCAGCGTGAACGTGCGGGCCAGCTTCTGAAGGTCAAGCGACTTGGCCGGGCGCAACGCCGCTTCGGCGTCGTGCACGATCTGGCGCACCCGCTCGCGCAGCTCGATCGCGCGCGGTGAGGGCACCAGGCCACGCCCGGCCCGCACCAGCAGCGGGTCCCCCAGGGTGTCGCGCAGCCGGGCCAGCGCACGGCTCATCGCCGAGGGGCTGAGCCGCAGGCGGCGTGCGGCGCGCGCCACGCTGCCTTCGGCCAGCAGCACGTCCAGCGTGACAAGCAGGTTGAGGTCGGGGCGGGGCGTGTCTGGCATGGCGTTCTATGCACGGATGAAGTGCAAATGATGCGCCTTCCGCCATGGCTGCACAACGCCTATCGTTCAGACGGCTCCGCACCGGAGTCGCCCCACCGCAGGCCCCGCCATGAGCATGCCGACCACCGACTCCGCCACCGCCGCACCGGCCCGCCCGGCCCCGTCGGCCAAGGCCGCCCTCGCCGGCCTGGCGCTGTGCATGCTGCTGCCCTCGCTGGGCATCAGCATCGCCAACGTCGCCCTGCCGACCTTCGCCCTGCGCTTCGGCGCCCCGTTCCACCAGGTGCAGTGGGTGGTGATCGTGTACCTGCTGGCCAACACCGCGCTGGTGGTGGGCGCGGGGCGGCTGGGCGACCTGGTGGGCCGGCGCACGCTGCTGCTGGCCGGCATCGCGCTGTTCACCCTGGCATCGGTGCTGTGCGGCCTGGCGCCGGGCTTGGGATGGCTGATCGCGGCACGCGCCCTGCAAGGCGTGGGCGCGGCGGTGCTGATGGCGCTGGCGGTGGCCTTCGTCGGCGACACGGTGCCGCGGCACCAGACGGGCCGGGCCATGGGGCTGCTGGGCACCACCTCGGCGATCGGCACGGCGCTGGGGCCCTCGCTGGGCGGTGTGCTGATCGCGGGCCTGGGCTGGCCGGCCATCTTCTTCATCAACCTGCCGCTGGGGCTGCTGGCGTGGGCACTGGCCCGGCGCCACCTGCCGGCTGACCGCAGGGCCGGCACAGGCGGGGCCGCCGGCTTCGACACGCTGGGCACCTTGCTGCTGGCCGGCACGCTGGCCGCCTATGCGCTGGCGATGACGCTGGGCCGCGGCCGCTTCGGCGCGCTCAACGTGGCGCTGCTGCTCGCCGCAGCGCTCGGTGCCGCGCTCTTCGTGGCGGTGCAGGCCCGGGCTGCGCAACCGCTGATCCGCCTGGCCACCCTGCGCCACCGGGTGCTGCGCGCCGGGCTGGCAATGAGCGCGCTGGTGTCCACCGTGATGATGGCCACGCTGGTGGTCGGGCCCTTCTACCTGGCACGCGGCTTCGGCCTGGCCACCGCGGCGGTGGGCCTGGCCATGTCGGCCGGCCCGGTGGTGTCGGCGCTTGCCGGCGTGCCCGCCGGGCGCTGGGTCGATCGGCATGGTGCGCAGCGCATGGCGGCCGCCGGGCTGGCCGGCATGCTGCTCGGCTGCGTGGTGCTGTGCAGCGTGCCCATCGCCTGGGGCGTGGCCGGTTATGTGCTGCCGCTGGTGCTCACCACGGCGAGCTACGCCCTCTTCCAGGCCGCCAACAACACCGCGGTGATGGCGGACGTGGCCGCCGAGCAGCGCGGCGTGTTCTCGGGGCTGCTCACGCTGGCGCGCAACCTCGGGCTGGTGACCGGCGCATCGGTGATGGGCACTCTCTTCGCCCTGGCCGCAGGCACCGCGGACGTGGCCACGGCGCAAGCGGGCGCGGTGGCGCTGGGCGTGCGCGTCACCTTCGGCGTGGCGGCGGCGCTGCTGGTGCTGGCGCTGGCCATCGCACGCGCCGGCGCGGCAGGCCAGCGCATCGACGGCCGGCCGGGCTGAGCGTCAGCCACCGGCCGCCAGCACGATGCGCCCCTTGCCGGCGCGCTTGGCATGCAGCATCGCCTCGTCCGCCTTGGCGAGCAGGGCGGACGGGTCGGTGCCATCGTCGGGCACCAGCGCCACGCCCATGCTGGCGCCCACACGCACCAGGAGCCCGCCGGGCAACACCACCGGCGCGTGCAGCAGCTCCATCAGGCGCTGGACGATGGGGCGCCATCCCCCCGTTTGCTCCAGCCCGGTGATCAGCAACACGAACTCGTCACCGCCCACCCGCGCGGCGGTGTCGTTGCCGCGCAGGGCAGCCTGCAGGCGGCTGGCCAGCTCCGCGAGCAGCGCATCGCCGGCTTCATGCCCATGCATGTCGTTCACCTGCTTGAAGCCGTCCAGGTCCAGGTAGCACACCGCCGTGCGGGTGCCCGCCCGGACGGCCGCGGCAATCGCCTGGTGCAGGCGGTCGGCCAGCAGCAGGCGGTTGGGCAGCTGGGTGAGCGCATCGTGGAAGGCAATGTGCTCGATGCGCGCCTGCGCCTCCTTCATCGCGGTGATGTCCACCATCATCCAGAAGGACAGGCCGTCCGACAGGGCCACCCCGCTGAGGTCGATCCACAGCAGGTGCCCCTCCTTGTGCTGCAGCTGCAGCTGCGTGCGGTAGTTCTGGCCGGCGGCCAGTGCGGCATACGCCTCCCGGCCCAGCGCCTCGAAAGCGGCGTCGCTGGGGTACAGCAGGCGCGAGGAGCGGCCTTGCAGTTCGCCGGCGGCGTAGCCGAACATGCGCTCCAGCGCCCGGTTGGTCCACAGCGCGGTGCGATCGCGCAGCTTGGCCATGCCGACGATGTCGTTGTTCAGCATGGCGGTCTGCTCGGCCAGCAGCTGGCGCGCCTGCGCCGACGATGCCTCCAGCGACGCCAGCAGGCGCTTGCGTTCGGTGACGTCGCGTGCCGAGCCGAACACCATCAGCTCGCCGTCGATGTCCACCACGCTCAGCGCCAGCTCCACGTCGAGGATGCGGCCGTCGTCGCGCCGGTGCTGCACCTCCACCAGCTGGCGGTCACCGTTGCGGATCGTGGCCAGCCAGGCCGAGATGCGGGCCTCGCCCTGGTTGGCGTCCCAGCTGCTCACGTGGCGGCCGAGCAGCTGCTGGCTGGTGGAGCCCAGCATCTGCGCGAAGGAGTCGCTCATCGCCACCAGCCGCCCGGTGTGGTCGAGGATGTGGATGCCGTCGCTCGCCACCCGCAGCAGCGTCTGCACCCGGCGGGTCTGCGCGGCCAGGGCCCGCATGCTGTGCGACTGGCGCAGCCACGACAGGTACACCGAGTAGGTGGCCACGGCCGTGAGCAGCCAGGCCACCAGCGCCAGCAGGGCGACCTGCCGGGCCTGCGCGCGCCACGGTGCGAAGAAGCGCTCGTTTCCCAGGCCGGTGATCACCACGAAGGGCCAGCCGTCCACCTGCCGGAAGGCCGCGGTGCGCTCCACGCCGTCGGGGAGATTGCGGGACACGAAGGCACCATGGCTGATGTTGCGCGCCATCGCGGCGCGGAGTTCCGCCGACACTGAAGTGCTGCCGATGCTCAATGCGGCCGTGCTGCCCGGCGCATGGCGCGCCACCAGCCGCAGGTCGCTGGTGCGCAGCGTGATCGCATCCCGTTCCACCAGGTGGTAGCGGGCGAACAGGCGCTGGAAATGGTCCACTGCGAGGGTGGCGAACAACACGCCGTCGAAGCGGCCTTCCCATCGCACGGCGTGCACCAGCGCCACCACCCAGTTGCCTGACACACGTGACTTCACCGGCCCGCCGATCACCGCTGCGCCGTCCGCGCGTTGGCGCGCCTGAGCAAAGTAGTCGCGGTCGGAGATGTCCACCGGGGCACCGGCTGGCAGGTCGTTGCCCCAGCGCACCCGGCCTTGCGCGTCGGCCAGGCGCAGCCCTTCCACGCCGGGCAGCAGCTCGCGGTGGCGGGCCAGGATGCGGTTGACGGTGTCGTCGTCCAGGCGGCCCGCCTGGCGCCCGGCGTCGAGCTCGCCGAGCGCGGCGCGCAGCAGGTTGTCCACCCGCGACAGCTCGGACGCGACGTTCAGCTGGGCCACGGCGGCCAGGCCCTCCGCGGTGTCGCGCGCCTGCGTCTCATAGGCCCGCCGGCTGGCGGCCAGCACCAGGTACACCAGCAGCGCCAGCAGGCCGGCCACCGCCACGTTGACAAGGATCACCCCCAACGCAAAGCGCCGCTGCGCCTGGCGCCCCCTGTCCTTCGGAGCAAAGAGGTTGGTGAACGGCATGATCCCGGCCGGAGCCATCCCTGGCTGGGATTGTTCTCCAATGGGCCGGGCCGCTCTACGGGGTCACCCCTCCTGGCGCTGTCCGCCAAGTAGGGGCGGATGGGCCGCCACGTGATCTGCTGAGCGGTTTTTGCGCGCGGCCGACCGGCTGGGGTATCCGCTGCTGCACCATGTCCGGCGATCCGGACAACTGGGCGGGCGTTATGGCTGCGCGCAGGGGTCAACCCTCAGGCGCCGGCCTTCGCACCCGCCAGCAAGGCCTTCAAAGCGGCCCGCAACACCCCGGTGGCTTCGTCGGGGCTGAGCAGGCCGGCGCTGACAAAGGCACCGTTCACCAGCACCGCCAGCTGCGCGGCCAGTTGCTGTGGCCGGGGCACGCGCAGCCGCTTGGCGATGACGTGCAGGCGGCTGCGCAACGCCTGCATGTGCCGCCGCGCGACCTCGCGGGCCGGGTGGTCGTGCTCAGCGAACTCGGCGGCCACATTGATCTGCGGGCAGCCGCGGTAGTTGGAGCGGGCCAGGCGTTCGCCAATCCAGCACATGTGCGCGTCCAGCTCGCCGGCGGGGTCGTCGGCGAACTGCGCGGACACGCTGTCCCACTGGGCCCAGAAGTCCACGTCCTCCCGCTCCAGGAAGGCGACGATCAAGTCGTCCTTGGTGGGGAAGTAGCGGTAGAGGCTGGTCTTGGCCACCGCCGCCTCCAGCACCACCAGGTCGACACCGACCGCGCGCACGCCGCGCTCGTAGAAAAGGCGGGAGGCGGTGTCGAGGATGCGGTCGCGCACCTCGGCGGCCGGCTCGGTGGCCGGCGCACCTGTGGCGCGGGCCCGTGCCACGGCAGGGCGCTTGGCGGCCGGCCGGGAGCGGCTGATGGCCAAAGGATCGGGGCGAGTGCGGGAGCCGGCAGGAGTGCGCATGCTTGACACGATACAGACCTGTCTGTCACATTACAAGCACAGACAGGTCTGTATCACTCACCATAGGAAGGCTCGACATGAACTCCACCAGCAAATTCATCGCGGTGTACGGCGCCACCGGCCACACCGGCCGGTTTGTCGTGCAGGAAGCGCAGCGCCGCGGGTTGCCCGTGGTGGCGGTCGGGCGCAGCGCCGCACGGCTCGCCGAGGCCCTGCCCCCCATCGTGCCGCAGCGCACTGCCGATCTGGACGATCCCGCCAGCCTGGAACGCGCCTTCGCCGGCTGCGCGGTGGTGATCAACTGCGCCGGCCCGTTCCTGGACACCGCGGCGGCCGTGGCGCAGGCCGCGCTGCGTGCCGGCTGCCACTACATCGACGTCACGGCAGAGCAGGCCAGCGCCCTGGCGAGCTTCACCGAACTCGACGCACCGGCGCGCGCCGCCGGCAGGGCCGTGATCCCCGCCGCGGCCTTCTACGGCGGCCTCGCCGACCTGCTGGCCAGCGCCCTGGCCGCTGAGGGTGACATCGACGAGATCACGGTGGCGATCGCCCTGGACCGCTGGTGGCCCACCAGCGGCACGCGCAAGACGGGCGAGCGCAACACGGTGCCGCGGGTGGTGGTGCGGGATGGCCGCCTGGCGCCGCTTCAGCCTTCGGCCGACGTGGCCAACTGGGTGTTCTCCGCGCCGCTGGGGCCGCAGGCCATGACGCAGATGCCCTTCAGCGAAGTGATCACGCTGTCCCGCCACCTCAAGGCCCGCGAGATCCGCTCCCTGCTCAACCGCTCGGCGCTGGCCGACATCCGCGACGCGGCCACACCGGCGCCGACGGCCGCGGACGATAGCGGCCGCTCGGCGCAGCGCTTCGAGCTGGTGGTGCGCCTGGTGCAGCACGGCATCACCCGCACCGCCGGCGTGCGCGGGCAGGACATCTACGCCGTGACGGCACCCGTCGTCATCGAAGCCGCCCAGCGCCTGATGGCCCCCGCCTACCGGCGCAGCGGCGCGTTGGCGCTGGGTGAGGCGGTGGACGCGGTCGACATGCTGCGCTCGCTGGACGGGTCGGCGCTGGAGGTGTTTGGAGACGCATCGCCCGGCTGATTCGCCGGACATGCCGCGGTCCACGGGCCGGCTGCGGCGAGTCCCTCCTGGAGGTGCGCATCGCGCCGCAGCGCTAGGGGTGGAGTTCGATCCGCGCACTCGGCAACGCCTGGAGCCGCGGCTTCAGTTTGGCGTTCTTGCCGTCCAAGGTGCACACGATCAAGTGCACCGGCCACCCGCCCGTGTCCGCCAATCGGGACACGATTTCATGCGGCATCTCCAATCGAGGCGGCGCGGGCTCAAGCTCCAGGCCGAGGACGTAGGTGAGCACCGTGGCATCCGACGGAAGGATGCGCCGCGCGATGTAGGCGTGCGCAACGCCGGCATGGTTGGCTTGCACCAGTGCTTCCACCTTGGACCGCTGCTCGTCAGTCAATTCCGGATCGCTCAACTCATGGTCGACATTGAGCTCACGCAACTCCGGATGCACCGACTGTTCCCAGCGGTCCCGCTGGAGCCAGCGCTCCTGATAGGCATCCGCTCTCGCATCTTCGCGCTCCCGCAAGTACTCGAACGCCTTTTCACAAGCGGGTTTCACCGCGTCGGCATCCAACTCCATCGCACGCTCCAGGCACGCCAGGCCCATTTCGTCGCCCATGGACAGTCGCCACTCCCCCTCCAGATACGGGCCCAACACGCTGGCGGGATACGCCGCGGCAAACGAGGCCAGGTCGGCTTCGAAGTCCGACAGGGCTTCGAGATCCAACCGCAGGCGAAGACGCTCGGAATGCTGCTCTTGTGTTGGGCTGGTCATCCCGCAAAGCTCGGCGAGGCGGGCTCGCTGCTTCAGCACCGTCTCATGGCGTTGGCGCCAGGCATCACGAACATCGTCCCTCCACCGGGCCTGAACCCGGTCCCGAACGGGACTCAGCTGGGGCCCCAGCCAGGCTTGCGCGGCGCTCGGTCCGCCAGTCCAGACCGGTACCTCTTCCAGGTCGGCAGGCGCCGTGCACTGCAACGCTTTCAGGCGGTCCCGCAACGAGGGGTGCGTGTCTGCGACGCCGGCCTTGTGCGCCACGGCTCGCTTCAGCCATCGGCGCGCCTCCTCGGCGCAGACCTGGGTCGCCGCGCTGGCCCACTGAACCGCAATGTTGTCCGGAGGAGTCGGGCTCTCCAAGGTCTTGCGGAACGTTTGGCGAATGAACTTGCCGTAGTGCGCGCTGGTCACGTCAACCCGCTTCAATGCGCTGGCGGTCGCCTGGCTGCCAACCAGTTCGGCCGCCGCAGCGTCTGCCTGATACTCGTTGGCCCGCGCCAGAACGAAGGTGTATGCATTGAAGTACGGCGCGTACGATTCGACCAGCCTGCCCAGCGCCTTGCCGCCGAACCCTTGCCATTGGCGCGACACCCCGTGCACCGTGGCCCAGGTGATCCGCAGGCGGTAGACGAACGCCGCGAATCGTCCATGCGCACCGGAGAGGTGGCCGTATTCATGCGCGACCACCGCTGACGCCTCCGCGGGCGGCAGGCTTTCCAGCAACGGCAGGCCGAGGATCAGATAGTTCCGAGAGGGGCCGAAGAGCCCGAAAAGAGGCCGCTGGACCACTGCCGCGTTGAGGTCGTCGGTGACAAGCACATGGTGGAAACGCGGCCCTCTCATGCGGCTGCGGATCGCGTCGATGGCGTCGAACAGCGCCGGCACATCGGAGCGTCGCACTTCCACTCCTTCGGGCACCGGCAACCGGGTCAACAGCGCGGAAGTGGTCGACCTGATGAGAAGCCACACTGGAATCGCCAGGATCAGCAGGAACTTGGCGAGCCAAAGATAGGCGGCCCAGGCATGGAAGCCTCCAGACCACAGCGCAATCGGCACGGCGACGAGTGCAAGCAGCGTCACTCCGGCAGCCGCCATCATCAAGGCGATGATCCCGAAGCCCACCAGAACCAGCAGCAAGACCTTGATGCGGTAGGACACTGGCTTCTGATCGATGGCCACTTCGAGTTGGCCAACCATCTGCTCGAACGCCGGATATTCCATCGACCACTCCCCCCGTTACTTGTAGTTGCGGGAATTGTCGATCACACCGGATTGCGCGGGCCACACCGCAACAAAGGGGGTCACGCCGCGCAAGCGGCATCGCACCGCTTTCTGGAGAGGTGTGCCAAGCGCCCGACCATCCGGCCGTGCCGTGACGGTGCGATGACGGCGCGACGTCACTGGCGTGTCATCGCCGCGTCATGCCCAGGTCACCGCCCGCCGGCAGCATCGCGCCAACCCCCAGTCCCGCACGAGGCGCAGATGAACGAGTCGTTGGTGAACCATCCCTCCCTGCAGCAGCCGGCCGCGCGCGCAGGCACTCCACCATCTACCGCGACCCGTGCGCAGCCCGGTACGCTGGAAGTCGTGTGGGCCCGCCACGAGCACGAGGTGCAGGCCGCGCAGCGCTTGCGCCACCAGGTGTTCGCTGGCGAAATGGGCGCGCGGCTGCAGCCGCCACCCGGCACGCCGGACGGGCTGGACGCCGACCGCTTCGACGCGCATTGCGAACACCTGCTGGTGCGCACCGCGGAAACCGCTGCCGGGCCCAGCATGCTGGTGGGCACCTACCGGGTGATGATGCCGGCGGCCGCGCAGCGCCTGGGCGGCTACTACACCGAGGAGGAATTCGACCTGTCGTCGCTGGGCCGGCTGCGGCCCTACATGGCCGAACTGGGCCGCTCCTGCGTGCACCCGGACTGGCGGCGCGGCGCCGTGATCCTGCTCATGTGGAGCAAGCTGGCGGAGTTCATGCACGCCAACAACGTGGCGGCGGTGATCGGCTGCGCCAGCATCCCGATGGCCGACGGTGGCCACACCGCGGCCAGCGTGTGGCAGCAGCTGAAGGCATCCCATCTGGTGCCGCCGGCGGAGCGGGTGACCCCGCGCCTGCCGCTGCCGGTGGAGGCGCTGCGCAGCGACCTGGCGGTGGAGCCACCGGCGCTGGTGAAGGGCTACCTCAAGTGCGGCGCGCGCCTGCTGAGCGCACCGGCCTGGGACCCGGACTTCAACACCGCCGACCTGCCGTTGTTGCTGCGCGTGGCCGACCTGCCCGACACCTACCGCCGCCGATTCATGGGGGCGTAGCCTGCGGTCGCCGATACAGCTGGTGACCAGTGTCATCAAGCTGTCGCAATAGCTTCATAAATTGGCGCGATGACCAGCACCTCCGATCCGCGCCAGCCTGGCTTCATGGTGCCGCTATTGAATCGCGAGCGGTCGATCCTCGAGTTCAACCGCCGCGTGCTGGCGCAGGCCCTGCGCCCGGACGTGCCGCTGCTCGAGCGCCTGCGCTACGTGACCATCGTGTCGTCCAACCTGGACGAATTTTTCGAGGTGCGCTTCGCCGACTTCATGGAGGCCGCGCGCCAGCCCGGCACCGGCGTGTCGCCGGGGGACCTGCTCTCGGTGGCGCAGGCTGCCCATGAGCTGATCGACGAGCAGTACCAGGTGTTCAACGAACACGTGATGCCCACGCTGGCGCAGCAGGGCATCGTGGTGCTCAACCATTCGCAGCGCAACGCCGCCCAGCGCGCCTGGGTGGCGCAGTTCTTCGAGACGCAGGTGCGGCCGCTGCTGGTGCCGGTGGGGCTGGACCCGGCACATCCGTTTCCGCAGGTGGCCAACAAGTCACTCAACTTCATCGCCCGCCTGGATGGGCGCGATGCCTTCGGGCGCAAGAACAGCATCGCGATCGTGAAGGTGCCGCGCGTGCTGCCGCGGGTGATCCGCCTGCCCGACCACCTGACCCGCGGCATGCAGGGTTTTGTGTTGCTGTCCAGCGTGATCCGCGCGCACCTGGAGGAGCTGTTCGGAGGCCGCACCGTCACCTCCTTCTCGCAGTTCCGCGTCACCCGCGACTCCGACCTGGAGGTGGACGACGAGGAGGTGACCAACCTGCGCCAGGCGCTGCGCTCGGGCCTGACCACGCGCCACTTCGGCCAGGCCATCCGGCTGGAGGTGGTCAACACCTGCCCGCCCGACCTGGCCACCTTCCTGCTGCAGCAGTTCGCCCTGCCGGAGGCGGCGCTGTACCGCGTGAACGGGCCGGTGAACCTGGTGCGGCTGAACGAGCTGATCGACCAATCCCATGCGCCCGCGCTGCGCTTTCCGGCCTTCGAGCCGCGCTGGCCGGAGGGCCGGCTGCCCAAGCACAGCTCGGTGCTCAAGCGCCTGCGTGAAGGCGACCTGCTGCTGCACCATCCGTTCGAAAGCTTCGAGCCGGTGATCCAGTTCCTGCGCGAGGCGGTGAACGACCCGGACGTGCTGGCCATCAAGCAGACCATCTACCGCACCGGCACCGAGTCGGTGCTGATGGAGCTGCTGATCGAAGGCGCGCGGCGCGGCAAGGAAGTGATGGTGGTGGTGGAGCTGATGGCCCGCTTCGACGAAGAAGCCAACATCAACTGGGCCGAGCGGCTGGAGGCGGTGGGCGCCCAGGTGGTGTACGGCATCGTGGGCCTGAAGACACATGCCAAGCTGCTGCTGGTGACACGACGTGAAGGCAAGAAGCGAGGCGGCAGCAGCACCAGCCTGCGCCGCTACGTGCACCTGTCCACCGGCAACTACAACGCGAAGACGGCGCGCCTGTACACCGACATCGGCTACTTCACTGCCGACCCGGACATCACGGCCGACGCCGATGCGGTGTTCCACCAGCTGGCCAGCCTCACCACGGTGAAGCCGCCGCGCCACCTGCTCACCGCGCCGTTCGGCCTGCACAACAAGATGCTGGCGCACCTGGCCCAGGTGACCCAGGCGGCCCGCCACGGCGCGCCCGCCCGCGTGGTGGTGAAGTGCAACGCGCTCACCGACCGGGCGTTGATCGACGCCCTGGTGGGCGCGGCCCGGGCCGGCGCTTGGGTGGACCTGGTGGTGCGCGGCGCCTGCATGCTGGCGCCGGACGTGCCGGAGGTCACCGAGCGCATCCGCGTGCGCTCGGTGGTGGGCCGCTTCCTCGAGCACTCGCGCATCTTCTACTTCCGCTGGGGCGAGGACGACCGGCATGAAGCGCTGTACCTCTCCAGCGCCGACTGGATGAGCCGCAACATGCTCCGGCGCATCGAGCTCGCCTGGCCGGTGCGCGACCCCGCCCTGCGCCAGCGCGTGATCGACGAGTGCCTGGTGCCCTACCTGCACGACGAACGCGACACCTGGGAGCTGGCGGCCGATGGCTCGTATCGCCGCAAGTCCGAGGACGGCGTGAGCGCACAGCAGGCGCTGATGCAGCGGTTCAGCTGATCGGCGTTCATGCTGTTGCCTTGTGATGCGTCTTGCCGGTTGACCAGCCGCCAGACCGCGGCTTAATATCGCGCCCCTTCCCCAAGCCGACGACGTTACTCCGATGCGGATCTAAGCCTTTCCCCGAACGCCGACCCACGCCACCTGCTTCTTGTGGCGTGGCGCTTGCCGCTTCACGGAAAGCTTTCCATGTCATCGTTGTCGACCACGAGCCGCAGTGCGGCCGGGGTGCCTGCTCCTCATTCTGCAGGCCCGAATTCATCTCCTTCTTCCCTCTCCTTCCGTCTCCAGGACGTGCAATGGGCCCTGACCGATGGCCGGCCCTTGTGGCGCGAGCCGCTGTCGCTGTCGGTCTCAAGCGGGCGGCTGGGCATCGTCGGGCGCAATGGCGTCGGCAAGAGCGTGCTGGCGCGCATCCTGTGCGCACTGATGCTGCCCACCAGCGGCCTGGCGGAATGCATGGGCCGCGTGCACCTCGTGGCGCCGCCGCTGGCATTGCAGGACGACCGCACCGTGGCGCAAGCGATGGGCGTGGGCGAGACGCTGGCCGCCGTGGAGCGGCTGAACGCCGGCTGCGCCACCGCAGACGACCTGCTGCTCGCCGACCTGCAATGGGACTTGCCGGCCAGGGTGGCGCAGGCCCTGGCGGATGCGGGGCTGCCCGGCCTGGGCCCGCACGACACCATGGCCACCTTGAGCGGCGGCGAACGCATGCGCGTGGCGCTGGCTGGCGCCATGGCCGCCGAGGCCGACAGCATCGTGCTGGACGAGCCCAGCAACCACCTCGACGCCGACGCCCGCGCCTGGCTGCTGGCGTGGCTGCTGGCGTGCACCCGCACGGTGGTGGTCATCAGCCACGACCGCAAGCTGCTGCGCGCGGTGGACCGCATCGTGGAGCTGACGCCACGCGGGCTGGCCACCTACGGCGGCGACTACGGCTTGTATGTGGCGCAGCGCGACGGCCAGGCCGCAGCCGCGGAAGCGGCCCTGGCGCACGCACGCAATGAACGCGATGCGGCACTCGCCAAACTGCGGCGCGAGCACGACGCACTGCAGCGCCGGCACGCCCGAGGGCGGCGTCTGGCGCGCACGGCCAACCTGCCGGGCATGGTGATCAACGGCATGCGCGAGCGGGCGGAGGCCACCGGCGCCCGGGAGGCGCACCGGCATGCCGACAAACGCCAGTCGCTGGACACCGTGGTGCGCGCGGCAGCAGAGCGTGTGGTGCAGGTGCCGGCGATCTTCCTGGCGCTACCGGCCTGCCGGGTGCCTGAATCAAAGCTGGTGTTGCAGCTCGAATCACTGCGGCTCCCGCATGTGGATGTGCCCCCGCTCGATGTGACGCTCACAGGGCCGGTGCGCGTGGCCCTGACCGGGCCTAACGGCTGCGGCAAGAGCACGCTGCTGCGTGTGATGGCCGGCACGCTGGCGCCCAGGGCTGGGCAAGCGTTGACGGCGGTGCCGTTCTCCACGCTCGACCAGGACGACACCTTGCCACCCGACGTGTCACTGCTCGACCGCCTGCGCACCTTGAATTGCCCGCTACGCGCCAGCGAGCTGCGCACCCGGCTCGCACAACTGCGGCTGGACGCCCCGCGCGTGACCATGCCGATGGGCCACTTGAGCGCCGGTGAGCGGTTGAAGGCCGCGCTCGCCTGTGCGCTGTGGCGTGGTGAACCGGCGCGGCTGCTGCTGCTGGACGAGCCGACCAATCACCTGGACCTGGACACCACGCTGGTCTTGCAGCGGGCGCTGCAGGCGTATGAGGGCGCGGTGGTGGTGGCCTCGCACGATGAGGAATTCATCGGGGCTTTGAAGCCGACGCATCGGTGGGGGTGGGAGGAAGGCAGGCTGGTGATGCGGGTGGCGGGGTAGGTCTCGCAGGGGCTGGCACACGGCCATGGCGCAGGACGGGCGGGGTGGCTACAATTTTTCGGCGCCCCAAATGGGGGCGCGTTGCCCAGGCCGCGACGATGTCCATGGCGGATCCGGTCGGAAATGACACCAGCGAGGCGCTCGCCGGCTGGCAGGGCCTGCTGCAGTCGATCGTGGACCAGTCCCCCGCGGCGATCCACGTGAAGGACCGCCAAGGGCGCTACCTCCTGGTCAACCGCCGCTTCGAGGAGATGCATCGCCTGCGGGCCTGCGAGATCGTCGGTAAGACCGACGCCGCGCTCTTCCCGCCCGAGCAGGCCGCACGGCGGCGCATCCTCGACCAGGCCGTGCTCGCCCGCGGTTGCGCGCAAGAAGACGAAGAAGCGTCTGCGATCGAGGACGACCCGAGCACGTTCCTGACGGTCCGGTTTCCGCTGCTCGGCGCACAGGGGCGGGCCGCCGCCATCTGCGGCATGTCGACCGACATCACCGAGCGCAAGCGCGCCGAGGACGCGCTGCGCCGCAGCGAGGAGGAGTACCAGAGCACCGTCGAAGATGCGCTCGAAGGCATCTTCCGGGTCTCCTTGCAGGGGCAGATGCTGACGGCCAATCCGGCGTTCGCCCGGATGCTGGGCTACGAGTGGGTGGACGAACTGCTCGACCGCATGACCGACGTGCGCCGCCAACTCTACGTTCGGCCGCAGGAGCGCGACCTCATCATGTCGGCCTTGCTGGAGCGGGGCACCGTCGAGGGGTGCGAGCTGCAGTTGCGCCGCAAGGATGGCAGCTCGCTCTGGGTGGCCATCAGCACCCGGCTGGTCCGCGATGCCGGCGGCCAGCCCCTTCTTGTCGAGACCTTCGCCAGCGACATCAGCGAGCGCAAGCGGGTGGAGGCCGAGCTGAAGCGGCATCAGGACCACCTGGCCGACCTGGTCGCCGAACGGACCGCGGAGTTGACCCAGGCCAAGGAGCAGGCGGAGGTGGCCAACCACGCCAAGAGCGCCTTCCTGGCCAGCATGAGCCACGAACTGCGCACTCCCTTGAACGGCGTGCTCGGCTTCGCGCAGATCCTTCAGACCGATCCGAACCTGACCCAACGCCAGCGGCTGGGCCTGCAGACCATCCAGCGCAGCGGCGAGCATCTCCTGGCGCTCATCAACGACATCCTCGACCTGGCGAAGATCGAGGCGGGCAAGGTGGACCTCGTCGAGGCGCCGGTGCAACTCAGCGAGTTCCTTCGTGTCGTGGCGGACATCGTTCGCGTCAAGGCCGACGAGAAGAAGGTGCGCTTCCGCTGCGACACACCGGCCGACCTGCCGGCCGCCGTGCGAACCGACGAACGGCGCCTGCGCCAGGTGCTGCTCAATCTGCTGGGCAACGCGGTGAAATTCACCGACCAGGGGGAGATTCGCCTGCGCGTCACCCAGCTCGACAGGGGCAGCGGCACGGCGTTGCTGCGGTTCGAGGTGGAGGACACCGGGGTCGGCATCGACGCCGAGCATCTCGAGACGATCTTCCTGCCGTTCGAGCAGGTGGGCCAGGCCGCACGCCGCGCCAGCGGCACGGGTCTCGGCCTGGCGATCAGCCGCCAGCTGGTGCGCGCCATGGGGGGCGACATCCGCGTCCAAAGCCATGCGGCACAGGGCAGCCGCTTCTGGTTCGACATCCGCCTGTCCGTCGTCGGGCAGCAGCTGCCGGACGGTGCAGCGTACGCCGAGGTGGTGGGCTACGAGGGCCGCCGGCGCCGCGTGCTGGTCGCCGACGACGTCCCGGCCAACCGCGCGGTCCTCACCGATCTGCTGGGTTCGCTCGGCTTTGTGGTCGACGAAGCCGAGGACGGCGAAGCCTTGCTGGCACGCGCTCGCATGGCCTGCCCCGACCTCGTCATCGCAGACATTGTCATGCCCCGCCTGGATGGTGTGCAGGCCACGCAGCACCTGCGCCGCACGCCGTCACTCGAAGCGGTCCCCGTGCTGCTGGTGTCGGCGACGGTGTCGGCGTCGGACGCCGAGCGCCACGTCGCGGCGGGTGCGAACGCCTTCCTGCCCAAGCCGATCGACGTGCGGCAGCTGCTGCAACGCGTGGGTGACCTGATGGAGCTGCACTGGACGCATGCGCCTCCGGCGTGAGCGGCGGGTTCATGACATCGGGTTACATGAACTCGCGCAGTTCCTGATCACACCGGCACGCCGCCGCGATCTTCGCGGCCCAGGCCACCGCCGCCTCGCGCGAGGGCAATTCAAGGATGGTGTAGCCGCCCTCGATCCGCCGCGTTTGCGGGCTCGAAGCTCACCCCAAAGACTGCGATCGCGGCGCGGTGCCCCCGCCACGGCCTTGGCGCGTGCTTGAACGAACGCGGCCTTGACGTCATGAGGACGAGCGGCTACACCCATTCGCGGCAAGCCAAGCTGGCTCGCGAGCCGGCAAGACGAATCGTTGTCCATCCCACTGAAGGTCGCAAACAAATGGCGCTCGAATGCATCAACCCCCGGGATCTTCCCACTCCGCAAACCTACACCCAGGTCGTCGTAGCGACGGGCACCAGGCTGGTATTTGTCGCAGGCCAGGAACCCGAAGATGTACACGGAAAACTTGTTGGCCGCGGTGATTTTGCGGCCCAGGCGCGCCAAGTGTTCGGAAACCTCGGCCGAGCCCTTGCAGCCGCAGGTGCCGTTCCCCGGCATGTTGCCAAGATCACCATCTACGTTGTCGACTACAGGCGCGACGAGCACCTTCCGATCATCGAAGCGGCACGCGTGTCGCTGTTCGGGGATCACAAGCCGGCCGACACGCTGGTGGGTGTTGTGGCCCTGTCTCCCGACTATCTGATCGAGGTTGATGCGGTCGCGGTCGTGGATGGTTGATACGTGCGCCGTGCTACCAGCGTGCGGCTCAGTGCATCTCCACCAACCGCAGCTCCACCCCCTGCACCTTCTGCCAGTGCGCCGCCTCCTCGCGCAGCAGGTGCAGCGCCTTGGGGTCCGGCCCCACCACGCGCAGCTCCACCGCCTGCCCGGCCGGCGCCAGATGCCAGCCGCCGATGTCCACGTCATGCCGCCCATGCGCCGCAATCACCGCCAGCCGCAGGCACAGCAGCTGATGCGCGAATCCGGGTGACGCCAATTCCGCTTCCACCTTGCGCAGCCCGCCCCGCTGCCCCAGCACCAGCGCGCCGATGCGCCGCTGCTGGCTCTGCGAAAACCCTGCCGCGTCCGCATGCGTGAGCAGGTAGGCGCTGTGGCGGTGGTGGTCGTGGTGCGACACCAGCATGCCGATCTCGTGCAGCGCGGCGGCCCAGGCCAGCTCGCGGCGCGCCTCGCCGCCGGCCGGCGCTGAGCCCAGGCGATCGTGCAGCGCCAGCGCGGCGGCTTCCACGCGGCGCGCCTGCGCGATGTCCACGCCGAAGCGGTGTTGCAGCTCACGCACCGTGGTGTCGCGCATGTCCAGCGGGTGCTGGCTTTGTGCGGCGCGCAGGCGAGCATCCAGGTCGATGATCACGCCCTGCCGCAAGGCACCCTTGGCGGGCTGCAGCGCGCGGATGCCCAGCAGCGCGCACAAGGTGTACAGGATGGCCAGGCCGCCCGCGATCACCGGCCGGCGATCCTCGCGCAGGCCGGCGAAGGCCAGCTTGTCCACATGGCCGGCGGCCAGGCAGCGCTCGATGCACCAGGCCAGGGCCTGCGGGGTGATGCGCCCGTCCGTCACGCCTTCAGCGGCCAGCACCTGCGACACCGCGCCGGCGGTGCCCGACGAGCCCAGCGCCTCGCGCCAATGGCGCGCGCCGAAGGTGGCAATGGATTCCTCGATCTGCGCCCCAGCGGCCACCTGCGCGGCACGGAAGGCATCGGCCGTGAGCCGCCCGTCGGCAAAGTAGCGCATCGACAGCCCCACGCTGCCCACCGGGAACGACTCCACCGCCAGCGGCTTGCGCCCACGCCCGAGGATGAGCTCGGTGGAGCGCCCGCCGATGTCGATCACCAGCCGCGGCTTGGGTGACGGCTGCAGGTGCGCCACGCCGGCATAGATCAGGCGCGCTTCCTCCCGGCCGGAGATCACCTCGATCGGCTGCCCCAGCGCCTGCTGCCCGCGCTTCAGAAAGTCGTCGCGGTTGCTCGCCTCGCGCAGCGTCTGCGTGGCCACCGCCCGCACCTGCCAGGGCGCAAAGCCCACCAGCCGCTCGCGAAAGCGCGCCAGGCAGGCCAGGCCGCGCTGCGCCGCCTCCTCGCTGAGCTGCGCCTGCGGCCCCAGGCCGGCGCCCAGGCGCACGGTGTCCTTCACATAGTCGATGCGGCGGTAGCGGCCTTCTTCGAGCTGCCCGATCTCGAGCCGGAAGCTGTTGGAGCCGATGTCGATGGCGGCCAGCGGCACATGCGCGGCGGTGGGGGGCTTGTCCTGCATCGGGCGCATTGTGGCGTGGCTGCGTGTCACGGCAGGTCCATCGCGCGCGATGGCGGCCGCTGTCACACGGCGGTCATAGACGGCAGGTCCAATGCCGCAAAGAACATCGATCAAGACCTGTCTGTTGCAAGCCGGCCCCGCGCCGGCTTTTTCTTGGGAGGCAGGCGCCATTCAGACGACGTTGAGGGACGTGTGATGACACGAGGAACGAGGGCCGCACGGGCGGCCCGTGGCATGGCGGCCGGCCTGCTGGCCGCCGCTTGTGCAGGGCCCGCATGGGCCGACGTGCTGGGGGCGGGTGCGAGCTTCCCGTCGCTGGTGTACCAGCGCTGGGGCGAGACCTTCGCCCGAACCAGTGGCACCCCGGTGCGCTACACCGCCACCGGCTCCGGTGATGGTGTGAAGAAGATCAGCGCCCGGGTGGTCAGTTTCGGCGGCAGCGATTCGCCCCTGCCCGAGGAAGAGCTGAACAAGCGCCGCCTGGTGCAGATCCCGATGCTGGTGGGCGGCATCGTGGCGGTGGTCAACCTGCCGGGCATCGGCCCCAACCGCCTGCAACTGAGCGGCGACGTGCTGGCCCTCATCATGGCCGGCAAGCTGCAGCACTGGAACGATCCGCGCATCGCGGCCTTCAACCCGGGTACGGCGTTGCCGGCGCTGCCGATCCGGCGGGTGGTGCGCAACGAGAAATCCGGCACCACCGAGGGCTTCACCCGCTACCTGGCCGGCGTGTCGCCTGCGTTCGCGGCCGAGGTCGGCGTGCACCAGCTGCCCCAGTGGCCGGGCGAGGTGGCACGCGCGGACGGCAACGACGGCGTCGTGCGGCTGCTCAAGTCCACGCCCGGTGCGATCGCCTACGTGAGCCATGACCGGGCCGAGGGCGACCAGCTCGCCTCGGTCAAGCTGCGCAATGCCGCCGGCCGCTGGGTGGCCGCGGGCGAGGAAGGCTTCCGCGCCGCCATCCTGGAAAGTGATCTGTCCCGGCGCGGCGACGACATCGCCCCGCTGATGGATCGCCCGGGCCCCGCCACCTGGCCGATCACGATGACCAGCTTCGTGCTGGTGGACGCGGCTCCGGCGCAGGCCGAGCAGGCCGGCCCCGCGCTGCGCTTTCTCTACTGGTGCTTCATGCACGGCGACGAGCTCACCCGCGGCACCGGCTTCGCGCCGATACCGGTGAGCCTGCAGTCGCGGCTGGTGGCGCGCTTTGCCAAGGTCAAGGGCCAGGACGGCAAATTGCCGGCCTACCTGTCGATGTGACCTGGAGGCAAGAAGGGGCGGAACGTGGACCTGATCCTCTGGCGCCATGCGGAAGCGCGCCAAGCCGCCGACGGCGAGGACGATCTGGCTCGCCCGCTCACCCCCAAGGGCGAGCGCCAGGCCAGGCGCATGGCACATTGGCTCAACCAGGTGCTGCCAGCCACGGCCCGCATCCTGGTGAGCCCGGCCGTGCGCACCCAGCAGACCGCTCAGGCGCTGGACCGGCGCTTCAAGACCTGCGCCCCGCTGGCACCCGATGGCACGGTGGACAGCCTGCTTGATGCCGCACGCTGGCCGGACTCCCGCGAGCCGGTGCTGGTGGTAGGCCACCAGCCGGTGCTGGGCCTGGCGGCGCGCCGTCTGCTGATGGGCTCGGCCCAGGAGCCGCTGCGTATCAAGAAGGGCGGCGTGTGGTGGTTCCGCGTGCGCGACGAGGCCCAGGGGCCGCAGCTGACGCTGATCACCGTGCGCTCACCCGACCTGCACTGAAGAGGCGCCACGCAGCGGCGCCGCTCTACCTCAGGCTGCACGCTGCCGGCGGCGCACCCACCAGCCCAGCGGTGCCAGGCCGGCCAGCAGCAAGGCCAGCGACTGCGGCTCCGGTACGGCGCTGACGTTCAGGCCCTGCACCTGCAGGGTGGACACGCCGCCGAAGTCGCCCATGTCCACCACGCCGAAGCTCAGCGTGGTGGGCCCGGCGCTGAGCGCGACGCTGAAGCTCTGCAGGCCCGTCTGCCACAGCATGTCACCGCCCGCCGGGGTGTGCGCATCCAGGCTGGAGCCCAGCCAGATCACGCAGCCGTTGAGCACCAGGAAGGCCTGGTCGGCGAAGTCGGTGTCGCGGGTGGCCAGGTTCCACTGGAAGCTCAGGCGATCGCCGGCGGCCGACAGGAAGGTCTGCTGCGCCAGCGCACCTTCGTAAGCGAAGTGGCCATCGCGGTCCAGCGCGCCGGGCGCCAGGCCCGCGGCCACTTCCAGGCCATCGGCGCCACCCGCCGCCAACGCGCCCACGCCGGCGCGGTTGTAGGGCGCATCGGCGTCGTCGAGGTAGGCCGTGCTCAGGCGCAGCACCGCGGGTGTGCCGGTGCTGTCCACCGTGGCATCGCCCCAGGTGGTCCAGCCTGCCAGGCCGGCGCTGAAGTCGGCGTTGACGAGCCGGGCCTGTGCGGGCAGCGTGGCCAGGGCGGCAAGCGCGAGCGCGCCCGAACGGAAAAAAGATGAGGTCATGGGCATGCGATCGAAGTGGGTGTTCAGCGCAGGATGAAGTCGCGCGCCGGCTGCAGCGACGCAGCGGACACGCCTTGCAAGGTGAGCAGCGGCCGCGCCACGCCAGCGCCCGGGCCGTCGCTGTCGATCTGCACGCTCACACCGGCGCTGCCGTCCACCAGGCGCACGCGTGCGTCGGCAAAGGCGTCCGCGCCGGTGTAGCCGATGGACGCCAGCAGCGCACGCAGGTCGACCTGGTCCTTGCCGGGCACGAAGTCGCCCACCGTGTCGCCGGCATCGCGCATGGAGAGGTAGCGGTACACGTTGATGCCGCCACGGCCTGCGAGCAGGTCGGCGCCCGGGCCGCCGATCAGGATGTCGTCGCCCGCGGTGCCGGTGAGGCTGTCGCGGTTGGCGGTGCCCTCGATGGTGCGGAACAGGCTCAGGCCCACCACCACCGGGTCATGGTCGGAAGAGCGGTAGGGCGTGGGCATGTAGTTGTCGGGCGCGCAGGTGGCGCAGGCCGGCTGCTTGAACTCCAGGTTGTAGTCCAGCACCGCGGGCTCGTCGGCGTTGATGTGCCAGTCGGCGGCACGCACCGCCTTGGCGGCCAGCGATGCGGTGGCCAGGGCCTGGTCGAGCCGGCCGGCCGCGCCGTCGAAGACATAGGAGTAGCCGAAGGTGTTGTCGCGGCCCACCAGGTCCACGTAGCCCGCGCCCGTGAAGTCCACGATCGGGTCTTCCTTGGCATAGGCGTTGAAGTCACCCACCAGCAGCACGTCGTTGCTGTTGCTCGCGGCCTGCAGGCGGGCCACGAAGCTGCGCGTGGCAGCGGCCTGCTGCAGGCGCCGGTTGTTCCAGCAGCCTTGCAGGTCGCCCTGGTCGGCGTCCGGCCCGCTCGCACCGTCGCAGCCCTTGGACTTGAAGTGGTTCACCACCAGCGTGAAGCGCTCATGATTGGCCAGCTCGAAGGTCTGCGCGAGGGGTGGGCGGTTGTGCACGCTGGTGGTGTCGCTGGTGGATGCGCCCACGCGTGCGAGGCGGGCTGGCTTGTAGATCATGGCGACCTTGATGGCATCGGTGCCGGTGCCGCTGGCCGGGTCGGGCACCGCGGCGTAGGTGCCGGCGCCCAGCTGCGCGTTCAGCGCATCCACCAGGTTCTGCACGGCGGTGCTGCCGTTGTTCTGCATCTCCATCAGGCCCACCGCATCGGCGTTGATGGCGGCCAGCGCGCTCACGATCTTGGCGCGCTGGCGCTCGAACTCGGCACGGTTGTTCGCGCCACGGCAGTTGGAGGCCGACGTGCTGGTGTCCAGCGTGCAGCCCTGGCCCGTGCGGCCATCGGCCGTCTCGCCGTTGGTGAAGGTGGTGAAGAAGTTGAGCACGTTGAAGCTGGCCACCTTGAGGTTGCCGCCCACCGCCTCCGGTGTGGCCGTGCGCGGGTTGCTGCGCACGAACACCGGCACCACCGTGGGGTGGATCTTGTAGTCGCCCGGCTCTGCGTTGCTGGCGGTGGCCAGGCCGAAGTCGATGACGCCGGTGACGCTGGCCACCGTGTCGCCGGCGCGCAGCGTGTTGTCGACGCCAAGGTAGGGCATGGGGTTGGGGTTCTGCGCACTGCTGCCATCGTCCAGCAGGATGCGGCGGCGCGCGTTCTCGTTGGCGAGCGCCTGTGCATCGGGGCCCGGGCGATGGCGGTTCGTCGGCGTTTCCATGCGGCCACCGGCCGACAGCGTCACCTGGCCGAAGCGGCCGAGAAAGTAGTTCTGGCTCACGGTGAGCGGGCCGGCCAGCGTGACCAGCATGCCCTCGTAGCGCTCCAGGTCACCATCCATCGCTTCCGGCAGCGACACCACCACCGGCGCGATGCCGAAGCCGCTGCCCAGCACGGTGAGGCCGGAGACCGATGTGAGCTCGGTCACCGGACGCGCGGCGGTGTGCGCATTGCCGGCCGCGCCGGTGTTGAACTCGGTGACCTTGCCGCTCAGGCGCAGCTGCTGCCCGGCCTGCACCGTGGGCACGCTGCCGGTGAACACGAAGATACCGTCGGAGGTGAGCGGGTTGCCGTCGCCCGCCGGGTCCTGCAGGTAGAAGCCGTTGTTGATCACCTTGGTGACCACGCCGGTGGTGGTGACCACCTGGCTCACCAGCGGGCTGGTGGCACCGCTGCCCTGGATGGCGTGGATCGGCGTGTCGGCCGCCATGGCGGCGCAGGCCGCGAAAACGCACGCGCTCATGACCGCCAGCTGGCGGCCGAACCTTTGCATCTGCATCGTGATCCCTGTGTGTGTCTGCAAAGTGGCGCAGCGTGCCTGCGGGGGATGACAGCCGCATGTCAAGGGCGGGCGGGTGCATCGGTCACAAAACCGTCATCGCCCGGTCGCAACATCGCCTCATGGCCAGCCCCACCCCCTCCAGTTGTCCACAGCCGCGGTGAGTAAGCCTGTGTGCAACCGGTGGGCCGATGACCCAAGGCCTTGACACGACGCCACCCACCGCCCCGTTGCTGCACGATGGTGCAGGCATGAGCGCGGCCACTCCGTTCTGCGGCTCGCCCTACGGGGCCGACGAGCACGGCCTGATCTGCGGTTACCGTCTCGGCAGCCCGCCGGCGCAGGCGATTGGCTGCGTGGAAGCCATGGACTGGCTGGCCCAGCCGGGCGCTGCGGGCTTTGTCTGGCTGCACTTCAATCTCTCGCATGGTGGCACCCTGCCCTGGCTGCAGCGGCACGGCGGCATGCCACCCACCTTCTTCGAGTCACTGGCGCAGGTCAACCGCTCCACTCGCAGAGAGCGCGCTACAGCTGGCTGTCTCCTGCCCAATGTGGTCGCGGGGTTCAGCGCTGCAGCCGCTGCGGCAGCGTGATGCGGATGAACTCGGTGTTGTCCGACGCCAGCTCCCGCCCGCCGCCATACGGGAAGTTGTTGTCATTGATCACAAGCAAGGTGCGCGCGTCCAGCACCAGCACGTCCTCGATGGTCACGTAGGGCAGCGTGTACACCGTGCTGCCGTCGCCGTTCAGGTCGTCCGGGTCGGCCAGGTTCATCAGGTCGGCCAACTCCGTCTTGGCCACGGTGCCGCCGTTGGTCACGCCTGCGATGTCGATCAGGTAGAGCTTCTTGAAGGGCGGGGTGGGCGTGGTGGCGGTGCCGCCGTTGCGCTCGATCACGATGAAGCGGTGGTCGTCCACCGCCGTCATGTCGCCGATGTTCGTGCCGTCAGCCTCCAGCGGGTAGAACCAGGTGGTGCCGGTCCAGGCTTCGCTGGTCAGGTCGAACTCATTGATGCGCAGCAGCTTGGCCGGATCGCCGGCGACGCCCTTTTCCAGCAGCGCGTACAGGCGCGTGCCACTGGTGTTGATCGCCATGCCCTCGAAGCCGCCGGATCCCGGCAGGTTGGCCACTGCGGCGCCCGCGCGCACGTCCTTGTGCTCGGGCGCGTACACGCCCGGCAGCGGGATGGCCGCACGCAGCACGGTGCCATGGGTGTCGGTCTTCACCAGGTAGGGGCCGAACTCGTCGCCGAACCAGTAGTGGCCCTGCTTGTCGCGCCGGATGGATTCGATGTCCAGGTCGGCGCCGGTGAGCAGGCGGCCGGCGCGGATCTCCGGGGCCACCGCCGGCTTGGCCGGGTCACCGTAGTAGTGCTCGAGGTCGGCCTGGATCGGCAGGCCGAGCTGGTGCTGCGCGTCGTTCAGCGTGAGGCGGGTGCGTCGGCTGAAATCGGACGTGGGCCGCCCGGCCAGCCAGCCGGCCGGCGACACCGTGCCGCTGCCACCATGGCGGCTGCGGAAATCCACCTTCACGGTGTACACGCGCAGCAGCGCGTCAGCCGAATTGGCCTGCGCGCCGAAGCCGTTGTCGGTCATCACGCGGAAGGTGTCGGGCGCCGGGCCAGGCAGCACGCCCGAAAAACCCTGCACCGGCTGCTTGTCCACATAGGGCGGCAGGTGGGTGCCATAGGGGTTGGGGGCGGCGAACTGGCCCGAGGTGGGGCCGTCGGCAAAGGTGGCCGCGGGCAGCAGCGCCCAGCCGCTCAGCGTGGGCACCTTGTGCGGGTCGGCTTGCGCCTGCAGGCTGCACAGCAGCAGCGCGGCGCTGACCAGTGCGCCCCGCGCGTGGCGAGGGGAACGTCGGATCATGCGGATCTCCCGGTGTGGTTGTGGGTGGTCGAACCGCAGGATTGTTCGGGCCCGGGATGTCGCGCTCATGACGCATCCGGGCGCCGCACTTGCCACACCTGGCGCATGGACCGTCTGCCCGCCGACACCCGCCGCCTGCTCAAGCGCTACCAGCACGCTGGACACCAGCGGCAAGGACGGCACCCTGCGCGGTGTGTTCGGGCGCATGAGCCCGCTGGGCGTGCACACGGCGGCCTGGAAGGCGCCCACCGAGGACGAGAAGGCGCGCGATCCGCTCTGGCGCATCCACCAGCGAGTGCCGGCAGCCGGCGAGATCACGGTCTTCAACCGCAGCCACTACGAGGATGTGCTGGTGCCGGTGGTCAACGGCTGGATCGACGAGGCGCAGACGCGCCAGCGCTACACCCACATCAACGATTTCGAGCGCATGCTCACCGAGACCGGCACGGTGGTGGTGAAGTTCATGCTGCACATCTCGAAGGACAAGCAGCGCGAGCGCCTGCAGGCCCGCATCGACGACCCGGCCAAGCGCTGGAAATTCCAGCGCGATGACCTCACGGTGCGCGAGCACTGGGCCGAATACCAGCGCGCCTACGAGGCCGCCATCGCGGCCACCGGCACGACCTGGGCGCCATGGACCATCGTGGCGGCGGACTCCAAGACGCACCGCAACCTGATGATCGCCACGGTGATGAAGGACACGCTGCAGCAGCTGAAGCTGCGCTTCCCCGAAGGCGACGCGGCGGACGCCAAACTGAAGGTGACGTAGCGCCGGCGTGCGCGGCGCCGGTCCGCGTCAGGCCTTCTTCGCGCCCTTCTTGGCCTTCGGGCGGCCGGTCTTCACCGTAGGCACCTGCGCCAGCGCGGCCTTGAGCGCCGCATCGTCCAGCGCCGCCAGCGCCTTCAGGCCGGCGCGCAGCACCTCGCTCTTCTTCGCCGGCTGCGCCAGTGCCACCGAGCGCTGCTTCAGCTGCGCCAGCATGGCGTATTCGCTGGCGGGGATCGTGAAGCTGTCGCGCACCAGCTTGTCCTTCGCCGGCTTGGCGGCCGCCTTGGCATCAGCGCGGGCCTTGGGCATGGCAGGCGCCGCTGCCGCCTTGGCGGCGGGCTTCGCGATCGCCTTGCGCGGCACGGCGACCTTGACCGCCGGCTGCGCGACGGTGGCCTGCTTGGCCGCGGTGGTTGCACGCTTGGTGGTGCGGGTGGATGTGGCCATGGGAGTCCTCCTAATAAACGATATATACAGTTTATACGGTTTAATTGGATTCCCTGATGTGCACTCCGTCACGCCATGGTCACGGTCGGCCGCGATAGTGCCGCGCAGACCCACACCCAAGGAGCCCCCATGACCCGCCCAGCACTGCGACGCCTGTTGCAGGCCGCACTCCTGACCGCTGCCAGCTGCACCGCCGCCCATGCCACCACCGTGGCGCTGGCCGCCGACGGCGGCTGGAGCGCGTTCAACGTCAACGACCTGGACGCCACCAGCTTCGGCGTGGAATGGATTGACAACGCGAACAGCCTGTCGCCGGACTTCGGCAGCCCCTTGTCCTTCAGCTTCACGGTGGCCGCCGGCATGCAGGCCCGCCTGACCGTGGTGGACGCAGGCTTCGCAGGCGACACGTTCGCGGTGTTCGACCATGGCAGCAGCCTGGGCGCCACCTCCAGCGTGGCGTTGACGGACGCGGCCACCGCAGTCAACACCGGCACCGACTTCGACGCCGCATTGGCCAACACGCAGTTCAGCCGGGCGGTCTACACGCTGGGCGCAGGCGAGCACCTCATCAGCGGCAGCCTGCTGCAGTCGGTGCAACTCGGCGGCCAGCCGCTGAACGCCACCGTCGGCGGCGTGCGCCTGGAGGTGAGTGCAGTGCCCGAGCCGGCCACCTGGTTGAGCCTGCTGGCCGGCATGGGGCTGCTGGGCTTCACCGTCAGCCGCCGCTGCCGCCCCTGAGATCCACCTCGGAGCTTCTGATGACACTGCGTTCCCTCTCGATGGCGCTGGCCATCGCCGCTGCCGGCTCGCCCGCCTGCGCCCAGATTCCGGCCGCCCCGTTCAAGGTGAAGGTGATCGGCTTCAACGACTACCACGGCAACCTGCAGTCGCCCGGCACCTTCGGGCAGAGCACCACCGTGCCGCCCGCCCAGCGCCCGCCGGTGGGCGGCGCGGAGTACCTGGCGGCGCACGTGGCCCGCATGAAACGCGAGAACCCGCTCAACGTGGTCGTGGGTGCCGGCGACTTCATCGGCGCATCGCCGCTCATCTCCGCCCTGTTCTTCGACGAGCCGGCGGTGGAGACGCTCAACCACATCGGCGTGGAATTCAACGCCGTGGGCAACCATGAGTTCGACAAGGGCGCGGCCGAGCTGCGCCGGCTGCAGAACGGCGGCTGCAAGTTCACCAACGGCGCGCCCGACCCCAACAGCTGCAAGGGCGTGGGCTCCTCCGCGCCCGGCACCTTCGACGGCGCTAAATACAAGTGGCTGTCCGCCAACGTGGTGGAAGCCGCCACCGGCCGCACGCTGCTGCCGCCGTACGGCATCAAGACCTTCAACGGCGTGAAGGTGGCCTTCATCGGCATGACGCTCAAGGGCACGCCCAACATCGTGACACCCACCGGCGTGGCGGGCCTGAGCTTCCGCGACGAGGCCGACACCGTGAACGCGCTGGTGCCCAAGCTGCGCGCCCAGGGCATTGAGGCGATCGTGGTGCTGGTGCACCAGGGCGGCTTCCAGGCCAGCCCCACGGTGTCGGACATCAACGGCTGCGGCGGCGACTTGAAGAACGCCGATGCCAGCGACGGCGACCTGCGCGCGATCGTCAAGCGCCTGGACGACGCGGTGGACCTGGTGATCAGCGGCCACACCCATGCGGCCTACAACTGCTCGGCCAACACGGTGGACGTGAAGAACAGCGGCGGCACGGTCACCAGCACGCCGCGGCCCACCGGCCTGCCCAACAAGGTGGGCCGCCTGGTGCCGGCCACCAGCGCCAGTGCCTTCGGCCGTGTGCTCACCGACATCGACCTGACCATCGACCCGAAGACGCGCAACGTGATCGCGGTGTCGGCCACCAACCGCCTGGTGGACCGCACCGACCCGTCCGCCACCGCGCTGGTGAGCGCCGACCCGACGGTGAAGAACATCGTCGAGGGCTACAGCGCGCTGGTGTCGCCCTTGGCCAACCAGGTGATCGGCACCATCACCGCGCCGCTGCCCAACAGCGCGGCCGACAGCGGCGAAATGCCCGCCGGCGACCTGATTGCCGACGCCCAGCTGCAGGCCACGCAGCCGGCGTCGCTGGGCGGTGCGGTGGCTGCCTTCATGAACCCGGGCGGCGTACGCAACCCCGGCTTCGTCGGCCCGGCGTATCCCTACGACGTGACCTACGGCAACGCGTTCACGGTACAGCCCTTCGGCAACAGCCTGGTCACGATGACACTGACCGCGCAGCAGCTGAAGAACCTGCTGGAGCAGCAGTTCGCCGGGTGCCTGGAGCAGACCGGCACGCGCATCCTGCAGGTGAGCAACGGCGTGTCCTACAGCTACAGCGCCAGCGCGCCGCCGTGCGCCAAGATCGTGAACCTGAGCCTCACGCCAATGGACGTGACGGTCACGCCGCCGGTGGCCACCGGCTCGCCGGAGCTGGTGGTGGTGAACGGCGTGGTGCAGAACCCGACCAAGGCCTACCGCGTGACGGTGAACAATTTCCTGGCGACGGGCGGCGATGGGTTCACCGTGCTCAAGGGTGGTACCCAGCCGCTGGGCGGCGCGCAGGACATCGATGCGCTGGTGGCCTACCTCAGCAGTGGCTACCTGGCACCGAATACGGCGTACAACCCGGCTCACCCCTCGCTGCACATCCCGCGCATCCAGCGCCTGCCGTGAGCTTGCAGCGTCGCGCGTGCTTGGCCGCTCTGGCGGTCCTCACCTTGCGGCCAGCGCACGCCGCCGGACGCGAGCAGGTCATCGCTGCAGGCGAGCAGGCGTTGGCCGCGGGTGATGCCGATGCCGCGTTGCAGCTGTTCGAGCGTGCCGCCGGCTTCGGCCACCAGGCCGACACCGAGCTGCGCACGGTGCGTGCGTTGATGCAGCGCGGCGCCTATCGCCAGGCGCTGGCGCTGTGTGCCCACGTGGCCGGCGAACACCGCGATGAAGCCGGCCCGGCTGCGCTGCATGCGTGGCTGCTGGACGCCGGCGGCCAGCGCGAGGCGGCGCGCCGGGTGCTGGCGGAGGCGCCGCACGGGTCGCTGCTGGTGCAGACGCAGCGTGCGCTCACCGGTGAGCCCCGCATCGCATCGCCCGGCATGCTGGACTTGCCACATCGCATGGCACCAGTGGCGGTGCGGTCGGTGGATGCACCGCCCGATACGGGCTGCCGGGTGGTGTGCACCGCTGCCTTGATCGATGGCGGGGACCGGGCGCTGGCGCCGTGGTCCATGGTGGTCGGCGCTGGTCGCCTGTGGGTGAGGAACGGCCTCGGCATGGCACAGGGCGCAGTGTTGGAAAACGGGCTGGAGGGGCTGGGCCTGGCCTTGCTGCGCTTGAACGCCCCTTTGCCTCTTCCCCCGACGCCCGGCCTTGCGCCGCGAGACCCGTTTGCCGGCAGCCCGGGCGCGGTGGTGGCGTACACGGCCAGTGCAAGCGCCGAGCCGGCCTGGCCGGCCCTCGGCGCCGGCTTCCTTGGCCGCAGCACGGCGGCAACTGCTCTGCTGCGGCGCCTCGGCATTGCGGTGAACGGCCGCGTGGACGGCGCTCCGGTGCTCGACGCGCAAGGCCGCCTCTGCGGCGTTGTCCGCCACCCGGCAGGCGAAGAGGCTACCTGGGTCCCCCTGTCTGCACTGCGCAGCCGGTGGGCCGCCCTCCTGCCCCCGCCTGCGGTGCCGGCCCCCGCGCCCGCCATGGCGCTGGACCTGGCCTACGAGCACGCGCTGTTCCGTTCGCTTCAGCTCATCGTGAGCCCGGCCTGACGAGTGCGGCGACGACGCGTCACGCGGCCGTCACATGCCATGGCTAGGCTGTGGCCCCATTCATCATCATCCATGTCACCCGAGGAGATCGCCGTGTCCGTACGCCGTCTGGCAAGCGCCCTGTTGCCGTTCGCAGTTGCATTGATGGCGGGCTGCGCCACGACCCAGGCTGGGCCTGAGAAGATTGCGGACACCGCCGCCCACACCGCGCAGCTGAGCACGCTGAACCGCCTGCTGAACGAAGCCGGCATGGCAGACACCCTGCGCGGCGATGGCCCGTACACCCTCTTCGCCCCCAGCGACGACGCCTTCAAGGCCCTGCCGCCCGCCACGCTGCAGGCCCTGCAGGCCGACAAGGCGAAGTTGAAGGCGGTACTCGGCTACCACGTGGTGCCGGGCCGCATGGCGGCAGGCGACATCCGCGGCGGCAAGGCCAAGACCGCAGAAGGCAGCGAAATCACCTTGGCCACGGCCGGCACCTTCGTGACGGTGGAAGACGCGATCGTGACTCAGGCGGATGTGCCGGCCACCAACGGCGTGGTGCATGTGATTGACCGGGTGCTGATGCCGCCGAAGAAGTGACCGGCGCAAACGTCACCGCGCGGTGATGCAGCGGCAGTCTCCCGCTCAGCCCCGCCCGCCGGCAAACCAGCGCCGCATCAGTCTCTCGCGCTTCCGAGGGTCGAAGTTCACGCGCGAGGCATCCCCCTGCAGCGCCTCGACCAGCCGGCGATCCATCAGCGCGAACCACAGCGGCGGCAGGTACGCTGCGGGGAACATGCCGAAGTAGCCGGTGGGCAGCTGCGGCGCATCGTTGAAGTGGCGCAGCGACTGGTAGCGCCGGCCGGGATGGGCATGGTGGTCGGCGTGGCGCTGCAGGTGGAACAGCGCCCAGTTGGAGAACACGTGGTTGCTGTTCCACGAGTGGCGGGGTGTGCAGCGCTCCACCGTGCCATCGGCCGCATGGCGCCTCAGCAGGCCGTAGTGTTCGATGTAGTTGGCGGTGGTGAGCTGGAAGTTGGCCCAGAACGACGCCAGCAGCAGGAAGGGCAGCACGCGCCAGCCCAGCCACAGCACCAAGGCGCTCCACAACAGCGTGGTCAGCGCGCCGGCGAGCACGATGTCGTTGCGCAGCGACAGCACCGGCAGGCCACGCAGGCGCAAGCGCGCGGCTTCGAGCCGCCAGGCGCGCACGAAGCCACCGGGCATCTCGCGCGCCAGAAAGCGCCAGATCGACTCGCCCATGCGGGCGGAGGCGCAGTCCTGCGGCGTGGCCACATGGCGATGGTGCCCGCGGTTGTGCTCCACGCAGAAGTGGCCATAGCCGGTGGGCGCCAGGGCCACCAGCGCCAGCCGCTGCTCCAGGCGCGTGAGCTTGTGCCCCAGCTCGTGGCCCAGGTTGATGCCGAAACCACCCACCATGCCGGTGGTGAGCACCAGCGCCAGCCTGGCATGCCAGGGTAGCGGCCAGGTGGCTGCAAACCATGCCGCCAGCACGAACATCGCCCACAGCAGCGGCACCAGCGCATAGGTGACGCGGCGGTAGTAAGCGTCCTGTTCCAGCGCGGGCACGGCGGACTCCGGTGGGTTGCTGCGGTCGGCGCCCAACACCGTGTCCAGCAGCGGCCCCAGTCCATAGACCAACACCACAGGCGCCCAGAGCCAGCCCACACCGGCGCCAAGGCCCGCCACTGCGAGCGGCCCCATGCCCACCAGTAAAGGCACGGCAAGCGACAGCAGCCACGCCGGTCGCTTGAAGTCGCGATAGGCCTGCGGCGAAGGAACCGGCGGATCTGTGCTCATGCGCCGCAGTGTGTGGCCGCGCGACCCGCGCAAACACCGAAGCGGCCGCCAGGTGCCGGTCCTAAAGTGACAGCATGCTCGATGCGCCCATCCATCCCACCTACGTGCGCCTGCTGCGCGTGCTGCTGCGCCGCCTGGGCGCCGACGCCGACGCGCTGCTGCAGGCGGCCGGCATCGCACCGCAGCAGCTGGCGCACGACGCCGGCCCGCTGCCGCTGGACACCGTGTCGCAGCTGGCGCTTGCGAGCATGCGCATCACCGGCCGGCCCTGGCTCGGGCTGGAGCTGGGTGCGTCCATCGAGCCGAGCAGCCATGGCGCCCTGGGGCTGGCGGTCATCACCAGCCCGCAGCTGCGCGCCGCAGTGCGCACCATCGCCCGGCACGCCGGCACGCGCGCAGGCCTGCTGCGCTGGCAGCTCGATGAGCGCGGCCCCGGCGCCCGGCTCACCGTCACCCCGGCAGGGCCGATCGTCCAGGCGCAGGGTTTCATCGTGGACATGGTGCTCGCCTGCCTGGCCCGTGCACTGTCCGCGGTGGCCGGCCCGCTCACCGGGCTGCGGATCGCGGTTCCGGGGGCGCGGCCGCCATGGGTGGCGCAATACCGCGCGCTGGTCGATGCCGAGTTCGTGTTCGATGCGCCCGCCCTGGCGCTGGACTTTCCGGCGGCGCTGCTGGATACGCCCGGGCTGGCCGCCGACGCCGCCGCCCATGCGGCCGCCCAGCGCGAGTGCGAGGCGCAGGCCGCGGCGGCGCGGCAGGGCACGCCGACCACCGCCGCCCTGGTGGAGCGCCGGCTGCGCACGGTCAATGGCGGCGCCTACCCCAGCCAGCAGTCGCTCGCGCGCGAACTGGGCTGTTCGGTGCGCACGTTGATGCGCCGCCTGGCGCACGATGGCACCAGCTACCAGCAGCTGCTGGACCGCACGCGCCAGGACCGCGCATTGTGGTACCTGCAGCACACCCAGGCCAGCGTGGAAGACATTGCCCACGCCCTCGGTTACGAGGATGCCTCCAACTTCGGACGCACCTGCAGGCGCTGGTTCGGCCAGCCGCCCGGGCGCCTGCGCCAGGCCGTGCCAGCGCCACCGGCCTGAAGCGCACAGGGCCCAAAAAGCCCCCCAAACCCCCTTCGATTCCAGCCTTCCCCCGCCTGCCGCCCGCGGTGTACTAGCGGCATGACCGCGACCATCACCCTGGCGAACCAGCGGACCTTTCTCGCCGAGCGCGGCATCAGCGTGCTGGACGCCGCCCTGACCAGCCACCTGGTGCTGGAGCATGGCTGCCGCACCGGGCGCTGCGGTGGCTGCAAGGCGCAGGTCACCGCCGGCGAATCGGCCGTGCTGCGCGAGGAGGTGTCGCTCCAGCCCGACGAAGCGGCCGCCGGCTGGATCCTCACCTGCGCGCGCGAAGCCGTGTCCGACCTGGCGCTGGACATCGAGGACCTCGGCGCGCTGGCCACCATCGGCACCAAGACGCTGCCGTGCCGCATCGCCAGCCTGGAGCGCCTGGCGCCGGACGTGATGAAGGTCACGCTGCGCCTGCCGCCCAACGCCTGCTTCAACTTCCTGGCCGGCCAGTACATCGACATCACGGGACCCGGTGGCGTGAAGCGCAGCTACTCGATCGCGAGTGACGCGCGCCAGCCCGGCCAGATCGAGCTGCATGTGCGTGCGGTGGAAGGCGGCGCGATGAGCCGCTACTGGTTCCACGACGCCAAACCCAACGACCTGCTGCGTTTTCGCGGCCCGCTGGGCACCTTCTTCCTGCGCGACGTGGCGGGCCTGCACCTGGTGCTGCTGGCCACCGGCACCGGCATCGCGCCCATGCTGTCCATGCTGAGCGCCCTGCCGCACCTGGCCCTAGCCGAGCGCCCCGCCAGCGTGTCGCTCTACTGGGGCGGCCGCCAGCCGCAGGACCTGTACCTGGCCGATGTCGCCCAGCGCGCGCCCGGCCTGCGTTACGTGCCGGTGCTGTCACGGGGGGATGCCAGCTGGGCGGGCGAACGCGGCCATGTGCAGCAGGCCTTCCTGCGCTTCGCGCCCAACCTCGCCACCTGCGCGGTGTACGCCTGCGGCTCGCAAGCCATGACCGACTCGGCCCGCGCCACCCTCGTGGCTGCCGGCCTGCCGGCCAAACGCTTTCACGCTGACGCCTTCGTCAGCTCGAACTGAACTCTCACACAAGGAACGCGCCATGAAAGCCGTGATCCTGGCCGGTGGCCTGGGCACTCGCCTCAGCGAGGAGACCTCGGTGCGGCCCAAGCCGATGGTGGAAATCGGCGGCCGGCCGATCCTGTGGCACATCATGAAGATGTACTCCACGCATGGCGTGAACGACTTCGTGATCTGCTGCGGCTACAAGGGCTACGTGATCAAGGAGTTCTTCGCGAACTACTGCCTGCACACGTCAGATGTCACCTTCCACATGGCGGACAACCGCATGGAAGTGCACCGCCGCCGCAGCGAGCCCTGGCATGTGACCCTGGTGGACACCGGCGACGACTCCATGACCGGCGGGCGCCTGCGCCGCGTGGCCAAGTACGTGCGCGATGAGGAGGCCTTCTGCTTCACCTACGGCGACGGCGTGAGCGACGTGAACATCGCCGACAGCATCCAGTTCCACCAGCAGCACGGCAAGCTCGCCACCGTGACCGCCACCTACCCGCCCGGCCGTTTCGGCGCGCTGGAACTCAGCAACGGCCAGGTGCAGCGCTTCGTGGAAAAGCCGCGCGGCGACGGCGGCCTGATCAACGCAGGCTTCTTCGTGCTGAGCCCCAAGGTGCTGCCCTACATCGAAGGCGACAGCTCCATCTGGGAGCAGGCACCGCTGATGAACCTGGCCGCCGACGGCCAGCTGATGGCCTACGAGCACAAGGGCTTCTGGCAGCCGATGGACACGCTGCGCGACAAGCAGCACCTGGAGCAGCTGTGGGAGGCGAACAAGGCCCCCTGGAAAACCTGGGACTGCAATTCGTGAGCGGCGCCTTTGTGAACACTGCGTTCTGGCAAGGCAAGCGTGTCTTCGTCACCGGCCACACCGGCTTCAAGGGCAGCTGGCTCACCCTCTGGCTCAAGGCCATGGGCGCCGAGGTGGCGGGCTTCGCGCTGCAGGCGCCCACCACGCCCAGCCTTTTCGAGGCCACCCGGGTGCACGAAGGCATCCAGCACACCGTGGGCGACATCCGCGATGCGGGCGCGCTGCACACCGCGCTGGTGAGCTTCCGCCCCGAGATCGTGCTGCACCTGGCGGCCCAGCCGCTGGTGCGCGCCAGCTACGCCGACCCGGTGGGCACCTACGCCACCAACGTGATGGGCGTGGTCCACCTGCTGGAGGCCGTGCGCTGCGCCGGCACGGTGCGCGCGGTGGTGAACGTCACCACCGACAAGTGTTATGAAAACCGCGAGTGGCTGTGGGGCTACCGCGAAGACGAGCCCATGGGCGGGCACGATCCGTACAGCAGCAGCAAGGGCTGCGCCGAGCTCGTCACCTCGGCGTACCGCCGCTCCTTCCTGCACGGCAACGTGGCGCTGGCCACCGCCCGCGCCGGCAACGTGATCGGCGGGGGTGACTGGGCGGCCGACCGCCTGGTGCCCGACATGCTCAAGGCTTTCGAATCCGGCGCGCCGGTGGTCATCCGCAATCCGCTCGCCACCCGGCCCTGGCAGCATGTGCTGGAGCCGCTGTCAGGCTACCTGATGCTGGCCGAGCGCCTGCACGGCGACGGCCAGGCCTTCGCCGAAGGCTGGAACTTCGGCCCCGCCGACAGTGACGCCCAGCCCGTGGGCTGGATCGTGGAGCGCCTCACCGCGCTGTGGGGCGACGGCGCCCGCTGGCAGCTGGACGGCACGGCGCAGCCGCACGAAGCCCACCTGCTGAAGCTGGACTGCTCCAAGGCACGCCAGCGCCTGCACTGGCAACCGCGCTGGCCACTCGACACCACGCTGCAGCGCATCGTGCGCTGGCACCAGGCCTGGCTGGCGCGCGCCGACATGCGCACGCACTGCCTGCAAGAAATCAACGACTACGTTCAGGGAACAACGACATGAGCACCACCCCCGACAGCCTGCGCGCGCAGATCAGCCAGCTCGTGCAGCAGTACGCCGAGCTGGCGCTGGCGCCGCGCGCCTTCACGCCGGGTGAATCCACCGTGGCCGTGTCCGGCAAGGTGATCGGCGCGCCGGAGCTGCAGATGATGGTGGAGGCCTCGCTGGACGGCTGGCTCACCACCGGCCGTTTCAACGACGCGTTCGAGCAGCGCCTGGCCGCCTACCTGGGCGTGAAGCACCTGATCACGGTGAACTCGGGTTCGTCGGCCAACCTGGTGGCCTTCAGCACGCTCACCTCGCCGCGCCTGGGCGACCGCGCGATCAAGCCGGGCGACGAGGTGATCGGCGTGGCCGCGGGCTTCCCCACCACGGTGAACCCCATCCTGCAGTTCGGCGCGGTGCCGGTTTTCGTGGACGTGGAGCTGGGCACCTACAACATCGACGCGGCCAAGATCGAAGCCGCCATCACGCCGAAGACACGCGCGATCATGCTGGCGCACACGCTGGGCAATCCGTTCAATCTGGACGTCGTCACCGCGCTGTGCCGCAAATACGGCCTGTGGCTGATCGAGGACTGCTGCGACGCACTCGGCTCCACCTACGACGGCAGGATGGTCGGCACCTTCGGCGACATCGGCACGCTGAGCTTCTACCCCGCGCACCACATCACCATGGGTGAAGGCGGCGCGGTGTTCACCAACAACGCGGAGTTGAAGCTCATCGCCGAAAGCTTCCGCGACTGGGGCCGCGACTGCTACTGCCCGCCCGGCAAGGACAACACCTGCGGCAAGCGCCACTGCCAGAAGTTCGGCAGCCTGCCCGAAGGCTACGACCACAAGTACACCTACTCCCACCTGGGCTACAACCTCAAGATCACCGACATGCAGGCCGCCTGCGCGCTGGCACAGCTGGATCGGCTGGATGGTTTCGTGGCCGCGCGCAAGCGCCACTTCGCACTGCTGAAGGAGCGCCTGCAAAGCTGCGAGGAATTCCTGCTGCTGCCCGAGGCGACGCCCAAGAGCGATCCGTCGTGGTTCGGCTTCCCCATCACGCTGAAGCCGGCCGCCAACGTCAAACGCAACGACCTGGTGCAATACATCGAGCAGGCGAAGATCGGCACGCGGCTGCTGTTCGCCGGCAACCTGACGCGCCAGCCCTACATGCAGGGCCGCAACTACCGCGTGAGCGGCGAGCTGGTGAACACCGACCGCGTGATGAACGACACCTTCTGGCTCGGCGTTCACCCGGGCTTGACGGACGGCATGCTGGAGCACATGGTCTCCACCCTCGAAACCTTCTTCGGCCTGAACTTCTGATGAAAGACGCGGTGGAGTTGCTGCCGGGCGCGTTCTACGTGCCCCTGACGCGCTTGGCCGATGCGCGTGGCAGCTTCGTGAAGACGCATGCAGTGAGCGCGCTCGCCCGCATGGGCCTGCGCTTCGAGCTGCGCGAGGAGTTCTATTCCGTCTCCCACCAGGACGTGATCCGCGGCATGCACTTCCAGCGCCCGCCGCACGACCACGACAAGATCGTCTACTGCCCGCAGGGCCGTGTGCTGGACGTGCTGCTGGACTTGCGCCGCGGCGCAGGTTTTGGCCGCGCGATGGGCGTGACGCTGGACGCGCACGACCCGGCCATCATCTTCATTCCGCGCGGCGTCGCGCATGGTTTCAAGGCGCTGGAAGACGACACGCTGATGGTCTACAAGACCTCCAGCGAACACGCGCCCACCCACGACGCCGGCATCCGCTGGGACAGCTTCGGCTTCGACTGGAAGTGCGCCGCACCGGTGATGTCCGAACGCGACCGCGGCCATGCGGCGCTGAAGGACTTCGACACGCCGTTCTGATGCGCATCTTCCTCACCGGCGGCACCGGCTTCATCGGCTCGCACTTCATCGACCAGGCCCATGCCGCTGGCCACGAGGTGGTCGCACTGCGCCGCCCGGGCAGCCAGCCGCGCCTGCCGCTGGCAAAGGAACCGCATTGGGTGGACGGTGAACTCGATGGCGACCACACTGCTGCGCTGCAAGGTTGCGAGGTGCTGGTGCACCTGGCCTCGCACACGCCCAACCCGCCCTACGACACGCTGGAGCGTTGCCTGTACTGGAACGTTGTTGCGTCGGTCAAGCTGGCCGAGCAGGCACGCGCCGCCGGCATTTCGCGCTTCCTGGTCGCCGGCTCCTGTTTTGAGTACGGTCGGGCGGCAGAACGGTACGACGCCATTCCCGTGGACGCGCCGCTGGAGCCGGTGATCTCCTACCCGGTGTCCAAGGCCGCCGCCTCGGTGGCCTTCCTGGCGCTGGGCCGGCAGGCGGGTGTGCGCTTGCAGCTGTCGCGCATCTTCCAGGTGTATGGCGAAGGCGAACAGGCTACGCGGCTGTGGCCTTCGCTGCGCCGCGCCGCGCTGGCGGGTGAGGACTTTCCGATGAGCGCCGGGGAACAGTGGCGCGACTTCATCGCCGTGCAGGACGTGGCGGCGCACTTCGTGCAGTCGCTCACCTGCGAGCACATCGCGCCCGGCGAGCCGATCGTTCGGCACGTGGCCAGCGGCCGGCCGCAACGGCTGATCGACTTTGCACAACACTGGTGGCGCCACTGGGGCGCGACCGGCCGGCTGATCCCCGGCGCGGTGCCCTACCGGCCGGGCGAGGTGATGCGGCTGGTGCCGCAGGTGGACTGATTCGCCTTCGGGCCTCCGCGCCGCGGCGGCTCGGCTCGGCGCGGCTCGGCTCGCTTCCTGCTACAAGCGCAGCATGCCCTTTCTCACTGGTGTGCTGCGGCCAGGCGTCCTGGCTGCCCTGTCCCTGCTGCTGGCCGCGTGCCGCCCCACCCTGCCCACACCGGGCCTGCGTGAGCTGCCGCCACCACCGCCGCGCTGCACGCCAGCGGCCGGCGCACAGCCGCTCAGGCCGGTGGTTCCCGAGCCGGGGCAGGGCACGGAGCCGGTCGCCCGGCCGCAGGGCACCACGGCCGCCGCCATGGGCTACTTCGAACGGCTGCCGCCCGGGTATGCCGCCGACACCGCGCGCCGCTACCCGCTCGTCATCTTCCTGCATGGCGCGTTCGAAACCGGGCACTACCTGGCCAAGCTGGACGGCAGCGCGGTACCGGGTGTGCGGCAGCACGACCTCACCGCCTTGATCGACCCGCGCCGCGGCGGGGACACACCCTTCCTGGTGCTGTACCCGCAACGCTGCAGCTACGTGCCAGCCCCTGGGGAACTGCGCGAGTTCATCGACTATGCGATGGCGGCCTACCGGGTGGACCCGCGCCGCATCTATCTCGTGGGCCACAGCGCCGGCGCCGGCACGCTGTGGCTGGCACTGCCGCAGCTGGCGGACCGCGTCGCCGCGGCGGTCAGCCTCTCGGCCGTGGATGTCGGCGCCGACCTCTGCCCCGCGCGCGATGTGCCCGTGTGGGCCTTCCATGGAGCGGACGACCCTGCCGTGCCGCTGGCACACAGCCGGGAGCTGGTGCGGCGCATCAATGCCTGCTCACCACCGCCACGCCAGCCGGCGCGGCTGACCGTGCTGGAGCGCGCTGGCCACGACATCGACACGCAGGTGCTGCAAGCCCATCCACCGGCGGCACCGGGTGGCGAGGAAACCGACGTGTTGCGCTGGCTGCTGCAGCACACCCGCTGAGGGAGAGCATCGCCTGCCTCACTCCGCGCGCGCATCCTCCACCCGCCAGAACCGCCGCCGCGAGCGCAGCGCAAAGCGCACGCGGTACTGCGACATCGACATGCCCGTCTCGCGCTGGAAGAGGCGCCGGAACGCCGCCGCATCGGCATAACCGCAGGCTTCGGCGACACCCTGCACGCCGTGCAGCGTCACCTCCAGCAGCATCTTGGCGCGCTCGATTCGCAGGCCATGCAGGTAGGCCAGCGGCGTCATGCCGGTCACCTGCCCGAAGTGCCGCAGCAGGGTGCGTTCGCTCACCGCTGCAGCGGCCGCCACCGGCGCCAGGCGGTAGGGCTGGTCGATGTGGTCCTGCAGGTATTGCATCGCGCGGTACACCGGGCTGTCCGAGGTGCGGCTCAGCCAGCGCTTGGCGACGAGCGCCGGCGTGAGCTGCTGGCGTTGCGGCTGGTGCAGCAGCACCTGGGCCACGGCCTGCGCGAGATCCGGGTCGTGCACGTGGCCCAGCACGCGCAGCATGAACTCGCTCATCAGCGCCGGCGCCACGCAGCTGAAGCAGCGCCCCGCTGCGCTGAACGCCTCGTCGGCGCTCCAGTCGCAGTGCGGATACTGCCGCGCCATCCAGCTCTGGTAGGGCCAGGGCGCTGCGACGCGTGCACCATCGAGCAAGCCCAGCGCCGCCGGCAGCGCCACGCCGTTGGCGCAGGCGGCCAGCCAGCCGCCGTCGGTCATGTGGCGCTCCACCGTGCGCAAAGCGGCGGGCGAACGCGCCAGCACCTCACCCACATGCGGTGCATTGCGGGTGTTCAGGGCAGGAATCACCAGCACGGTTCGCGACGGCGGCACCCGCAGGCGGGACGGCTGCTCCAGGAACGGCAGCGACAAGTTGCGGCCGCTGCCGGTGAGCACCTGCCACACGATGCGCGGCGGTGCATCGGGCCGCTGCAGTTGCGCGATGCCGGCGGCCGCACGCACCACGTCCAGCGCGGAAAACACGGTGCCGGGCAGTGCCTCCGGCAGCCAGAGCAGGCGCAGCCGCAGCGGCGGGCGGTCATCACCACGGCGCGAAGCGCTCATGGCGAGATCGGCATTTCAAATGGCGGGATCGGCACGCGGCGATTGTGCCCTCGCCGCCTAGACTGCGGCGACCCCTGCCACACCACCGACCGACCATGACGCTCAAACCCCGCACCGCCTCGTTCGCTGCCGCGCTCTGCACCGCCCTGCCGCTGGCCGCCTTCGCCGCGCCCGATGCGCGCCTGCTGCAGCAGGCGCAGCAGGCCCAGCCGGCCGTCGTCAGCACGCTGAAGGAGCTGGTGCTCATCGAGTCCGGCAGCGCCAACGTGGCAGGCCTGCAGAAGATGGCCGACTACACCGAGCGGCGCCTGAAGGCCCTGGGGGCCCGCACCGAGCGCCTGGCCGTGAGCCGCGGGCCCGGCGGCGTGATGGTCAAGGGCAGCTTCAGCGGCACCGGCCAGGCGCGCGTGCTGCTCATCGCCCACATGGACACGGTGTACCCCGAGAACACGCTCGCCACCCAGCCGCTGCGCGAGGACGGCAACAAGCTCTACGGCCCCGGCATCGCGGACGACAAGGGCGGCATCGCGGTGATCCTGCATGCGCTGCAGCTGCTCATGGACGCGGGCTGGCGCAACTACGCGCAGCTCACCGTGCTGTTCAACCCTGACGAGGAGATCGGCTCCATCGGCTCGGGCGAAGCCATTGCCGCGCTGGCCGAGCAGCACGATGTGGTGTTGTCGTGCGAACCAACGGCTGCCAAGGCGGTGGCCCAGCAGGAGGCGCTGCTGCTGGGCGCCGCCGGCACGGCCACCGCCACCCTGGAGGTCAAGGGCCGCGCCTCGCATGCAGGCGCCGCGCCGGAGCTGGGTCGCAATGCGCTGGTGGAGCTGTCGTACCAGCTGCTGCAGACGCGCGACATCGCGAAGGCCGTGCCCGGCGCGCAGCTGAACTGGACCACCGCCAAGGCGGGCGAGGTGCGCAACCAGATTCCCGAGCAGGCCGTGGCCGGCGGCGACGTGCGCACCACCCAGCCGGACGCGGCCGCCAGGCTGCAGGCCGCGCTACAGGAAAAGGTGAACAGCAGCCACCTCGTGCCGGACACGCAGGCCAAGGTGACGATGGAGGTGGGCCGCCCGCCCTTCGTGGCCACCGACCGGGGCCGCGCCCTGGCGCAGCACGCCCAGTCCATCTACGCCGAGCTGGACGGCCGCCCGCTTGCGCTGGTGCCCTCCACCGGCGGCGCCACCGATGCGGGCTTTGCCGGCCGCTCGGGCAAGGCCGTGGTGGTGGAGAGTTTCGGCCTGGCCGGTTTTGGCTACCACGCGCGCGACGAGTACATCGAGCTCGACTCCATCGTGCCGCGCCTGTACCTGATGACGCGGCTGCTGCAGGACATCGGCAGCGGCAAGGCGGGGCGCTGATTCAACCCGGCGCAGCCCACCCGGGCTTCAAGGTTTGCGCCGCATGGCCCGGGGCGACACGGCACGGCCGGCCGGCACGCGCACACGGCGCAGGCCCTCCTGCGTCAGGCGGGCGGAGCCGACAGCGCCGTCGGCCAGGCTTTCGATCAGGAGGAGCCCCATGCGGTTGAGCAGCAGCAGGTGACCCTGCAGCGCGGCCGGCTCGCAGTGCGCCAGTGCTGCCAGCCGCTGCACCGCCATGTCGGCCGGGTGGCAGGCCGCCAGGTGGCGCATCAGGGCATGGGTGAGGTCGTCGCGCGGTGCCTTCAGAAAGGCACTTTGGGCATCATGGGCAAGCGGCTTGCCGGTCACGCGGTGGAGTCCACCCGCGGCCAGTGCTCCAGGCGCCGCTCCAGCACCCGAACGTAATGATGCGCGGTGAGGTAGGCATCACTGCGCTGACCGGCGGTTTCGCAGCGGGCGCGCTGCGCACGCGCGTCGGCGAGACGGCGTTTCAAGGCTTCCAGCGAGTCGTCCATCGTCCGTCACCTTTCGAGTTGTGCGGTCACCCTTCAACGCAGCAGGCAGGCACCGCGCCTACGCACAACTTTCCAGCCGGGCGCTGTGAAAAGCCCGCGATCATGGCACAGCACGCAGCCACTCCCCGAAACGGCGCACCGTGGCAAGCTGGCCCTTCCACTCCGGGTAGCGCAGGAAGTAGGCTTTTTCCGCCGTCCAGCTGCATGAGGACACTGCCAACAACTGGCGCGCCTGCAGCGCCCCGGCGGCCGCGTAGTCGGGCAGCAGCGCCACGCCCAGGCCCGCGATCGCGCCGTTGAGCGCCATGGACAGCAGGTCGTATTGCGGGCCGGCGTTCAGCTGGCCCGGCGGCATCGCGTCCCGCAGGCCAGCCGCCTGCAGCCAGGCGGCCCAGCCGTGCGGCACGCTGGCCTGGCGCACCAGGGGCGCCTGGCACAGCAGGCGCAGCAGCTCGGCGCGCCCCAGGCCACGGGCCCGGCAGGCGATGCCCAGCGACTTCAGCAGCGCCGGCGCGGCAAACGGTTTGGCCTGCAGCGCCAGCACCCGCTGTGCATGCAGCCCCGGCACGGCGCCCTCGCAGAACTCGATCGCCGCGTCGCCGGCGAAACGGCTGTAGTCCACCGGGCCGACGTGGGTGGACAGGCTGAGCGTGATGTCCGGATGGGCGGCCACGAAGCCGCTCAGGCGCGGCATCAGCCAGAAGGTGCCGAAGCTGGAGGCCACCGACAGCTTCAGCTCCCCGCCCCCGCCCTGGTGCTGCACGATGTTCTGCGTGGCGCGCTCGAGCTGGCGCAGGGCGGGCGACACCTCCGACCAGTAGGCCCGCCCGGCCACCGTGAGCTGCAGGCCGCCGCGCTGGCGCAGGAACAGCGGCACACCGAGCTGCGCTTCCAGCGCGAGGATCTGGTGGCTCACCGCGCCCTGGGTGAGGTGCACTTCGGCCGCAGCCTTGGTGAAGCTGGCGTGGCGCGCACTGGCGTCGAAGCAACGCAGGGCGGTGAGGGACGGCAAAGATGTCATCGCATTAGCTTTCTTCATGCCAGCCCCAGCACATTTCGATTGCGCCAGCAGGCTGCGGCGGGCAAATTTCCCCCATCTTTGGTGGATGCACAAGAGGCGGCATGAATCACTTCAATGGACGGGAGGAGCTGGACCGCCGCGCGGTGCTGGCAGCCTTGGGCGGCGTGGCAGCCGGCGTGGCGTGGCCGGGCCGCAGCTTGGCGGCGGCCTACCCCAGCCGGCCGGTGCGGCTGATCGTGCCGTCGGCCGCGGGCGGTTCGCCCGACGCGATCTGCCGCGTCCTGGCCGACGAGCTGCTGGCTGCGCTGGGCCAGGCGATCGTGGTGGACAACAAGCCTGGGGCCGGTGGCGCGATCGGCATGGGCGAGCTGGCGCGTGCGCAGCCCGACGGCTACACCCTGGGTTATGCCAACGTGGGCACGCTGGCGATCAACCGCTCGCTCTACAGCAAGCTGCCCTACGACCCCGATGCGCTCACCGGCATCGCCCTCACCGGCACGGTGCACAACGCGCTGGTGGTGAACCCCGCCCTGCCGGTGAAGACGGTGCAGGAGCTGATCGCCCACGCCAAGGCGCGGCCGGGCAAGCTCACCATGGGCTCGGCCGGCAACGGCACCACCGGCCACCTCGGCGGCGAGCTGTTCAAGGCAATGACCGGCACCTTCATGGTCCACGTGCCCTACCGCGGCAGCCCGGCCGCGCTGCAGGACCTGCTGGGAGGGCAGATCGACCTGATGTTCGACAACCTCGCCTCCATCGGCCCGCACATCCGCAACGGGCGGGTGCGGGCGCTGGGCGTCAGCGGCGCCCGGCGCTCGGCCTACTTTCCCGACCTGCCCACGATCAACGAAGCGGGCGTGAAGGGTTATGAAACCACCGCCTGGGGCGGGCTGGTCGGGCCACCCGGCCTGCCAGCGGCCATCGTGACGCTGCTCAACCAGACGATCAACCGCATCGTGGCCACGCCGGCAGTGCGCGAGAAGTACGCCCGCCTCGCGGTGGAGACCATGGCGTCGCCGCCGAACCTGATCATGACGATGGCGAAGGTGGAAACACCCCGCTGGGCGGATGTGGTGCGGCGCTCCGGTGCGAGGGTGGATTGAGCTTCGCCATCCGCCACGCCGAGGTCATCGACGGCACGGGCCGGCCGCGTTTTGCGGCCGACGTGCTGGTGGCTGACGGCACCATCGCGGCCTTGATGCCGCCGGGCAGCGCACGTGCCGACGACATCGTCGACGCACCAGGCCTGGTGTTGTGCCCCGGCTTCATCGACGCGCATTCGCACGACGACCTGCTGGTGCTGCAGTCGCCAGTGCCGCACCCCAAGCTCAGCCAGGGCGTGTGCACCGTGGTCACCGGCAACTGCGGCATCAGCCTGGCGCCTTTGCTCACCGACCACCCGCCCGCGCCGCTGGACCTGCTGGGCAGTTCCGCCGAGCGATTCGCCTGCTTCGCCGACTACCTGGCGCGGCTGGATGCCGAGCGGCCCAGCGTGAACGTGGCGCCGCTGATCGGCCACACCAGCCTGCGGGTGCGGCACGTGGCCGACCTGTCACGCCCGGCCAGCGCCCACGAAACGGCCACGATGCGGGCCGAGGTGCAACAGGCGCTGGACGCCGGCGCCTTTGGCCTGTCCACCGGCGTTTATTACCCGCCGGCGCGTGCCGCCGGCATCGAGGAGCTGCTCGCGGTGTGCGGCGCGCTGAAGGGGCGCGACGCGGTGCTGGCCATGCACATCCGCGACGAAGGCGACCACATCGACGCGGCGCTGAAGGAAGCACTGCAGGTGGGCGCAGCCAGCGGCGCCCGGCTGGTGCTGTCGCACCACAAGGTGGTGGGCCCGCGCAACCATGGCCGCACGCGCGAGACGCTGCGCATGATCGAAGCGGCGGCGCGTCTGCAGCCGGTGTGTTTCGACTGTTATCCGTACGAAGCGGCATCCACCATGCTGGATGCCGAACGGGCGGCGAGGGTGGGCGACGTGTTGATCACCTGGTCCACGCCGCACCCCGAACACAGCGGCCGCAAGCTGCGCGACATCGCGGCCGACTGGAGCGTGGACCTGAAGGCCGCCGCGCAGCGGCTGGTGCCGGGTGGTGCCATCTACTTTTCCATGGCGGCGGAGGATGTGGAGCGCGTGCTGGCTCACCCGTTGTGCATGGTCGGTTCGGACGGCCTTCCGCACGACCGTCATCCGCATCCCCGGTTGTGGGGCAGCTTCCCGCGCGTGCTGGGCCACTACAGCCGCGAGCGTGGGCTGATGACGCTGGAGACCGCCGTGCACAAGATGACAGGCTGGCCGGCACAGCGCTTTGGCCTCGTGGGGCGGGGCACCATTGCCGCCGGCCAAGCCGCCGACCTGGTGCTGCTGGATGCGGCCCGGGTGCGCGACACGGCGAGCTACGACGAGCCGCAGGCCGCCGCCGCCGGCATCGAGGCGGTGTGGGTCAACGGCCGGCTGGCGCTGCGCAATGGCGAGATCACCGACAGTCACGCAGGCGTTCGCCTGCGGCCTGCCCGATCACTGGCCGCCGGTGCCTGACACCTGCGATGCCATGCGGGTGCGGGCCTGTGTCGCCTCCCAGCGCTTGGCCGCTTCCACCACCTTGGCAAAGGCCTCGCCGTCCTGCAGCAGCGCTTCCTTGGTGTGCTTGTCCAGCGGCGCTTCCACGCCCGCCTGGTCACGCGGCATGCGGTCGTCGCGCACGGCCCTGAGCAGGCGCTGGATCTCGCCGGCGGCGTGCGCGGGTGTCTGCAGCAGCACCAGGCGCTTGCTCTTGTCCGGGTTGTTGGGCACGTGGCATTCGCTGCACTGGCCTTCGCGCAGGCGCAGTGCCAGCGTCTTGTAGGACGCGTCGAGCTGGTTCAGGTAGGGGTTGTCAGCGCGGAACAGGCCGTCGAACACCGTCACCTTGGGCTGGGTGCGGCCACGGTCGTCCGTCCACATCCACTGGCCGTCGAAACGCGGCGCCGGCACCGGCTGCGCAGCGACCAGCGGTGCCTGCTTGCCGAACACGGTGAACTGCGCCGCCTTGACCTGGCGCTTGCCACCGTCCCACCAGAACAGCACCTCGTTGGCGCCCTGGTACATGGCCCACTTCTCGGCCTCGTGCCAGAAGGGATACGGGAACTGGCCGGGCTGCAGCCGGTTGCGGAAGGCCACGCGCAGGCGGATCTGGAACAGGCCCTCGCGCTCCACGTAGTCCACCGTGTGCTCGCCGTTGAACATGAACAGCGGCAGGTACATGCCGGTGAGCACGTCGGGCGCGAACTGGGTGAGCGAGGTTTCCTTGAGCGACAGCGACGCATCGCGCTGGCGGCCCCACAGCACCACGCTGGCGAGCTGGCGGCGCACCGCGGAGTCGCCGAACAGGCCCTGGCGGCAGGCATCGAAGGCCGCCTGGTCGCCGGTGGAGGCCACCGGGCAGGCCTGCGACAGCTCAGCCGCCAGGTCGGCGGCTGCCGCGCGCGCCGCGGTCCAGGTGCTGGTGTCGGGTGCGGCCGAGGCCGCGGGCAGGAATGACAAAGCCCATGCGGCTGCTGCCGCAGCCGCGATTGCTCGCGTGTTCACGATTTTTCCCCTGATGGTTCGGCTCTAGCCGACGAGTCGTCCGAAGCGGTCGATGACGACCATCTCCACGTATTGCGATCCGGTGGTGTTATCGGGGCCGAAGGCCACGCGGTAGCCGCCCAGGTCGGCGCGCAGGTTGGCCAGCGTGTCCTTCAGGCGCGCGCGGCCCACGGTGCCGCCCTTGGCGGCCTGGCGCGCGGCTTCCACCGCCACGCGGCCGGCGATGTAGCCCTCGAGCGTGGTCACGCCCAGCTTGGTGCCGTTGCCGAAGGCGGCGAAGTCGTTCTTGGCCTGCGCGACCACCGCCACGCCGAGCGCGGTGGGCCGCGGCACCACCAGGCTCATCACCACGCTGCGGTTGCTGTTGGCCAGGCCGTCCACCAGGTCCTGCCCGGCAAACGACGACGCGAAGAACATGCCCGGGTACTTGGCCGCGGCCATGTGCTCGGTGATCTTGATGATGGGTGCCGCGTTGGTGGTGAACAGCACGCAGTCCAGGTTGGCGGCCATCAGCTGGTCGGCCACCGGTTGCAGGCTCTTGGCGTTGCGGTCGATGCCGATCGCGGCCGCCGGCTTCACGCCCACCGCGTCCAGCGCCTGCGTCATCGCGGCGAGGTTGGCCTTCGAGGTGTCGCCCAGGTACACATACCCGACGCGGCGCAGGCCGAAGTCGCGGATGTAGGTGACCATGCGCTTGTATTCGACGTCGTAGCCCGCGCGCACATGGCAGGCCGGCGCCTTGGCGTTCTGGCGGATGCCCATGTTGCCGCTGGCGGTGCCCAGCAGCGCGATCTGCGCCTGCTCGATCGCCGGCAGCGACGCTTCGGCCGCGGCGCCGCTGGTCAGGCCCACGAGTGCGGCCACGCCGGAGTCGATGAGCTGCTTGACGTTGCCGACGCAGCGGTCCTTCACGCCGCCATCGTCCAGGGTCTGCAGCTCGAAGCGCAGGCCCTTGGTGCCCTCGGCCTTGTTGGCCGCGGCAAAGGCGGCGGCGATGCCGTCGCGGATCTCGGTGCCGTACTTGGCCTGGCCGCCGGACAGCGAGGCCGACTGGCCGAAGGTGACGACGCCGGCTTCCGCCCGCGCGTTGCCGTGCAGGCCGCTCAAGGCGCCAGCCCACAGCGCCGGTGCGCTCAACAGAAGGTCGCGTCGTTTCATGTTCTTCTTCTCCGGGGGGTCAGCCGACCAAGCGGCCGTAGCGGTCCACGGCGATCAGGTCCACGTAGCGCGAGCCTTGCATGCTGCCGGCGAACTCGACCTTGTAGCCACCCAGGTCGGTGCGCAACCCGGCCAACGACTCCTTCATGCGGGCGCGGGTGACGCTGCCCACTTTCTGCGCCTGCAGCGCGGCTTCCACCGCGATGCGGCCGGCGATGTAACCCTCCAGCGTGGTCATGCCCATGCGGGCGCCCTGCACCAGGGCGATGTCGCGCTGGCACTGGTTGACCACGTTCACGCCCATGGCCGTGGGCCGCGGCACCACCATGCTCATCACGCAGCTCTGCTGCTTGGCGGTGAGCGTGTCCACCAGGTCCTGGCCGGCGAACGAGGAGGCGTAGAACAGGCCGGGGAATTTGGCCCGGTGCATGTGGTCGATGATCTTGGCCACCGGGCCGGCGTTGGCGGTGAACAGCACGCAGTCCAGGCGGGCGGCGAGCAGCTCGTTGGCCACGCCTTCGAAGGAGGTGCTGTTGCGGTCGATCGCCAGCGTGAGCTGCGGCTGGATGGACAGCGCGGCCAGCGCCGCGCTCATCGCTTCGAGGTTGGCCTTGGAGGTGTCGGCCAGGGTGACCACGCCGACGCGGCGCAGGCCGAAGTCCTTGGCGTAACCGACCATGCGCTTGTATTCGGCGTCATACCCGGCGCGCACGTGGAAGGCGCCGTTGTTGTTGCCCGAGCGGATGCCCATGTTGCCGCTGGCGGTGCCGAGCAGGGCGATCTGCGCATCCTCCACCACGGGCATGCAGGCCTCCGCGCCCGCGCCGCTGGTCAGGCCGATGAGCGCGGTGACGCCGCTGTCCACCAGCGACAGCGCGTTCTGCAGGCAGCGGCTGCGCACGCCACCATCGTCCAGCGTCATCAGCTCGAAACGCACGCCGGTGGTTGCTTCGTTCTTGTTGGCGTTGGCAAACGCGGCATTGATCCCGTCGCGCACGTCCTTGCCGTAGCTGGCCTGGCCGCCGGTGAGCGACGCGGACTGGCCGAAGCGCAGCACTTTGCCGTTGGCGGCAAAGGCGCTGGCAGCGCCCAGGCCCAAACCACCCATGGTGCCCGCCGAGGCGGCGAGCATGAAGTTTCTGCGCTTCATCGTGATCTCCCTGAGCGCGCCATCGCGGCGCATGCCCTGCTCATCGGCCGATCAAGAAGCACCGTTCAACGGAATTACTCCACAAGACATTTGAAGCATTTGGTTGCAAGATGGACACATCCCGTCTGGAGGCCCATCTCGATGCGAACCCTGCCCACTCTTGCCCGCTCCCTGGTGTTGATCGGCGCTGCCTTGTGCGCCAGTGCCGCGGGCGCCGTCGAGCTGCGCGGCTTCCGCGGTCTGATGTGGGGTGATGCGCCGTCCTACCTGGGGCCGGCGCAGCTGGTGCAGGCCGAGGGCAGCGTGGCCTGCTACCGGCGCGAGAACGAGAACATGCTGTTCGGCGACAGCCCGCTGTCGGCGGTGCGCTACTGCTTCAACCGAGACCGGCTGTTCCTGGTGGTGCTGGATTCAACGGTGAACCTCAACGGCCTGCTGGCCGACTTCAAGAGCGGTTACGGCGCGCCCGATGTGCAGACCGCGGCGTATGCGCGCTGGGGCGGCGCCGAGGCCAACCTGATGGTGGACATCAGCACGGCGGCTCCCGGCGCCGCGGCCACGATGCGCATCGTGGCGAACGAGTACGCGCGCTAAAGGCGCAGCCGCGCTCGGCTCAAACCGTTTCTTTCTGCGCCCGGGCCTGGGCGAGCGCATGGTGACGCGACATCTCCGTCGCGAGTTCCAGCTTGCCGTATCGGGCCAGTCCCGCGAGCGCGTCTTCCAGCACGTTCGCGGGATCGCCCTGCCCCAGCTTGAACTGCACCTGCGTGTCGAGCACGGTGGCCCGGAACGGCACGATGGCGGTCGCGAGTTGCTCGAAGCGCGGGCCCATTTCCTCGATGCTCCAGGGGTTCGGGTAAGGGGCGTCGACGTGGCGAATCAGCGTCTCCAGCGCTTCACGTGCAGCACCTGGGCGCTCGTCCAGTTCGATTTCGACCTTGAAGTGCACCGCCTGGTAGTTCCAGGTGGGGGCGTACCGCCTCTCGCGCAACCATGACGACGAGATGTAGCCTTGCGCGCCGGAGAACGCCACCAGGGCCCGGCGTTCGCGCTTGACCAGTTCCACCTGCGGATTGAAACGCGAGAAGTGTCCGATCAGCGTGGCGCTTCCTGCGGCGTCGCGTTGCAGCACCAGCGGCAGGGGCGACGCTTGCAAGTCCCCGTCCACGGCGCTGATGACCAGCGCCAGCGGGTAGGCGGCCACCATGCGGTCGATCTCGCTGTCGGCGCTGGGACGGAAGATGTCCGGTGTGTTCATGCAGTTCAGTGATGGGTAGTCAATGGGGGTTCAGCGCGCCGCAGCGGTCGGCCGGGCGGGGGAGCCTCCATGAGAGAGCAGTGAGCTTTGGTGCTCACGCACACGGATCTGAGAAAGGTCCCGCGCGTGAGGCGCCTTTTCGACGCGCTGTATGACGGCACGCGCCCGCTGGTGCCTCTGTTCGAAGGTGATGTGCCGCGCCGGGGCCGACCATGCCGGGGTGACCGCAGGTCAGAGCTTGACCGGCCCGTCGCCCGAGGAGGGCGCGGCCGCATCCCGCGCCAGCTGCTGCCGCGTGCGGTCCACGTACTGGTCCGCCCGCGCGATCTGCTCGCGGATGATGGTGTTGTTCTGCCCCATCACGTCGATGGCCTTGGCGCGGAAGGTGTCCATCGCGTCCATGGCCTTGAAGGTCTGGTCGAACATCTCCTTCAGCTTGTCGATGCCGAGCATCGGGTTCTGCGCGAACTGGGTGGTGTGGTCCACATGCTGGTTGAGGGCGCGGCCGGTTTCGCTGATCAGGTTGCCGATGGTGGTGTTCACGCCCGAGAGCATCTCCATCACCTTGATCTGGTTGCCGGTGGCGCGCGCCACCGTCTGCGCCACGGCCAGCGCGCTCATGCCGGTGGTGGCCACTCGCGTGCAGCCGTTCATCATCTCGCGGCCGGTCTTCTTGAGCACGTCGAGCGCCAGGTAGCCGTTGATGCACACCGCCTGCTGGGTCTGGATGTCCTGCAGGTTCTGGCGCGCGTAGAACAGCACCTCCTGGCGCAGGGCCTGGGCCTTCTGCGGATCGGTGGCTTCCAGCGCCTGCACGCGCTCGGCCAGGCGGGTGTCCAGCGTGGTGGCAAAGCGTGCCGCCGCCGCCAGCTTCTGCATCGCCTCCCACAGCTTGCCGCGGGTGGATTCGATCTCCACCACGTCCTTCTGCAGCTCGTCGCGCGCGGTGTACAGCTGCGACATCGAGGTCTGCAGCTGCTCTGCGGCGCTCTGGTATTTGCGGAAGTAGGCCTGCAGCTTGTTGCCGTAGGGGATGATGCCCAGCAGCTTGCGCGGCTGCAGCAGGTCGCCGTCCTTGCCGGGGTTCAGGTCGTCGAGCTGGGCCCGGATCTCGCCGATCGCCTGGTAGGCCGCGCTGCCTTCCATGCCGACGAAGTTGCGCTGCATGAAGCGGCCCTGCATCAGCGCCGAGGCGTTGGAGATCTCCTCCTTGCCGAGCGCAAAGGCGCTGTCCAGCTTGGCCTTGAAGCCCTCTGAGTGCAGGTCTTCCTGCATCAGCGCGTCGATGAAACGCAGCACCTGGTTGTCCACCGCCTGCTGCACCTCGGGCTTGAGCGGTACGGCCTCGCGGCTTTGTTCCGCCGGCACCGGGGTGATGACGGTGGGCGGCTCCAGCTGGAACACCGGGGCGGCCGTGGCGGTCGCCGTCGGCTTGGGTTGGGTCTCGCTCATGAGCGCGGCTCCTTGGGCAATGGCGAATGCTCGCCGAATTTCTGTTTCACGAACTCGGAATGCGTGAGGAAGGCCTGCGCATCCTGCGCGGCCAGGTCGTCGCCGAGCTCGCGCACCTTGGCCTCCAACTCTTCCAGGGTGTCCTTGAAGATCTCGGTGGCCGTCTTGCCGTTGGCCAGCACCTTGCCGGTGGCGTAGGCGGCCGGGATCGACAGGTAGGTGTTCAGCGCGTCGGGCAGGTAGGTGATGGCGATGCGGCGGGCGTCGAAGCTGTCTTCCAGGGACAGCTGGCCACGCGAGCGCTCCCACTGGTGCAGCAGGCCTTCGAGCGCCTTGCACAGCTCCAGCACACGCCCTTGCAGGCTGGCCGGCATGCGGTTCTCGGGGTTGTACTGCGTGAGCTGGCGCACGCCGTGCAGCGCACGCTCCATCGCTTCACGCGCGCTGCCTTCGTCGCTGAACTGGAGCGCCTCCCAGGCGGGCGCCGACCACTTCGGGAAGCCCCACCACAGCCCGCCGGCCGTGAAGCCCGCGGCATATCCCAGTGCGGCCACGGCCAGCCCGGACAGGCCCACGAAGCCCGTCGCCTTGAGCACCAGCACGGCGCTGGCCAGGCCCAGACCGCACCAGTTGGCGGGTGAGCCGAGCCAGCGGAAGAGGCGATCCATCACTGGTAGGCCCGGATGTCCTTGAACACGCTGTACAGCGGCGTGCGGCGCGCGTCGAACACCCGGCCGCCGGTCACCGTCACCAGGTCCTTGAGCGCCTTTTCGTTGGCCTCGCCGAACAGCACCATGAACACCGGGATGCCGCGCACGTCTTCCGGCAGCGCGGCGTAGTCGCGCTTGAACTGCTCCAGGCTGCGGCCCTGGTTGTTCTCGCCGTCGGTGAAGGCGACCACCGAATACTGGTAGTCCGGGTTCTTCTTCTTTTCCTCGACCATGTGCTCCAGCGATTGCAGCACCGCGTCATACAGCGCCGTGCCGCCGGTCATGCGCAGCTTGTCGGCAAAGTCGCGCACGTCGGCCAGCACCTTCTGCTTGGCCTCGCTGTCGGCCTGCAGCTGCACGCCCCTGGCGCTGGCCGAGCCGGCCGGCACCTCGAAGTTCACCAGACCATACGGCCGGTCGGCAAACGGCTGCAGCCACAGGCGCTCGCGATTGGTCAGCTTGGCGATGCGGCCAGTGAGCGACTCATCCGCGCCGGCCACGTACTGGATGGCCTGCACCAGCTGGCCACGGCGCCCTTCACGCTCCATGCTGCCGCTGGTGTCCAGCACGAAGGTGGAGGCGATCGGGCGGCGGAATTCGTTCAGGTACGCCGCGATCAGCCCGTCGGCCAGCGCACGGTCGGGCGAGAACGGCAGCTCCACCCGCATGCCCTGCTGCGGCAGCACGTCGGCCACCTTGGCCGCCACCTCCGGCACGATGGGCCGGCGCAGGGTCTGGCGCGCCAGCCACAGTTGAGCCGGCTCGCTCTTCAAGTAGGCCACCACCTTCTGGTAGTCCTCCCGCCGGGCGTCGTTGAGCAGCATCAGCGGATAGTCGGCCGTGCTCACGCCCTCATGCGGGTACACCAGCACCAGCTTCTCGCGCAGCTTGCCGGACTGGTTGAGGCTCAGCAGCCAGCTCTCGTAGTTGATGAAGGCATTGACCCGCACACCCTGCTGCGCGATGAACTGCTCCGACAGGTAGGTGGAGTTGTCGCCCGGCAGCTTGTAGCCCTTCAAGAAGGCGGCGATGGCGCCACGGTCCACGTCGGCGGCACTCATGGCCTCGGACTTTCCGCTGGCCGCCGCCACCACCCCCATCAGCGCCATGAAACCCTGGTTGGAGGTCGCCGGGTTGGACAGCGCGTAGTTCAGCTTGCCGGTGCGGGCCGCTTCGGTGATCTCCTTCCAAGTGACCTTGGCGGCCGCGTCGGGCGTGTCCCAGCCGAGCTTTTTCGCCGCGGACTCGCTCACGCCCACGGCCATGGGCGACAGCATGATCTTGTCCTGCAGCTTCACGCGCGACTGGCCTTGCGCGTCCGACAGCAGGTACTTGGCGTTGGCGAACCAGGCCACGTCGGCCTTGGCGTTGCCGGTGAGCACGGCCTCGGTGCTTTCCATGGTGCCGCCGAACTGCAGCTTGAGCTTCACGCCGGTGGCCTTGAGCACCATGTCCTCCAGCGGCGTGATGTCGCGCAGGTCGCTGGTGGCCAGCACCTTGAGCTCCGCCACAGCGGCGGCGGGCGGTGCCTCGCGGGGCGCAGGCGCGGGCTCTTCCTTGCGGCCGCAGCCGGCCACCAAGGCGACGGACAGGCCCCAGCCCGCCCAGACCAGCCACTTCGTTTTCATGCAATGCCTCCCTGTTGCTGCGCCGGTCAAGCGCCCGACGCTCATTGGGCCCCCTTGGCGGCGCGCGCCGTCCCCCCCGAGGGGGAGCGAGCGCCTTCGGAGCGGCCGCGCGACGCTCACTGCGTCATCTCCTTGGCGACCACGTCGATCATCTCGGTCATGATCTCGGCAGACGGCGGATCGATCACCTGCGACACCCGCGGCTCGATCGCCAGCCCGGTGGGCTTGACGGCCTGGGCGAAGCGGTCCACGTCCGCGATGCGGAAGCCGTATTCCACCGCGATGCCCTGGAGCTCGGCGTTGGCCGACAGCAGCGCGCCCAGCGCCTTGGCGCGCTCGCTGGTGGCCACGAACACCACCTTGTTGATGATGGTGGGCTGCGGATACAGCAGCACCATGTCGGCGGCCACGCCCTTCTTGGTGAGCGCGTAGCTCACCAGCTGGTTCTCGTAGATGAAGGCCATGGGCGTCTTGCCGATGCCGATGGAGACGTAGTCGTCGAAGTTGCCGTTGACATAGTTCTCCTGGTAGCCCTGGCGCTTGAACAGCTCGGCCAGCTTGCGGGCTGCCTGCTGCGCGGTGGCGCGGTCGGTGACCACGTCGCCGTTGAGCGCATGGCTGGTGAGCGCCAGGTACATGGCGGCGGAGTTGCTGCGCCGCACGTCGGTGGTCGACACCAGCACGCTGCGGCTCACGTCGTAGGCCGCCGCACCCTTGAAGTCCTTCCAGCGCTTCTTGGCCAGCATGGCCTCGGTGAGCTTGGCCATGTCCACGCCATACACCTTGGGCTGCATCGGCCTGGCCAGGCCGTTGGCCACCAGGATCTGCGCGATCGGCTCCCACGAGGCGATGACCATCGGCGTGTAGAACGGCGAGAACTGCGCGTTGCCGATGTTGGCCTGGCGCGCCGCGTCCACGATCTGGTTGGCAGCCACCACGCCGGAAGGGAAGAAGAAGTCGGGCGTGGAGCCGGCCACCACCTTGGCCGCCATGTCGCGGCTGCCCACGCGGGTCACCTTCACCGGCAGGCGCTGGGCCGCCAGGATCTTCTGCACCCGGGGGTCGTTGAAGAAGGGCTCGACGTCCAGCGCAATCAGCCCGGCCAGGGGGGCGACGGCGGCCAGCTCGGCCGTCTGCTGCTGTTCGATGCGCTGCTGCTCGTGGCCGCGGAAGGAGAAAAACAAGGCCGCCCCGAACGCCGCCAGCAACGCCAGCGTGATCAGCGCCTTCACCGGTTTGGACATGCCGCTGTCATCCCTCTCGGCTGCACCTGCAGCCCGGCGCATTATGGGGCGCTGGCGCCCGTTTCAAGGCTCAGTGCCCGCCCGGCCGCCCGTAGGGCGCTGACGCCCCCCTGGGGGGCAGCGAACAAGGTGAGCGTGGGGGCCCCACTCACTTCCCGCCCGGCCGCCCGTAGGGCACTGACGCCCCCATGGGGGGCAGCGAACAAGGTGAGCGTGGGGGCCGCAGTTACTCGCCGAGGTCGGCGGTGCTCTCGCGGATGGTGATGCTGGGCGCCGTGCGCTCGATCACCAGGTGGGTGCCAGCATCGGCCGCGACACTGGCCTGCACGACGCCGGCGTGCTTGCGCTGCGCGGCCGCCTGCCGGCGCTGGCCCTTGGGTGCGGCGGCCACGGCGGTGACCGGGGGCTCGCCTGCCAGCCAGCGGCGGATGTTCAGCGCATCCAGCGCCCGCTCCGACGAGCCCATGGCGCCCATCAGCACCACGGCCACCGTGCGGCCCGCGGCCTGCAGCCGCATGCTCAGGCAGCGGCCGGCTTCATTGGTGAAGCCGGTCTTGGAGGTGAGGATGTTCCAGCCGGGCGAGCCGACCAGGCTGTTGGTGTTCTTCACCGCCCACACATGGCCGTTGACCATGACCGCATGGCGGCGCTTGCTGGTGATGTCGGTGATCACCGGGTAGCCGCCGGCGGCGCGCACCACCTTCACCATGTCCAGCGCGCTCGAGCGGTTGTGGGGCGAGAGGCCGGTGGGCTCCTCGATCAGCGTGCTGGCCAGGCCGAGCGTCTGGATCTTCTGCTGCACGGCCGCGAGGAACGCGTCCATGCCGCCGGGGTAATGGCGTGCCAGCGCGGAGGCCGCATGGTTGTCCGACGCGATCAGCGCCAGCTCCAGCAGCGCAGCGCGCGACAGCACCGTGCCCACGCGCACGCCGGATCGCGTGTGCTTGAGCGTGTCGATGTCGGCTTCGCTGATGCGCAGGCCTTCGTTGGGGTCCTGCTGCGCGTCCAGCACCACCATCGCGGTCATCAGCTTGGTGAGCGAGGCGATCGGCGCGGCGGTGCTGCCGTCTTTTTCCAGCAGCACCTCGCCGGTGGCTTCGTCCACCACGATCGCATGGGCCGAGCCCAGGCGCAGGTCCGACCAGGAGGCGGCCTGCGCGCTGCCCATGAAGAGCAGTGAAACCAGGGCGATGGCGGCAAGACGGTGCATGAAAGGATTGTCGACACCCATGGTCACGGATTGACACTGCCTGGACAGGCATGCCGTGATGAAACACACGCCAGGCAGAGCCAGCAACGAAGATGCCCACGGAAGCCCCCTGTTCAGGGGCCGCCGTGGGCATGGCAGGCCGTGCGGCCCGAAGCCGGCTTAGATCAGCGGCGTGTTCTTGTTGTGCTCGTCGTCCAGCAGGCGATGGACCGGCAGTGCGCCGATGCTGGCGTGCTGCGCGGTGGCCGGGGCCACTGCCGCGCTGGCCGCCGCATGGTCCGCCGGCAGGATCTCTGCCGCCGGTGCCACCAGCACGTCGCTCAGGCTCACCTTCGGCTCGGCAGCAGGCGTTGCCTTGCTGAACCACACGTCGGCCATCTCGTGCGAGGCGCCGTCGGTGGTCTTGTAGCTGCCCACCAGGCCCAGCAGGTTGCCGTGGTCCACCTGGCTGCCGGCCTGGTGAGCCAGGCTCAGCTCGCTGATGCCCAGCTCGCTCAGGCCCTTCATTTCGCCGGCCTCCACCTTGGCGTCGTGGTTGCCGTCCACCCACACCTTCAGCTTGTCCCAGTTGGCGTCGTGCAGGTTCAGCACGCCGTCGTGGTTGCTGTCCTCCATCGCCATCGCGTTGAAGCCGTTGCCGGCGCGCTGGCCGTTGGCGCCGACGGTGGCCACGCCGAAGAGCTCACGCCCGTCGTTGATCTGGCCGTCGCCGTTGCGGTCCATCACCAGCAGGCCGTCGTTGCCACCCACCCAGCCCACCTGCGAGGCATGGCCGGTGGCGTTGAGGTCGAAGCTCACGCCCTGGGCCGCGCTGCGGGTGCTGACGCCATTGCCGTCCAGGTCCAGCACGATCGGCGAGGCCGCCATGTAGGCGTCCAGCTGCGAGCCGGACATCACCGCCACGTCCGCCGTCTCGAAGGCCGACACCTGGGACATCGTCATCGCGGCGATGTCACGGGTCTCGAGCGCCAGGATCTGGTCGGTCGTGAAGGCCACGATCTGGTCCGTGGTCAGGGCATGCACCTGGGCCGTGGTGAGCGCCGCCACGTCGGCGGTGCTGAGCGCCGCGAACTGGTCGGTCGTCAGCGCAGCCACCTGCGCGGTGGACAGCGCCGCCACCTGGGCGGTGGACAGGGCCGTCAGGTCCTCGGTGGCCAGCGCCTGGATCTGCGCCGTGCCCAGCGCAGCCAGCTGGGCGGTGCTCAAGGCAGCCACCTCGCTGCTGATGAGCGCGTCGATCTGGCTGGTGGACAAGGCGGCGATGGCCGAGGTCCGCAGGGCTGCCAGGTCGGCCGTTTCCAGCGCGGCGATCTGCTCGGTGGTGAAGGCCGCTGCCTGGGCCGAGGACAGGGCCGCGAACTGGGCGGTGCCCATCGCGTTCAAGTCCTCGGTGGCAAAGGCCGCCACCTGCGCGGTGGTCAGGGCCGCGATGTGGGCCGTGGTCAGCGCTGCCGCTTCGGCGGTGGTGAGGGCGTCGATCTGCGCCGTGGTCAGCGCGGCGATCGAGGAGGTCTTCAGCGCCGCGAAGTCGGCGGTGTCCATCGCCGCGATCTGGTCGGTGGTCAACGCTGCCACCTGGCTGGCGCTGAGCGCATTGGCCTGCGCGGTGGTGAGCGCCGCCACTTCGGCGGTGGTGAGCGCCGCGATGCCGTCGGTGGTGAAGCCGCGGACCGCCGCCACGCTGAGCGCTGCCACGTCGGCCGTCTCCATCGCCGCGATCTGCGCGGTGGTGAGGGCGGCCACCTGCTGGCTGGTCAGCATGGTCATCTGCAGGGTGCCCAGCGCATTCAGTTCGGCCGTGCTGAGCGCGGCCACCTGGGCCGTCGTCAGCGCCGCCACCTGGGTGGCCGACAGGCCGGCCATCTGGTCGGTGGTGAGCGCGGCGATCTGCGCCGTGCTCATGGCCACCAAGCCAGCGGTGGCCAGGGCCCTCAGGTCATTGGTGCTCAACGCCGCCACCTGGTCGGTGGTGAACGCAGCCACCTGCGCGGTGCTCATCGCACCCACCTGGGCCGACGTGAGCGCCGCCACTTCGGCAGTGGTCAGTGCCGCGATGGATGCGGTGCCCAGGGCGCGGATGCCGGCCGAGCTGATGGCCGCCAGGTCGGCGGTCTCCAGCGCGGCGACCTGCGCGGTCGTCATGGCGGCCACCTGCGCCGTGGACAGCGTCGCGAACTGCGCCGTGCCCAGGGCATCGAGGTTGGCGGTGGACAGGCCGGCCACCTGGGCGGTGGACAGCGCAGCCACCTGGGCGGTGCTGAACGCCGCCACCTCATCGGTGCTCATCGCACCGAGCTGGGCGGTGCTGAAGCCACGCAGGGCTGCCGTGCTGAGCGCACGCAGGTCCGCGGTTTCCAGCGCCGCCACCTGGTCGGTGGTGAACGCGGCCACCTGGGCGCTGCCGAGCGCCGCGAACTGCGCGGTACCCAGGGCGTTGAGTTCAGCCGTGCTCAGCGCGGCCACTTGCGCCGTCGTCAGCGCTGCGGCCTGGGCCGAGGTGAGTGCGGCCATCTGGTCGGTGCTGAGGGCACTGACCTGCGCGGTGCCCAGGGCCGCCACCGTGGCGGTGCCCAGGGCCCGCAGGTCGGCAGTGCTCAGTGCGCCGATCTGGTCGGTGCTCAGCGCTGCGGCCTGCGCGGTGCTCAGGGCCGCCACCTGCGCGGTGGTGAGCGCGGCCACTTCGGCCGTCGCCAGGGCGGCGATGCCGGCGGTGCCCAGGGCGCGGATGTTGGCCGTGCTCAGGGCGGCCAGGTCGGCCGTTTCGAGTGCAGCCACTTGCGCGGTGGTCAGCGCAGCCACCTGGGCTGTGCCCAGCGCGGCGAACTGTGCCGTGCCGAAGGCATTCAGCTCGGCGGTGCCCAGCGCGGCGATCTGCGCCGTGCCGAGAGCAGCCACCTGGGCGCTGCTGAGCGCGGCGGTTTCATCGCTGCTGAAGGCGGCGATCTGCGCCGTGCTCATCGCACGCAGCGCGGCGGTGCTCATCGCCCGCAGGTCGGCGGTTTCCAGGGCAGCGATCTGGTCGGTGGTCAACGCCGCCGCTTGCGCGCTGGTCAGCGCGGCAAACTGCGCGGTGCCCAGTGCGGTCAGTTCGGCGGTGCTCAGTGCAGCCACTTGCGCGGTCGTCATCGCGGCCGCTTGAGCGCTGGTCATGGCGGCCATCTGGTCGGTGGTGAGCGCGGAGACCTGCGCGGTGCTCAGGGCCGCGATGGTCGCGGTGCCCAGGGCACGCAGGTCACCGGTGCTCAGTGCGGCGATCTGGTCGGTCGTGAGCGCCTGCGCCTGGGCGGTGCTCAGGGCGGCGACTTGCGCGGTCGTCAGGGCAGCCACTTCAGCGGTGGTCAGGGCGGCGACAGCGGCCGTGCCGAGGGCGCGGATGCTGGCGGTGCTCAAGGCGGCGAGGTCAGCGGTCTCCAGGGCGGCCACTTGCGCGGTGGTCAGGGCAGCCACTTGCGCCGTGCTCAGGGCAGCGAACTGGCCGGTACCCAGGGCATCGAGGTTGGCGGTGCTCAGGCCAGCCACTTGTGCGGTGGTCAAGGCTGCCACCTGCGCCGTGCTCAGCGCAGCCATCTCGTCGGTGCTCATCGCCGTCAGCTGAGCCGTGCTCATCGCACGCAGCGCGGCGGTGCTCATCGCACGCAGGTCAGCAGTCTCCAGCGCAGCAACCTGGTCGGTGGTCAACGCAGCTGCTTGGGCGCTGGTCAAGGCAGCGAACTGTGAAGTTCCCAGGGCCGTCAACTCGGCCGTCGTCAGGGCGGCCACCTGCGCGGTCGTCATGGCAGCCGCTTGCGCGCTGGTCATGGCGGCCATCTGGTCGGTGGTCAACGAAGAGATCTGCGCGGTGCTCAGGGCCGCGATCGTCGCGGTGCCCAGGGCACGCAGGTCCGCCGTGCTGAGCGCAGCGACCTGGTCGGTCGTCAGGGCTTGCGCTTGCGCGGTGCTCAAGGCGGCTACTTGTGCCGTCGTGAGCGCTGCCACTTCAGCGGTCGTCAGGGCCGCAATCGCGGCCGTGCTGAGGGCACGGATGCTCGCGGTGTTGAGTGCCGCCAGGTCAGCGGTCTCCAGGGCGGCCACTTGCGTGGTGGTCAGGGCAGCCACTTGCGCCGTGCTCAGGGCAGCGAACTGGCCGGTACCCAGGGCATCGAGGTTGGCGGTGCTCAGGCCAGCCACTTGTGCGGTGGTCAAGGCTGCCACCTGCGCGGTGCTCAGGGCAGCGGTTTCGTCGGTGCTCATCGCAGCCAGCTGGGCGGTGCTCATCGCCCGCAGCGCGGCGGTGCTCATCGCACGCAGGTCCGCGGTTTCCAGCGCAGCCACCTGGTCGGTGGTGAGCGCTGCCGCCTGGGCGCTGGTCAGCGCAGCGAACTGCGCGGTGCCCAGGGCAGTGAGCTCAGCCGTGGTCAGAGCGGCCACCTGCGCGGTCGTCATCGCAGCGGCTTGTGCGCTGGTCATGGCGGCCATCTGGTCGGTGGTCAGCGCAGAGATCTGCGCGGTGCTCAGGGCCGCGATGGTCGCGGTGCCCAGGGCACGCAGGTCACCGGTGCTCAGGGCGGCGATCTGGTCCGTCGTCAAGGCTTGCGCTTGTGCGGTGCTCAAGGCGGCCACTTGCGCGGTCGTGAGCGCTGCCACCTCAGCGGTGGTCAGGGCAGCGACTGCAGCCGTGCCGAGGGCGCGGATGCTGGCCGTGCTGAGCGCAGCCAGGTCCGCCGTTTCCAGGGCGGCCACTTGCGCGGTCGTCAAGGCAGCCACTTGCGCGGTGCTCAGGGCAGCGAACTGACCGGTGCCCAGGGCATCCAGGTTGGCGGTGCTCAGGCCAGCCACTTGTGCGGTGGTCAAGGCTGCCACCTGCGCCGTGCTCAGCGCAGCCATCTCGTCGGTGCTCATCGCGCCGAGTTGGGCCGTGCTCATCGCACGCAGGGCTGCGGTGCTCATCGCTCGCAGGTCGGCGGTCTCCAGCGCAGCCACCTGGTCGGTGGTCAGTGCGGCAGCCTGGGCGCTGGAGAGCGCGGCGAACTGAGCCGTGCCCAGCGCCGTCAGCTCGGCGGTGCTCAGTGCAGCCACTTGCGCGGTCGTCAACGCAGCCACCTGCGTGCTGGTCATCGCGGCCATCTGGTCGGTGGTGAGCGCGGAGACCTGCGCGGTGCTCAGGGCCGCGATGGTCGCGGTGCCCAGGGCACGCAGGTCACCGGTGCTCAGGGCGGCGATCTGGTCAGTGGTGAGGGCTTGGGCCTGGGCGGTGCTCAAGGCGGCGACTTGCGCGGTCGTGAGCGCTGCCACTTCAGCGGTGGTCAGGGCGGCGATCGCGGCGGTGCCCAGGGCACGGATGTCAGCGGTGTTCAACGCCGCCAGGTCGGCCGTCTCCAGGCCGGCGACCTGCGCGGTCGTCAGCGCAGCCACCTGGGCCGTGCCCATCGCAGCAAACTGCGCGGTGCCGAAGGCGTTCAGGTCAGCGGTGTCCAGCGCCGCGATCTGGGCGGTGCCCAGGGCTTGCACCTGGGCCGTGGTCAGGGCGGCCAGCTGGTCGGTGGTGAGGGCATCCACTTGCGCGGTGCTCATCGCACGCAGGCCGGCGGTGCTCATCGCACGCAGGTCACCCGTTTCGAACGCGGCCACCTGGGCGGTGGTCAGCGCAGCCACCTGGGCGCTGCTGAGCGCGGCCACCTGGGCCGAGGTCATGGCCACGATGTTGGCGGTGCTCAGGCCCGCCAACTGGTTCGGGTTGGTCACCAGCGCCGCGATCTGCGCACTGGTGAGGGCAGACACCTGGTCGGAGGTGAGCGCAGCGATCTGGCCGGTGCCCAGCGACGCCAGGGCGGCCGTGCCCATGGCACGCAGGTCGGCGGTTTCCATCGCCGCGATCTGGTCGGTGGTGAGCGCTGCCGCCTGGGCCGTGCTCAAGGCGGCCACCTGGGCCGTCGTGAGGGCCGCGATCTCAGCGGTGGTCAGCGCGGCGATGGCGCCGGTGCTCAGCGCCCGGATGCTGGCGCTGTTCAGCGCGGCCAGGTCGGCCGTCTCCAGCGCAGCCACCTGGGCGGTGGTGAGCGCCGCCACTTGCGCGGTGCTCAGGGCAGCGAACTGGGCGGTGCCCAGCGCATCGAGGTTGGCGGTGCTCAAGCCCGCCACCTGGGCGGTGGTGAGCGCAGCGACTTGCGCGGTGCTCAACGCGGCCATCTCGTCGGTGCTCATGGCCTCCAGCTGTGCGGTGCTCATCGCACGCAGCGCCGCGGTGCTCATGGCCCGCAGGTCCGCGGTTTCCAGCGCAGCCACCTGGTCGGTGGTCAGCGCAGCAGCTTGCGCGCTGGTCAGCGCAGCGAACTGCGCGGTGCCCAGGGCCGTCAGCTCAGCCGTCGTCAGTGCAGCCACCTGCGCGGTTGTCATGGCAGCGGCTTGCGCGCTGGTCATGGCGGCCATCTGGTCGGTGGTCAGCGACGAGATCTGCGCGGTGCTCAGCGCCGCGATGGTCGCGGTGCCCAGGGCACGCAGGTCGCCGGTGCTCAGCGCGGCAATCTGGTCGGTGGTCAAGGCTTGCGCTTGTGCAGTGCTCAAGGCGGCCACTTGCGCGGTCGTGAGCGCTGCCACTTCGGCGGTCGTCAGGGCGGCAATCGCACCCGTGCTCAGGGCACGGATGCTGGCGGTGCGCAGGGCAGCCAGGTCAGCCGTTTCCAGGGCGGCCACTTGCGCGGTCGTCAGGGCCGCCACTTGCGCGGTGCTCAGTGCGGCGAACTGACCGGTGCCCAGGGCATCCAGGTTGGCGGTGCTCAGGCCAGCCACTTGGGCGGTCGTCAGCGCGGCCACCTGGGCGGTCGTCAGGGCAGCCGATTCATCGGTGCTCATTGCTGCCAGCTGCGCCGTGCTCATCGCGCGCAGCGCGGCGGTGCTCATCGCACGCAGATCGGCGGTTTCCAACGCGGCCACCTGGTCGGTGGTCAGCGCGGCAGCTTGCGCACTGGACAGTACAGCGAACTGCGCGGTGCCGAGCGCATTCAGCTCAGCGGTGCTCAGCGCGGCCACCTGGGCCGTCGTGAGCGCAGCGGCTTGTGCGCTGGTCATCGCTGCCATCTGGTCGGTGGTCAACGACGAGATCTGCGCGGTGCTCAGGGCCGCAATCGTCGCGGTGCCCAGGGCACGCAGGTCCGCCGTGCTGAGCGCAGCGACCTGGTCGGTCGTCAGGGCTTGCGCTTGCGCGGTGCTCAAGGCGGCCACTTGGGCGGTCGTCAGCGCAGCCACTTCGGCGGTGGTCAGGGCAGCGACAGCGGCTGTGCTCAGGGCACGGATGCTGGCGGTGCTCAGTGCCGCGAGGTCGGCGGTTTCCAGCGCAGCGACCTGTGCCGTGGTGAGAGCCGCCACTTGTGCGGTGCTCAGCGCAGCGAACTGGCCGGTGCCCAGGGCATCGAGGTTGGCGGTGCTCAGGCCGGCCACTTGTGCGGTCGTCAGGGCCGCCACTTGCGCGGTGCTCAGGGCAGCGGTTTCGTCGGTGCTCATCGCAGCCAGCTGGGCGGTGCTCATCGCCCGCAGCGCGGCGGTGCTCATCGCACGCAGGTCCGCGGTTTCCAGCGCAGCCACCTGGTCGGTGGTCAGCGCTGCCGCCTGGGCGCTGGTCAGCGCAGCGAACTGCGCGGTGCCCAGGGCAGTGAGCTCAGCCGTGGTCAGCGCGGCCACCTGCGCGGTCGTCATGGCAGCAGCTTGCGCGCTGGTCATGGCGGCCATCTGGTCGGTGGTCAGCGCAGAGATCTGCGCGGTGCTCAGGGCCGCGATGGTCGCGGTGCCCAGGGCGCGCAGGTCGCCGGTGCTCAATGCAGCGATCTGGTCGGTCGTCAGCGCCTGGGCCTGGGCGGTGCTCAGCGCGGCCACTTGCGCGGTCGTCAAGGCAGCCACTTCGGCGGTGGTCAGGGCGGCGATCGCCGCTGTGCCCAGGGCGCGGATGTCCGCGGTGTTCAGGGCGGCCAGGTCGGCCGTCTCCAGGCCGGCAACCTGCGCCGTGGTGAAGGCAGCCACCTGGGCGGTGCCCATGGCGGCAAACTGCGCTGTGCCGAAGGCATTGAGGTCAGCCGTGTCCAGCGCCGCGATCTGCGCCGTTCCCAGCGCCTGGACCTGGGCCGTGGTCAGTGCGGCCAGTTGGTCGGTCGTGAGGGCATCCACCTGCGCGGTGCTCATCGCACGCAGCGCGGCGGTGCTCATCGCCCGCAGGTCGGCTGTCTCGAACGCAGCCACCTGGGCTGTGCCGAGTGCGGCCACCTGGGCGCTGCTGAGCGCAGCCACCTGGGCCGAGGTCATGGCCACGATGTTGGCCGTGGTCAGGCTGCCCAGCTGGTTGGGGTTGGTCACCAGCGCAGCGACCTGGGCACTGCTCAGCGCGGCCATCTGGTCGGTGGTCAGCGCCTCGATCTGGCCCGTGCTCAGGGCGGCCAGCGCGGCGGTGCCCATGGCCCGCAGGTCAGCGGTTTCCAGCGCGGCAATCTGGTCGGTGGTGAGCGCGGCGGCCTGGGCCGTGCTCAGGGCGGCGACCTGGGCGGTGCTGAGCGCCGCCACTTCGGCGGTGGTCAGCGCGGCGATGGCGCCGGTGCTCAGGGCGCGGATGCTGGCGGTGCTCAGGGCGGCCAGGTCGGCAGTCTCCAGCGCAGCCACTTGTGCGGTGGTGAACGCCGCCACTTGTGCGGTGCCGAGCGCCGCGAACTGGGCGGTGCCCAGGGCGTCGAGGTTGGCGGTGCTCAGGCCGGCCACTTGCGCGGTCGTCAGCGCGGCCACTTGTGCGGTGCTCAGTGCGGCCGCCTCGTCGGTGCTCATGGCCGCCAGCTGCGCGGTGCTCATCGCACGCAGCGCGGCAGTGCTCAAGGCACGCAGGTCGGCGGTGTCCAGCGCCGCCACCTGGTCGGTGGTGAGCGCGGCGGCCTGGGCGCTGGAGAGCGCGGCAAAGTGCGCCGTGCCCAGGGCGTTCAGTTCAGCGGTGCTGAAAGCAGCCACCTGGGCCGTGGTGAGCGATGCCACCTGAGCGGTGCTCAGCGCGGCCATCTGGTCGGTGGTGAGCGACGACACCTGGGCGGTGGTCAGCGCCGCGATGGCGGCCGTGCCCAGGGCCCGCAGGTCGGCGGTTTCCAGGGCAGCGATCTGGTCGGTGGTCAGCGCCTGGGCCTGGGCAGTGCTCAGGGCGGCCACTTGCGCGGTGCCCAGTGCCGCCACTTCAGCGGTGGTGAGCGCGGCCACCGCGCCGGTGGACAGCGCGCGCACGGCAGCGGTGCTCAGGGCCGCCAGGTCGGCGGTTTCCAGCGCGGCGATCTGGGCCGTGGTGAGCGCGGCCACCTGGGCGCTGCTCAGGGCGGCGAACTGCGAGGTGCCGAGGGCGTTGAGCGCGTCGGTGGTCAGGCCGGCCAGCTGGGCGGTGCCCAGCGCGGCCACCTGCGTGCTGGTGAGCGCGGTGGTCTGGTCGGTGCTGAATGCAGCGAACTGGGCGGTGGACAGGGCGGCCACGGCCGCGGTGCCCAGGGCGCGGATGTCGGCGGAGAACAAGGCCGCCACCTGGTCGGTGGTGAGCGCGGCCACCTGGGCCGTGCCCAGCGCGGCCACCTGCGCGGTGGTGAGCGCGGCCACTTCGGCGGTGGTCAGCGCCGCGATGGCGGCTGTGCCCAGGGCACGGATGTTCGCGGTGTTCAGGGCGGCCAGGTCAGCGGTTTCCAGCGCGGCCACCTGGGCCGTGGTGAGCGCTGAGGCTTGTGCGGTGCTCAGCGCCGCGAACTGGGCGGTGCCCAGGGCGTCGAGGTTGGCAGTGCCGAGGCCGGCCACCTGCGCGGTGGTCAGGGAGGCCACCTGCGCCGTGCTCAGCGCCGCCATCTCGTCGGTGCTCATCGCGGCCAGCTGCGCCGTGCTCAGGGCACGCAGCGCAGCGGTGCCGAGCGCACGCAGGTCAGCGGTCTCCAGTGCAGCCACCTGGTCGGTGGTGAGTGCGGCGGCTTGCGCGCTGCTCAGCGCGGCGAATTGCGCGGTGCCCAGGGCGTTCAATTCGGCCGTGCTCAGCGCCGCCACCTGGGACGTGGTGAGCGCCGCGACTTGCGCGGTGCTCAGGGCGGCCATCTGGTCGGTGGTGAAGGCGCTCACCTGGGCGGTGCCCAGCGCGGCGATGGTCGCCGTGCCCAGCGCACGCAGGTCGGCCGTTTCCAGCGCGGCCACCTGGTCGGTGGTGAGCGCGGCGGCCTGGGCGGTGCTCAAAGCGGCGGCCTGGGCGGTGCCGAGCGCGGCCACTTCAGCCGTGGTCAGGGCGGCGACCGAGGCGGTGCTCAAGGCGCGGATGCTGGCCGTGCTCAAGGCCGCCAGGTCCGCAGTTTCGAGGGCGGCCACCTGCGCGGTGGTGAGCGCCGCGGCCTGTGCCGTGGTGAGCGCAGCGAACTGCGCCGTGCCCAGGGCATCCAGGTTGGCGGTGCTCAGGCTCGCGATCTGCGCGGTGCCCAGGCCGGCAACCTGCGCGGTGCTGAGCGCGCCGATCTGGTCGGTGGTCAGCGCGCCGATCTGGGCGGTGCTCAAGGCATTCAGCGTCGCTGTGCCCAGGGCGCGCAGGTCGGCCGTGCTCAGGGCGGCGATCTGGTCGGTGGTGAGGGCGGCGGCTTGCGCGGTGCTCAGTGCCGCCACCTGCGCGGTGGTGAGCGCGGCCACTTCGGCCGTGGTGAGCGCGGCGATGGCCGCTGTGCCCAGGGCGCGGATGTTGGCGGTGTTCAGCGCGGCGAGGTCCGCCGTTTCCAGCGCGGCCACCTGGGCCGTGGTGAGCGCGGCCACTTGCGCGGTGCCCAGGGCAGCGAACTGCGCGGTGCTCAGCGCATCAAGGTTGGCGGTGCTCAGGCCCGCGACTTGCGCGGTGGTCAGGGACGCCACCTGCGCCGTGCTCAGTGCGGCGATCTCGTCGGTGCTCATCGCCTCCAGCTGCGCCGTGCTCAGGGCCCGCAGCGCGGTGGTGCTCAGCGCACGCAGGTCGGCGGTTTCCAGTGCAGCGACCTGGGCCGTGGTCAGGGCAGCTGCTTGTGCGCTGCTCAAAGCCGCAAACTGGGCGGTGCCCAGCGCAGTCAGCTCCGCGGTGCCCAGTGCGGCCACCTGCGCGGTGGTGAGCGCGGCAGCCTGCGTGCTGGTGAGCGCGGCCATCTGGTCGGTGGTGAGCGCGGCCACCTGGGCCGTGCTCAAGGCAGCAACGGTCGCGGTACCCAGCGCACGCAGGTCGCCCGTGCTCAACGCGGCGACCTGGTCGGTGGTGAGCGCGGCGGCTTGTGCGGTGCTCAGCGCGGCCACCTGCGCTGTTGTCAGTGCAGCCACTTCGGCGGTGGTCAGGGCCGCGATCGCGGCCGTGCCCAGGGCGCGGATGTTGGCGGTGCTCAGCGCGGCCAGGTCAGCGGTTTCCAGCGCGGCCACCTGGGCCGTGGTGAGCGCTGCGGCTTGCGCGGTGCTCAGCGCTGCGAACTGGGCGGTACCCAGCGCGTCGAGGTGGGTGGTGCTCAGGCCCGCCACCTGCGCGGTGGTCAGCGCGGCCACCTGGGCGGTGCCGAGCGCGGCCACGGCATCGGTGCTCATCGCGTCGAGCTGGGCCGTGCTCATGGCACGCAGCGCGGCGGTGTTCAGCGCGCGCAGGTCGGCCGTTTCCAGCGCGGCCACCTGGTCGGTGGTGAACGCGGCGGCTTGCGCGCTGCCCAGGGCGGCGAATTGCGCGGTACCCAGGGCATTCAATTCAGCAGTGCTCAGCGCACCCACCTGCGCGGTGGTCAGCGCAGCGGCCTGCGTGCTGGTCATGGCCGCCATCTGGTCGGTGGTGAGCGCGGCGACTTGCGCGGTGCTCAGCGCCGCGATGGTGGCGGTGCCCAGCGCACGCACGTCGGCCGTGCTCAAGGCAGCAACCTGGTCCGTGGTGAGTGCCGCGGCTTGTGCGGTGCTCAGCGCGGCCACTTGTGCGGTCGTCAGCGCGGCCACTTCGGCGGTGGTCAGCGCAGCGATGGCGGCCGTGCCCAGGGCGCGGATGTTGGCGGTGTTCAGCGCGGCGAGGTCAGCGGTTTCCAGCGCAGCCACCTGCGCGGTGGTGAGGGCTGCTGCCTGTGCGGTGCTGAGCGCAGCGAACTGCGCCGTGCTCAGGGCATCGAGGTTGGCAGTGCTCAGGCCGGCGACCTGCGCCGTGGTCAAGGCTGCCACCTGGGCGGTGCCCAGGGCCGCCATCTCGTCGGTGCTCATGGCAGCGAGCTGCGCCGTGCTCAGGGCACGCAGCGCAGCGGTGCTCAGCGCACGCAGGTCTGCGGTTTCCAGCGCCGCCACCTGGTCGGTGGTGAGCGCCGCGGCTTGCGCGCTGCTCAGGGCCGCGAAGTGGGCGGTGCCCAGCGCGTTCAATTCAGCGGTGCTCAGTGCGGCGACCTGGGCCGTGCTCAGTGCGCCCACCTGCGCGGTGGTCAACGCTGCCATCTGGTCGGTGGTGAACGCTGCGGCTTGCGCGGTGCCCAGCGCGGCGATGCCGGCGGTGCCCAGGGCGCGCAAGTCGGCGGTTTCCAGCGCGGCCACTTGTTCGGTGCCCAGCGCGGCCACCTGAGCCGTGCTCAAGGCGGCCACCTGGGCGGTGCCCAGGGCGCGCACTTCATCGCTGGTCAGCGCGGCCACGGAGGCGGTGCCTAAGGCGCGGATGCCGGCCGTGGTGATGGCGGCGATGTCTGCTGTCTCCAGCGCGGCCACCTGGGCCGTGGTGAGCGCGGCGACCTGCGCCGTGCCCAGCGCGGCGAACTGCGCCGTGCTCAAGGCATCGAGGTTGGCAGTGCCCAGGGCCGCCAGCTGCGCGGTGCTCAGTGCGGCCACCTGCGCCGTGGTCCACGCGGCCATCTGGTCGGTGCTCAAGGCATCGAGCTGGGTGCTGCTGAAGGCGCGCAGCGAGGTGGTGCTGATCGCACGCAGGTCCGCGGTCTGGAACGCGGCCACCTGCGAGGTGGACAGCGTCGCGATGCCCAGCGTCGGGATCGCGGCCATCTGCGCGGTGGTGAGCGCCACGATCTGGTCCGTGCTGAACGCCGCCCAGTCCTCCGTGGTCAAGCCGGCGATCGTGGTGGTCGAGAGACCGGCAATCTGGGAGGTCGAAAGCGCCGGGATGATCGTGGACATGTCTTTGTTCCTTTTGCCTTGTTGTGGCAAGTGGTACGGCCTACCAAGATCCGGGTGCGCAACACGCGGCACACGGCCTTCCGGCCCTTTCGATGTCGGTTTATCGGCGACCGGCCGATTGACTTAAGCGGACACAAAAAAAGGGTGCATCAGCACCCGGGGAACGTGAATAAGCCCGCAAGGGCCGCAGCGGCAGTGACTTTGTGCCGTGACGCGCCGCATCGGAAGCCGCCACCATGGCGCTGGAGGCCTACTGCAGCCAGTTGTAGATGCCGCCGCCCAGCGACCACAGCAGCGCGTTGGCCTGCTGGCCGTCATAGAGTGCATTCACATAGGAGATGCGCAGGTTGTAGTGGTCACCCTCGGCGGCCATCACGTCGAACAGCGAGCGCTTGCCCAGCTGCTGCCATTGCTGCAGCGTGAAGTTGCGCACACGGTCGCTGTCGCGCAGCACATCGACGATGCGATGCGCGCGGTCGAAGGCGCTGGACGCCTGCTCATGCACGTCGATCACGCGGGCCCTGCGCGCTTCCAGCGCATCAGCCTTCTGCAGCCGCACCGCGTCGGCCCGCTTCTTGGCCGCATCGGCCTGCGGGTCGGCGGCGGCGTTGTACAGCGGCACGTTCACATTCACGCCGGCGGACCATCCGCTGGGGTTGCCGGTGCCCAGCGCCTTGGTGCCGGACACCGACCAGTTGACCTGCGGCTTCTGCGCCGCCACCACCGCACGCGCCAGCGCCTCGGCGGCGTTGGCCTGCGCGCCCAGGGCCACGATGTCGGCCGCACGCTCGGTCTGCGCCAGCACCTCGTCCATCGCCGGCAGCCGCGTCAGCACCGATGAGAAGCCCTGGCCCACCGGCAGGCCGTCGCCGACGAAGCGGCGCAGCCGGGCTTCCATCTGGCGCACGTTGGACTGCGCCTGCAGATAGGACAGCTGGGCCTGCTGCTGCGTCTTGCGCGCCTGCACCAGCTCGCTGGCGCGGCCCTTGTCGGCCGCCACGATCTGGCCCAGCGCCTCCACCAGGCAGCTCATCTTGCGCGCGTACTGCTGGTACACCTGGGCCTGCAGCCGGTAGCGCCCGCGCTCCAGTGCCAGCGACACCGCCTGGAAGGCAATCTGTTCCTGCGTGCTCAGCATGCCCTGGCGCGCCGATTCGGCCAGCTGCGTGCGCCAGCTGGTGAGCTGGTTGATGCGCCCGCCGTCGAACAGCGGTGCGCTGATGCTCAGCCCGCCACGTACCTGGCCGCCGGCGCCTTCGCTGACGCCGTAGGCTGTGCTGCCCTGCCCGCCCACCGAGCCGGTGAGCGCCACCTGCGGCAGCGCACCGGCCTTCACTTCCTGCACATCGCTCACGGCAGCCTCCGCCAGCAGCTTGGCGGCACCCACCGAGTTGCTGCGGCTGATGGCGTCGCGCACCATGGACTGCAGTTCCACCCGCGGCTCGGCCGGCGGCACCGGGGCGCTTTCGGCGCCCTGGAACTCCACCGCGCTTTCGTCGATGCAATTGCTCGCGGCAGCCGGCAACACACACGCCAGCGCCAGCATCGGCACGACTGCGCGGGGGTTGAACTTCAGGGCCATCATGCGAACTCCGGACATGGCAGCCGCGGGACTGCGGCCATGGTCGGAATTTCATCGCGGTCGGCGCGATGGCAGCGGGTGGAAACGACGGCGAATCGCGGTGCTATTCAGTGGGGCGGGGCGCGCGGCGGCCGGTGTTGCGCGATGATGCGCGCATGCCCGACACCCCGCTCCACGGCAGCTTCGACGACGTGCTCGCACTGGCCAGCGCCGAACTGCGGCCGGTGTGCCAGGCGCTGCACCAGGCCATCCTGGCGCTGCACCCGCATTGCACCCAGGTGGCCTGGCCGCGGCAGAAGATCGCCAGCTACGGCGTGGGGCCGCACAAGATGAGCGAGCACTATGCCTACATCGCCGTGCAGCCCCGGCACATCAACCTGGGCTTCTACCGCGGTGCCATGCTGGACGATCCCGCCGGCTTGCTGGAGGGCACCGGCAAGGGCCTGCGCCACATCAAGCTGCGCAGCGTCGAGCAGGCTGTGCAGCCGGCCGTCATCGCGCTGCTGCGGCAGGCGATCGCCGAGCGCCGGCAGGCAGCCCCCTCACCCTGAAAGGAAGACCTTGAAGCTCATCGGCATGCTCGACTCCCCCTACGTTCGCCGGGTGGCGATCTCGCTGCAGCTGCTGCAGCTGCCCTTCGAGCACCAGTCGCTGTCGGTGTTTCGCACCTTCGATGAATTCAGCCGCATCAACCCGGTGGTGAAGGCGCCCACCCTGGTGTGCGACGACGGCCAGGTGCTGATGGATTCCACGTTGATCCTGCAATACGCCGAGGCCCTGGCGCAGCCGCGCAGCCTGCTGCCACGCGGGCTGCCGCAACTGCAACGCGACTTGCAGCTCACCGGCCTGGCGCTGGCCGCGCTGGAAAAGAGTGTGCAGATCGTCTACGAGCGTGGGCTGCGCCCGCCGGAGAAGCTGCATCAGCCCTGGGTGACCCGGGTCACCGGCCAGTTGCTGGCCGCCCTGAGGCTGCTGGAGCAGGCGCTGGCCGAGCGCCCGCTGGAGGCCAGCAGCGCCACGCTCACGCAGGCCGGCGTCAGCGTGGCGGTGACCTGGCACTTCGTCCAGCAGATGCTGCTCGAAGTGGTGCCGGCCGACCGGCATCCTCAGCTGGTGGCCTTTTCCGCGAGGGCGGAGGCGTTGCCGGAGTTCATGGCCGCGCCGCATGGGGAGGGCGTGGTCGCCGCCCCCGCCCACCGGGCCTGACGCCATGCCATCGGCCACCCCGCCGGCCGGTTATTCCGGCACGCCATTGCCCAAGAAGCTGGGCATCGTCGGTGGCACCCGCCTGCTGTTGCTGAACGCGCCGGCGGACTTCACCGAGCTGCTGCAGCCCTTGCCGGATGGCGTGGTGTTCATGCGGCACGCGGGCCAGGACGTGGACATCGTCCACCTGTTCGCCACCCAGCGCGACGCCTTGGGCACCGACCTCGCGTCGCTGCGGCGAACGCTCGCGCCCAACGCCACCGTGTGGGTGTCCTGGCCCAAGAAGGCCTCTCGCGTGCCCACCACCCTCACCGAGGACACCATCCGCGAGCTGGCGCTGCCCATGGGCTGGGTCGACGTGAAGGTGTGCGCGGTGGACGCGGTGTGGTCGGGCCTGAAGCTGGTGGTGCGCAGGGAACATCGCTGATCCGGGCCATGATCGAACTCGCCTTTCGAACCGCCACCGCCGACGACGCCCTGTGCCTGGGCGTGCTGGGCACCCAGGTGTTCCTGGACACCTACGCCACCGGCGGCATCCGGCCGTCGCTGGCGCGCGAAGTGCTCGCGCATTTTTCGACCGAGGCGATGGCGCGCCTGCTGGCCGCCCCGGACACGGTGCTCCTGCTGGCCGAGTCGCAGGCCCACCTGGTGGGCTTTGCCCAGCTCGCGCCGGGAAAGGGTCACGCACGGGTGCAGGCCCGAGCCCCGGTGGAGCTGGCACGGCTGTACGTGCAGGAGCCCTTCACCGGCCGCGGCGTGGGGCGCGCGCTGCTGCAGCAGGCCGAGGCCAGGATGGCGGCGCAGGGTGCCGACGTGATGTGGCTCACCGCCTGGGTGGGCAATGCGCGGGCGCTCGCCTTCTATCCGCGCCAGGGCTACCGCGAGCAGGGCGTGACCTCCTACGAGTTCGAGGGCGAGGCCTACGAGAACCGGCTCTTCGCCAAGCCCCTCGGGCCAGGCGGGGGTGACGGGGCCGCAGCGGCCCGCCAAGAGTCACCTGGTTGACACCCGGGCTGCGGGCGCAGGCCTAGACTGGGCCGGCACCCTCCGGGTGCCACACCCACAACAGCCAGGAGACCAGCCATGAACCTCTTCAGGCGACGCCTGTCGTTTGCCGTCGCCGGCCTCGGTGCCGGCCTGCTCACCGCAGGGTGCGCCAGCCCCGCGACCACCCCGCCGGCCGCACCCGTGAGCGACTGGCAGAGCTTTGCGGCCGCCGACGGCACCCTCGTCCACTATCGCCGCTGGCTGCCCACCGGCAAGCCCCGCAGCGTGGTGCAGGTGGTGCACGGCGCGGCCGAGCACAGCGGGCGGTATGACCGTTTTGCCCAGGCGCTGGTGCGCGAGGGGCATGCCGTGTATGCCACCGACCACCGCGGCCATGGCCGCACGCGGCTGCGCTCCGGCCAGCTGGGCGACGCCGGGCCGGACGGCTGGAACCGCATGGTGGACGATGAGATCGCGTTGACGCAGCGCCTGCGCGCCGCCCACCCCGGTGTAAAGCTCACGCTCTTCGGCCACAGCCTGGGCTCCTTCATGGCGCAGGACTACATCACGCGCCGGCCCGAGCTGCTGGACGCGCTGGTGCTGAGCGGCACCTCCTACGGCCCGCCGCCGCCCAAGCCGCTGCTGGACCTGCTGGAGACGGCCACCAAGGCCAACCCGCTGGCGCCGTCCGAGGTGTGGGTGAACATCTTCAAGGACTTCAACAAGCCCTTCACCGGCCAGCCGGGTTTCGAATGGCTGAGCCGCGACCCGGCCGAGGTGGCCAAGTACATGAACGACCCGCTCGCCGGCTTTGGTTTCAGCAACGAGCTGGTGCGCGACTTTTTCGTCGGCATGGCCGCGCTGCGCGACCCGGCGCGCGAGGCGCGCATCCCCAAGACCCTGCCGGTGCTGGTGATCCAGGGCGAGAAGGATCCGGTGGGCGAGAACTTGAAGGGGACGCAAGCCCTGCTGGACCGGCTGAAGGCGCTCGGCCTCACCCGCGTGGAGCACCGCTTCTATCCCGGCGCGCGCCACGAGGTGCTCAACGAGACCAACCGCGGCGAGGTGCAGCGCGACGTGATCGGCTGGCTGGCGAAGACGGTGGGCTGAGCCGTCGCGCGAACGTTCAACGCTCGCGGAACGCCTCGCGCGACTTCAGCATCGGCTGCAGCAGGAAGCTCATCACCGTGCGTTCCTGCGTGTTCACTTCCACCGCGCCTGTCATGCCCGGCAGGATGGGCAGGGCCTCGCCGTGGGCCTTCAGGCTGGAGCTGTCGGCCCGGATGAGCGCGCGGTAGTAGGTGTTGTCCCCGCCACCCTGGCGCTCGGCATCGCCCAGCGCGTCGGGGCTGATGTATTCGACCGTGCCGCGAAGGCCGCCGTAGATGTTGTATTCGTAGGCGGAGAGCTTGATCTCGGCCGTCTGCCCCACGCGGATGAAGCCGATGTCGGCCGGCTTCACGCGCGCTTCGATCAGCACGCGCGGCCCCAGCGGCACGATCTCCATGATGGGCGCGCCGCCGGCGACCACGCCGCCCACGGTCATCATCCGGATGTTCTTCACCAGCCCGCGCACCGGCGACTTCAGCACCGTGCGGCGCAGCTGGTCCTCGCGCACCACCTGCTGCTCCTGCAGCTGCGCCAGCTCGCTGCGCACACGCACGAGCTCGGTGCTGGCCTCCTGGCGGAAGCGGTTGACGCGCTCCTGGTTCTGCAGCTTCAGGTCGTTGACCTGGCGGCGCAGCCGCATCACTTCCACATCCGACAGCAGGCCCTTGGAGGCCATGGCCTCGGCCACGTGCAGCTCGCGCATCACCAGCTCGATGCTGCGGGCGTTGGCCGCCACCGAATCATCGAGCGAATAACGGCGTGCGGTGTAGGCCGCGGTCTCGGCCTCCACCACGCCCGGCAGGGCCAGCACGTCGGGTGGGAACTGCAGCGGCCGGCCGGTGGCTTCGGCCTGCAGCCGGGCCACGGTGGCGTGCAGCGCCAGGCGCTTGGCCTGGCCTTCGTTCTGCTGCGCTTCGAAGCGCGTGGGGTCCAGGTGCGCCAGCACCTGGCCGGCGTCCACCGCCTGGCCCTCGCGCACCAGCAGCTCGCGCAGGATGCCGCCTTCCAGGCTGGCGATCACCTGCTCGCGCGCCTCGGGGATGATGCGGGCGTCGGCACGCGTGATCACTTCCACATGCGCGAGGCTGGCCCACAGCAGGCCGGCCACCACCGACAGCAGCATCAGGTACAGCGCCCAGTTCACCTGCGGCGTGCCCTCCACCACATGGGCGGCATTCACGCTGCTCATGAACGCGGCGTCGCCCGGCTCCACCCGGCCGGCCAGCGCCAGCGGCTTGTCGCGGCCGAACATCAGGCGGCCTGCCTTTGCAAGGCCAGGTCAGGCACCGGCGGTGCCGCGGGTGATGGCTGCGCAGCGGGCGGCGCTGCGGGCGCCGCGGCGGCGGGTGCGACCGGCGCGGCGGGCTTCACGCCGGCGAGCGTGTTCAGCACATCGGCCTTGGGGCCGTCGAGCGCCACCTTGCCGCCGTCGATCACCACCACGCGATTGGCCAGCTCCAGCACCGCCGGGCGGTGCGTCACCATGATCAGGGTGCAGTTTCCGGCGGCCTGCGCCAGCTGGCGCAGAAACATCATCTCGGACTGCGCATCCATCGAGCTGGTGGGCTCGTCCATCAGCAGGATCTGCGGCCGCGTGACCAGGCTGCGCGCCAGGGCCACCAGCTGGCGCTGGCCGCCGGACAGCAGACCGCCCATCTCGCCCACCGGCAGCTCCCAGCCCATGGGGTGTTGCGCCACCAGGCGGTCCAGCCCGGTCAGGCGCGCCACCTCGGCCAGCTGCGTGGCGTCGGCCGTAGAGCGGCCCATCAGCACGTTGTCACGCAGGGTGCCGTTGAACAGGCGCGGCTCCTGCGACACGAAGCCCACGCGGGCGCGGTAGTCCAGCGGGTCGATCTGGCGCAGGTCGATGCCGTCAGCTTCCACCATGCCTTCGGTGGGCTGGTACAGCCCGCCCAGCAGGCGCAGGATGGTCGACTTGCCGCTGCCGATGCGCCCCAGGATGGCCACGCGCTCGCCCGGCTGGAAGCGCAGCGTCACGCCCTTCAGAACGCGCGGCGCCGGCACGTTGCCGGCGGAAGGGGTGGCGGGGTAGGCGAAGGCCACTTCGTGCAGCCCGACGCGGCCGCTGAGCTTGCGCATGGGCACATAACTTCGCCCGGGCTCGCGCTCGTTGGGCAGCTCCATCAGCCGGTTGAGCATCTGCATCGCCCCGCTCGCGCCCTGGTAGCGCGTGGCCAGCTGCACCACGCTGCCCAGCGGCGCGATCGCGCGGCCGGCGATCATCACCGCGCCCACCAGCGCGCCGGGGCTGATGGTGCCGTCGTGGATGAGGTACACGCCCCACACCAGCATGATCAGCGTGATCAGCTGCTGCGAGGTCATCGACAGGTTGTTGGTGAAGGCGGACAGCGCCCTCGCCTTCAAGGCGGTTTCGGTGGCAGCGGCCGTGGCGGCTTCGTAGCGGCTCAGGAAGCGCCCTTGGGCGCCCGCGGCCTTCACGTCCTCCAGCCCTTCCACCGCTTCCACGAGCACGCCCTGCAGGTCGGCATGGTGCTGCATGTTGGCGCGCATGGAGCGCTTGAGCGAGCCCTGGATGGCGAAGGCCAGGCCAAGCAGGATGGGAATGGCCAGCACCAGCACCCAGCCCAGCGGCCCGCCCACCACGAACACCATGGCGACGAAGAGCACGATGAACGGCAGGTCGCTGATGGCCGACAAGGTGGCCGAGGCGAAGAAGTCGCGCACGATCTCGATCTGCGCCAGGTGGTGGGCATGGCTGCCGGCCGACTCCGGCTTGTGCTCCATGCGCACGCCCAGGGTCTGGCGGAACAGCAGCGAGCCGATGATGAGGTCGGTCTTCTTGCCGGCCATGTCGATCAGGTGGCTGCGCAGCTGGCGCGCCAGCAGGTCGAAGGCCAGCGCAATGCCGCCGCCGATGGCCAGCGTCCACAGGGTGACGAAGGCCTGGCGCGGGATCACCTTGTCGAACACCACCGAGGTGACCATGCTGATGGCCAGCATCAGCACGTTGGACAGCAGCGCGGCCAGCATGGCCGAGCGGTAATACGGAATGAAGCGCTTGAGCGTGCCCCACATCCAGTGCTTGGCCGGGTCGCGCACCGCGTCTTCGCCGCGCGGCGGCACGGGCTGCTGCGCCTGCGGCGTGGCCACCAGCGCATATCCGGTGTACTCGGCCGACAGCTCGGCCTCGCTGGCCACGCAGCTGTGGAACTCCGGGCCCGGCATCACCACTTCGTACTGCACCGCGCCGCCATTGGGCGGCACGCGGCGCGCCTTGACGATGCAGGCGTCGGCGCCCTTGAGCAGCAGCACGGCCGGCAGCAGCAGCGCCGGCACGTCGGCCACCGAGCGGCGGATCAGCCCGGCGTTGAAGCCGGACTCGCGCATCAGCTTCACCGCCTGGTCCGGGCCCAGCGGGCCCTCCAGCACCAGCCCCGCGAGCAGGGCCTCGGGCGAACGTTCGCGCCCATGGTGGCCGCTCAGCCACACCAGCGAATGCAGCAGCGCATCGTCGGCGCGCACCTGCTGGCCGCCCACCTGCCCTTCACCCGCGCCAGCGCTACCGCGCGGCATGGCCGCGAAGTTCGCCTCGTCGGGGAGGAAGGGGTCCTGGCGTTGCTGCACCGGTGTCCTCGCAGCTCTTTATCGGACGCGCGCCGCCAGGGCCAGGCGCTCGAACTCGGCTTCCAGGTCACGCACCAGCTGCGGCATGTCGAACAGCGCGGAGCTGCGGCCGTGTTCGGCCAGGTAGCGCTTGTACGACGCCACGCGCTTGGGCTCGCGGCCCAGCAGCACCGCCTGGCGCTCGTAATCCGTCAGCGAGGTGGTGATCAGATCCGGCAGGCCCACGGCGGTGAGCAGGCTGCCGGCCATGCGCGAGATGTAGCTGCGGCCGGCGCAGGTGAGGATGGGCGTGCCCATCCACAGCACGTCGTTGGCGGTGGTGCCGGCGTTGTACGGGAAGGTGTCCAGGAACAGGTCGGCGAGCTGGAAGCGCGCCAGGTATTCCGGCGGCGCCACGCGCGGGGCGAAGACCAGCCGCTCGCGCGCCACGCCGTGCGCATCGGCCTCGCGCAGCATGTTCTCGCGCGCCCAGTCGTTGTCGGCCAGCAGCCAGAGCACGCTGTTCGGCACCTGGCCCAACACGCGCATCCAGCTGCGGAACACCTCGGCGGTGAACTTGAAGTTGTTGTTGAACGAGCAGTAGACGAAGGCCTCGTCCGGCAGGCCGTAGGTGGCGCGTTCAGGTTTGGCCGCCACGGGCCGGAACCGGTCGCTGGCCTGGTAGCAATGCGGCAGGTAGATCGGCCGCTCGGTGCAATAGGGCAACAGTTCGTCCGGCATCACGAAACGGTCCGCGATGATGTGGTCCACGCCCGGCAGCGCCGAGGTGCCGGGCAGGCCGAGGTAGCTCACCTGGATGGGCGCCGGCCGCTGCACCAGGATGCCGGGGCGCGCACCGCTGGTGAGGCCCTGCAGGTCCACCAGGATGTCGATGCCCAGGCTGGCGATGAGCTGGGCGGCGGCGTTGTCGTCCAGGCCGCCGATGCGCACATGGTGGTCCAGGCCGTCGATGATGCGCTGGCGCAGCGGCGTGCCGTCGTCGCGGCTCCAGCAGAAGCCGAACACCTCGAACTTGCTGCGGTCGTGCAGGCCGTAGAGCTCGGCGGTGAGCAGGCCCACCGCATGCATGTGCAGGTCACCCGACAGGTAGCCGATGCGGATGCGGCCCTCACGCTTGGGGCCCCGGGTGTGCAGCGGCACGGCCGGCGCCTTGGGCACACGCTCCAGCACGAAGCGCTGCGCCGCCATCAGCTGCAGCGAGGGGTCGTCGCTCACGCTCAGCATCGCCAGCGGCGAGGTGGCAATCAGCAGCTGGCTGGGCGACACCTCACCCACCGGCTGGTACACCGGCCACTTGCACTGCTTCTGGCGGATGTGCACGTAGTGCTGCAGCACGTCGGGCTGGTCGGCCTTGAATTCCAGGCTTTGCACCATGCGTGCTTCGGCTTCGTCGAAACGGCGCTGCACTTCCAGCAGCCGGGCCATGTTGTTCAGCGCATGCAGGCGCAAGGTGGCGCCGTCGGGCGTGCCCGGGGTGATGTCGCGCAGCACCTGGTCCCATTCGGCCAGCGCGTCCTCGGGGCGGCCCTGCTGCTCGAGCTGATGGCCCAGGTTCACCCGCGCCTGCGCGAAGTCGGGTTGCAGCAGCAGCGCCTGGCGGTAGGCTTTTTCGGCGTCCGCCGGGCGACGAAGTGCGCCCAGCACGGTGCCCCAGTTGAAACAGGCGATGTGGCGATGCGGCGAATCGGTGGCGGCGATCCACTGCTCGTACAGCTGAGCCGACGCTTCGGCGTGGCCGGCGGCGTGGAGCTGCTGCGCACGCTCCAGCAGCTCGCCCAGCTGCATGGCGCCGGAACGGGCGCGTTGCAGGGTGGCGTCTTCGGGCGCGGTAGGGGATTCCATCGGGGTTGTCGGCACACTCATGGCCGGTCGATGGTAGGTTTGGGGGGGCTTGGGCAGCGGGCCTATTAGGCCGGGGAAACTGGCCCAGTTTGGTTCTTGCGCCTGCGGCGCTGGCTGTTTTTGCGCTGCTCGCGAGAGCCCGCCGGTCGCGCCCGGCCGGCGGTCACTTTCTTCACTGGCATGAAGAAAGTAACCAAAGAAGGTGCCTTCGAATACCAACATCCGATCAGGTTCGCTGACACCGAATCGGGGCCCGGTTTTCGGGGAGCACGCTGACATTGCCGCAGACCCGAGGCCACTTGCACCTGCCAGGCACATCGACCCGACCTGTCACTCGACCACCAGCCAGCCTCCGCATGCCATGTCCGAGCGAGCGCAGCGAAGCGCCCGCACACGGAGGCTGGAAAGCGGTCCAGCGCGCGGTGCACACAAGCCAAGGCACTTGCCACAAGTGGCCTCTGGTCTCTGCCGACCGAGCGAGCCTCCAGAAAACCGGACCCCCTACCGGCGTGAGGGAGCGAAATCGGATGTTCGGTTTTCCAAGGCTCTTCTCTTGGTTACTTCTCTTGAGCCAGCAAGAGAAGTGACCGCCGGCCGGGCGCGACCGGCGGGCTGCCTCCCCAGGCCAGAAGCCCAGCCAGCGCCGCAGGCGCAAGCACCAACCCAACGCTCAGGCGAGCAAATGATCCGGCGCCATCCCGGCATCGTGCCGAGCCATCATGCGCAGATACAGCGCCTCGATATCCCGCGTGAACCGCACGCTGTCGAACAGCACCGACCCCTCCCTCGCCTGCGCCAGCTGCGCCCGCAACCCGGCCCGCGCAGCGGCATCACAAGCCAGCGCCACGATCCGGTCCTCGTACTCCTGCACCGTCGTGCACACCAGCGACTGGAGGCCGACGGCACCGTTGAGGCTGGCCGCCACCCGCGACGCAAACGTGCGCCCGATGTACGTCACCACCGGCACCCCCGCCCACAAGGCATCGCTCGCCGTCGTGTGCGCATTGCAAGGCCAGGTGTCGATGAACACATCGGCCTGCTGCAACCGCGCCATGTGCAGCGCCGGCGCCCGCCGAGGCGCCCACACGATGCGCGACGGAGCTATGCCGCGGTTCTGCGCCTCGCACTCGATGTTCTTGCGCACCTGGGTGTTCCACTCCAGCAGCCACAGCACCGCATCGGGCAGGCGGTGCAGCAGGCGGCACCAGCTGTCGAACACTTCGGCGGAGATCTTGAACGGCTGGTTGAAGCCGCACAGCACCAGCGCACCCTCGGGCAGCCCGCATTCGGCACGGCTGGGCACCTCCGGCCGCGCACGCTGGCGGTCGTTGGGCTGATAGCACACCGGCAGCTGGGCGATCTTCTCGTCGAAGTGGGCCGCATGCTGGATCGGCGTGACCACCGGGTCGCCGACGATGTAGTCGATGAAGTCGGCACCTGTGGTGCCGGGGAAGCCGAGGAAGCTGGCCTGCACGCGCGCGGGCCGCCAGGCGAACAGGCCCAGCCGGTTGTCCTTGGTGTAGCCCTTCAGATCGATCAAGAGGTCGATGCCGTCCGCACGAATGCGCTGCACGATGTCGGCATCGGGCTGGCGGTACACGTCCACGAAGTGCTCGGCGGCGCGCTCGATGCGCTGGCGCATCGCCGTGTTGTCGCTCTTGCCATGCGAGTACAGCGTGACCTCGAAACGCTCGCGGTCATGGTGCTCCAGCATCTCGGCCATCAGGATGCAGGTGGCGTGCTGGTGGAAGTCCGCCGACACATAGCCGATGCGCAGGCGGCGCTGCTGCTCGGCAGCGGTGCGCGGCTTGAGCGGCGGCAGCGGCTGCACACCCTGGGCCAGCAGGCGCGACGCCGAGCGCGCGGCCAGCAGCTGGTCTTCCGGGGAATCGAACAGGGTGACGTGGGCGAACGGCGTGGTGGGCGCTGCCGCATCGGGTGGCAGGGCGTGCAGCGCGGTGAGCAGCGCGTCCAGGTCCACCTGGGCCTGGCGCCAGCGGCACACCTCGCGTTCGAAGTAGCTCAGCAGGCCGCGCACACCCAGTTCATGCTTGCCGATGCCCAGCGCCAACGCCGTGTGGAAGCACTCGGCCGCCTCTTCCTTCATGCCGATGTCGTTGAAGCACACGCCCAGCTGATAGTGCACCGTGGGCAGGTCCATGCGGATGGCCAGTGCCTCGAAGTAGGTGGCGATGGCCTCCTGCGTCTGGCCGCTGTACTGCAGGCCGCGCGCCAGGGTGTCGTAGTAGTCGTAGTCGCGCGGCACGTCGGCCGGCAGCAGCTTCAGCGCCATCACCACCTCGGCATGGCGCTTCTGTTCGGACAGGCAGTGCGCCCACAGCGCACAGGCCAGGGTGCTGCGCGGATCGAGACGGAATGCACGTTCGGCCTCGCGCGTGGCCTCTGCCATGCGCCCCTGCTTCATGCAGGCGCGGGCCAGGTTCAGCGCATAGACCGCGTCGTGCGGCGCCAGCTTGGCGGCGCTGGCAAAGGCCTTGCTGGCGGCGCTCCACTGGCCGGCCTTGGCGTGGGTCTGGCCGAGCTGCCACTGGCGGCGGGCGCGGTCGGCGGTCTGGGGCGAGCGTTGCATGGTGGGCGCAGGTGGAAAAGGGGCGCCCCGAGTCTAGGAATTCAAGCCCCGCGCGAACCGGCCGATATGGGCTGGTTTGGGCTGCTTTATCGGGCTTTCCGCGGGCTCAAGCCCGTGATGAGGCGAAACACAAAAAAACCTCAAGTTCGTGTCCAGCCCGCTCGATAACGCCTCCAACGGGGCTTGACAAACAGGCAACGTGGTCCGGTTAGACGGGGTCCCAAGCTGCAGTGGCACTGCGGCGGAAGACCCGGCTAGCGTCGGGCGGCGCCAGACCCGTCGTTGGGGATGGCATGGCAACGGCCCAGGCGGTTTACCGCCGCCGAAGCCCGAGTTAACGCCGGCGTGGGTGCCGGGATTTCTGAAACATTAGGAGTTCATCATGGGTGCCACCATCAATACGAACGTTGTCTCGCTGAATGCGCAACGTAACCTGAGCGCGTCGCAAAACTCGCTCTCCATGTCCATGCAGCGCCTGTCTTCCGGCCTGCGTGTCAACAGTGCCAAGGACGATGCCGCCGGCCTGGCGATCGCCGAGCGCATGAACACGCAAGTGCGCGGCATGAACGTCGCCGTGCGCAATGCCAACGACGGCATCTCGATGGCGCAGACCGCCGAAGGCGCGCTGTCGAAGGTGACCGACGCGCTGCAGCGCATGCGTGAGCTGGCCGTGCAGGCCCGCAACTCGACCAACAGCGACAGCGACAAGGACTCCCTGAACAAGGAGTTCTCCGAGCTGCAGAAGGAAATCACCCGCGTCATTGGCGGCACCTCCTTCAACGGCAAGCATGTGATCGGTGCCGATGCCACCGGCATGGTGTTCCAGATCGGTGCCAACACGACGACCGACGACACCGTGACGGTGACCACGGAGAACCTGAACAGCAACGCCGACATCTCCGCCATCGCCGGCACCAGCGTGGTGATCGACAGCACGGCCGATTCGTCTGCCATCGCCTCGATCATCGACAACATCGACACCGCGCTGGACACGGTGAACAACCAGCGCGCCACCTTCGGTGCCACGCAGTCGCGCTTCGACGCGATCATCGGCAGCCTGCAGCAAGGCGTGGAGAACCAGTCGGCCGCCCGCGGCCGGATCATGGATGCGGACTTCGCGACGGAAACCGCGAACCTCTCGCGTGCCCAGATCCTGCAGCAGGCCGGCACCGCGATGGTGGCCCAGGCCAACCAGCTGCCGCAGCAAGTGCTGCAGCTGCTGCGATAACAGCGACGCGTGAGCCGAGGCAGGCCGCTGGCCTGCCCCGAAGCCACCACCGCCGACGCACCGCCACCGCGGTCGTCGGCTTTTTTCTGGCCCGGTTTCTCGCCGCATTTCAAGCTTTTGAACGCCAAAGGCCTCTTCAACAATTCGGTCCACGGATAGAGCGCAAGCTCGAATCCGTGGTCCGGAGCACTGACGCGCAGCCAGCCCTTTGACGCATCCCGTCACTGGAGGCCGCCGGTGAAACGAACCTGACCTTGACCGCTCGTGGCGCGCCAGCGACCCGAGCTGCCACGGCCAGGCTCGATCCGCCGGGAGTCATTGGCTTCTACTGGAGTGCTTGAAATGCCGCAAACCATCAATACCAACATCACGTCGCTGAACGCACAGCGCAACCTGAACTCGTCGCAGACCTCGCTGGCCACGTCCATGCAGCGCCTGTCGTCGGGCCTGCGCGTGAACAGCGCCAAGGACGACGCCGCGGGCCTGGCGATCGCCGAACGCATGAACGCGCAGATGCGCGGCATGAACGTCGCGATCCGCAACGCCAACGACGGCATCTCGCTGGCCCAGGTGGCCGAAGGCGCGCTGTCGAAGATCGGCGACGCGCTGCAGCGCATGCGCGAGCTGGCCCTGCAGGCGCGCAACGCCAGCAACAGCACCAGCGACAAGGATTCGCTGAACAAGGAATTCGCCCAGCTGCAGCAGGAAATCACCCGCGTGATCGGCGGTACCTCCTTCAACAGCAAGAAGATCATCGGCGTGGATGCCACCGCCATGACCTTCCAGATCGGCGCGAACACCACGACGGAAGACTCCATCGCGGTGACCACCAGCAACCTCAACAGCAACGCCGACATCTCCGCCATCGCGGCCAGCACGGTGGTGATCGACAGCACGGCCAACGCCTCGGCGATCGGCTCGATCATCGACAACATCGACACCGCGCTGGACACGGTGAACAACCAGCGCGCGACCTTTGGTTCGGTGCAGTCGCGCTTCGACGCGATCATCTCCAACCTGCAGGTCGGCGTGGAGAACCAGGCCGCCGCCCGCAGCCGCATCATGGACGCGGACTTCGCGGCCGAAACTGCCAACCTGTCGCGCGCGCAGATCCTGCAGCAGGCGGGCACGGCGATGGTGGCGCAGGCCAACCAGCTGCCCCAACAAGTGCTGCGCCTGCTGCAAGGCGGCTGAATGACAACCCCCGTCGCGGGGTACCGCTCCTTGCCCCCCGAGGGGGCGCGGGCCCGCCTTGAGGCGGCTCGGCGCCGGGCCCGCTTCACCGCCGGCACCGCTGGCTCAAGTCCCCGGGCAAATCGCCGAAATACCGTCGTCCGCCGTGGTGTTCTTCGGAACACCGCGCCGGGCGATTTTTGATTTCAGACTGCAGCGCGGAGGCTCGCGATGTCCATTTCTTCCCTCGGTGTGGGCAGCAACCTCGATGCCGAAAGCATCGTCACGCAGCTCGTCGCCCTGCAGCGCCAGCCGATCGACCAGCTGAAGACCGAAAAGACCACGCTGGACACCAAGCTGTCCAGCTTCGGCAAGGTGCAAAGCTACATGTCGGCGCTGCGCGATGCGGCGCGCCGGCTCACCGACCTGAGCACCTGGAAGGCCGTGAGCGCCACCTCGGTGGACCCCAGCGCGGTGAGCGTCAGCGCGGGCGACGGCGCCACGACGGGCAGCTACAACATCGCGGTGGACCACTTGGCCGCGGCCCAGTCGGTGGGCAGTGCAGCGTTCGCTTCCAGCAGCGCCACCGTGGGCACCGGCGTGATGACCATCTCCATCGGCAGCTGGAACGCCGACCAGTCGGCCTTCACGCCCAAGACCGGCAGCTCGGCGGTGGCGATCACCATCGAGGACGGCGACACCCTGGCGCAGGTGCGCGACAAGATCAACGGCGCCGATGCGGGCGTGGTGGCCTCCATCGTCAACGACGCCAGCGGCGCCCGGCTGTCCATCCGCTCCAAGGACACCGGCATCGAGAACGCCTTCCAGATCGTGGTGAACGACGGCGGCGACGGCGTGGACAACGACGCCAGCGGCCTGTCGCGGCTGGCCTACGACCCCGCGGCCAGCGCCGGCGTGATGTCGCGCTACCAGGAGGCCAAGAACGCGGTGGCCACGATCAACGGGCTGTCGGTGGAATCGGCGAGCAACACGCTCAGCAATGTGCTGGACGGCCTGACGCTCACGCTCAACAAGCCGGTGGCCGCCGCTTCGCCGGTGCAGGTGAACGTAGCCAGCGACAAGGACGCGATGAGCAAGGCGATCACCGACTTCGCCACCGCCTACAACGACGCGATGAAGTACTTGCGCGACCAGACCAAGTACAACCCCGACGACAAGACCGGCGGCCCGCTGCAGGGCGACCGCACCGCGATCGACATGATGTCCCAGCTGCGCGCGCTGGCAGGTGGCAGCACCAGCGCCTCCAGCGTCTTCACCCGGCTCACCGACATCGGGCTGGAGCCCCAGAAGGACGGCACGCTCAAGGTCAGCAGCAGCAAGATCAGCTCCGCGCTGGCCAACCTGCCGGAGCTGAAGAAGGCCTTCAGCACCATCAATGCCGCGGGCACCGCCGGCGCCACCAACGGCCTGGCGCAGCAGTTCCGCATGTACGGCGACGGCCTGCTGGCCGACGATGGCAGCCTGGACACCCGCACCGATGGCCTGAACACCCGCATCAAGCAGAACGGCGACCGCCAGCAGCAGCTGGAGGACCGGGTGAGCTCGTATGAAAAGCGCATCCGCGCGCAGTACCAGGCGCTGGACACCCAGATGGCCAGCCTGAACAGCCTGTCCAGCTACGTGGCGCAGCAGATGGCCATGCTCAGCAAGAGCAAGTGAGCACCTCCTGACCCTGCCAACGGCCGGCCTTTGCCGGCCGTTGTGCTTTCAGGGTGAGAACACCCCCTGTTTCCCCCTAGTGGGTGACTCAAGTTCTCCAGGTGAACGCCGAAAACTTCTTCAATCGCATCGAAGAAAGTTGCTCCGACATGTTTGCCACCATGAGCCGATTCGCTTCTCCCAGGGACCTGGGCAGTGTCTACCGCAAGACCGGCGTCGAGATCGACGTGCATGGTGCCTCGCCGCACCGCCTGGTCGCCATGCTGTTCGACGGCCTGATGGAAGCGCTGGCCCAGGCCCAGGGCGCCATCGCCAGCCGCAACATCGAGGCCAAGGCCAATGCCATCAGCCGCGCCGTGCGCATCCTGGACGAGGGACTGAAGTCCGCGCTGGACCTGAAGGAAGGCGGCCGCCTGGCAGCCGACCTCAACGACCTGTACGCCTACGTGAGCCTGCGCCTGACGCAGGCCAACCTGCGCAACGACCTGCAGGCGCTGGACGAATGCAAGCAGCTGATCCAGCCGCTGCGCCAGGCCTGGGCCGACATTGCACCGCACGCCGAGCAGGGCGCCCGCTGATGAACGATCACGACGACGCCACCGGAGCACTCCCCTTGCAAGATACCGCGCACCGCAGCAGGCCCGACATGAACGCCACCAACCTCCTGAGCTACTACGAAGCCATCGAGCAGGCCAGCGCCGAGATGCTCGATGCCGCTCGTGCAGGCAACTGGGACCAGGTGGTCAAGCTCGAAGGCGCCTGCGTGCTGCTGATCTCCCAGCTCAAGCATGCCGCGCGCGGCAAGGACCTGGGGCCCGAGGAGGCGCAGCTGAAGTCGCGCATCATGCAGCGCATCCTGGTCAACGACGCCGAGATCCGCCACCTGGCCGAGCCCTGGCTGGAAGACCTGGACCACATGATGGCGGGCAAGCCCAAGACACTGCACTGAGCGCAGGGACGAGGCCACGATGTTCCGAAACAGCCAGCCGGCACCGGCCGACGATTCAGGCGCGGACTTCCGCGTGGATGCCCCTGCCGAAGTGGTGCGCCTGCTGAAGTCATTGCTGGACAGCGCAACGCCGGTGCACCTGTCCACCCCGGACGGCACCAGCTACACCACCGCCGTGTTGACGCTGGATCCGGTGCAGCGGCGCGTCAGCTTCAGCGCCAACGAGTCCGCACCGCAGCTGCATGCGCTGGTGGAAGCCGGCGAAGTGACGGTGGTGGCCTACCTGGACAGCGTGAAGCTGCAGTTCGAGGCCGCGGGCCTGGTGGAGGTGCGTGGCGGCGGGCATTGCGCGCTGCAGGCCCAGCTGCCCGACGAGGTGTTCCGTTTCCAGCGCCGCAACAGCTTCCGCGTGCGCACCCTGCCGCGCAGCTCGCCCACCGTGCACCTGCGCCACCCGTCCATCCCCGACATGGCGCTCGCGCTGCGGGTGCTGGACGTCAGCAGCGGCGGCTGCGCGCTGTTCCTGCCCGACGATGTGCCGCCGCTCTCCCCGGGTGTCACGGTGCACGGCGTGCGGGTGGAACTGGACCCCCACACCCGCTTCGAAGCCACGCTGCAGCTGTGCCACGTGACCTCGCTGAACCCGCAGACCGGCGGCGTGCGCCTGGGCTGCGAAATGTCGCGCCTGGACGGCGAAGCGCAGCGCACCCTGCAGCGCTACATCGACCACACGCAGAAGCGCCGCCGGCTGCTGTCGCTCGACGGCTGAGCGCGCGGCCCGGCGCCGAGCCGCCTCTAGGCGGGCCGCGGCCCCCTCGGGGCGGCGGACGCGGTACCCCGCGGCCGGGGGCCCTATTTCTGCGCGACCTTCCAGCTCTTCAACGCGTTCATCGTGTTGGCCACGTGCTTGAACGGGTTGAGGCTGGTGTACTGGTACACCACCGTGCTGTTGGGCGAAATCACGTAGGACACCCGGTTGGCGTACTCGGGCTTCAGCGTCAGCACCGCGTCGTAGGACTTCATGATGCTCTGGTCGGCATCGGCCAGCACCGCGAACTTGCCCCGGCATTCGGTGACCGAGAAGCGGTTGAGCGTGTCGATGTCGTCGTGCGACACCCCCACCACCGTGGCGCCCAGCGCCTTGAACTGCTCGGTGGCTTCGGCAAACTGGTGTGCCTCCACCGTGCAACCGGTGGAGAAGGCGGCGGGGTAGAAGTACAGCACCACCGGGCCGGCCTTCAGCGCCTCCGACAGCTGGAAGCGGAACACCTTGCCGGCGAGCGAGCCCTGCGCCGAGAAATCGGGCGCCTTGTCGCCCACGTCGAGCGCCGCGCGTGCAGGCAGCAGCGTGAGCGCGCCCGCGCCGGCCAGGCCCTGGAGTAGCAGACGTCGGTTCATTGCGTATCCTCTCGCGTCGATCGCCGCCTATTGTTACGCCGGCAGGCGTGAGCCGGATTCAACTTTCCCCAATGGCCCCATGACGCACGCAGTCGTCCGCTTCGCCACCCGCTTGCTCCTGGCCGCCCTGCTGGGCTGCCTGGGCGCCTGCGCGAGCCTGCCGCCGCAGGCGCAGCGCACGCCCAGCCACGCCCTGCCCGCCTCCGGCGCCACCGTGCTGGGCCGCATCGCGGCGGACAGCTCGCCCGCGCCCGAGCTCACCGGCTTTCGCCTGCTGCCCATCGGCGCGTTTGCGCTGAACACCCGCATCGCGCTGGCGCAGCGGGCCCAGGCCACGCTCGACGTGCAGTACTACCACATCGCCAACGATCAAACCGGGCGCTACTTCCTGCGCAGCCTGCGCGACGCCGCGTTGCGCGGCGTGCGGGTGCGGCTGCTGGTGGACGACCTGTACACCGCGGGCAGCGACCCGCTGCTGCTGGGCCTGGCCGCCCACCCGAATGTGGAGGTGCGGCTGTTCAACCCGTTCCCGGCCGGGCGCGACGGGCTGGTGACGCGCTTCATCGCCTCGCTGGCCGACTTCCGGCGCGTGAACCACCGCATGCACAACAAGCTGTTCATCGCCGACGGTGCGATGGCGGTGGCCGGCGGGCGCAACGTCGCCGACGAGTACTTCATGCGCAACCTCAGCGCCAACTTCGTCGACCTGGACGCCTTCATCACCGGGGCCCTGGTGCCGCGCCTGGCCGCGCTGTTCGACGGCTACTGGAACAGCGACGTGGTGTTCCCCTTGCACGCCATCGTGCCGCCCACCCTGCCCGCCGAGCTGCAGCGCGCCGAGTTCGAGGCCTTCACCGGGCCGGAACACACGCCGCCGCCGGAGGCACCGCCCGACAACGACGTGCTCGGTTACGGGCCGATCTCCGGCGAGCTGGACGACGGCCGCCTGGGCCTGATCTGGGCCCCCGCCAACGCCTACGCCGACTCGCCCGACAAGATCCGGGGCATGGCCGCCAGCTACGGCCTGGCGCCGCTGCAGGACGTGGACGGCGCCCGCTACAACGTGCTGGACCAGATGCGCCGCGCGCAGAAGGAGATCGTCATGACCTCCCCTTACCTAGTGCCGGGGGCGAGCGGCATGGCGCTGATGCGCGAGGTGCGCGAGCGCGGCGTGAGCTTGCGGGTGCTGACCAATTCGCTGGCCGCCACCGACGAGCCGGTGGTGCACACCGGCTACAAGCGCTACCGCCCCCAGATGCTGCGCCTGGGCGTGGAACTCTACGAGCTGAGCCCCACGCGCGTGAAGCGCAACCTGCGCCTGGGCATGTTCGGCAGCTCGCACGGCCGGCTGCACGCCAAGACCGCCGTGATCGACCGCAGCACCGTGTTCATCGGCTCGATGAACTTCGACCCGCGTTCGGACAAGCACAACACCGAGATGGCGGTGCTGGTGCAAAGCCCGCAGCTGGCGCGCGAGGTGCTGCGCCTGATGGACCTGGACAAGCTGCAGGCCTCCTACCGCGTGCGCCTGCGCGCCGACGGCAGCGACGGGCTCGAATGGCTGAGCACCACCGACGACGAAGGCGAGCTGGTGCTGCGGGAGGAGCCCGACACCAGCGTGTGGACGCGGCTGCTGCTGCAGCTGCTGTCGCCGCTGGCGCCGGAAGAACTGCTGTGACACCCCCGTGACAGGCGCCGGCCGACCTGGGAGCCATCCCAGGGTCGGCGCGGCTCCCGGCGGGCCGACCGCGCCACCCGCCGCATAAACCGCCAGCCGCCTGGGAACCAACCCAGCTGGCAGGCACGGCGGCGCTCGCTATCTTGTGCTCATTGATGCGCACTGCAGGGAGTTCCACACATGAGCCTGACCGTCGACCAATCCGCCGAGAAGATCCACAGCCTTGTCAACGACGACGGCTTCCTCGGCCACAACCGCAACGACCACGTCAAACAGGTGGCCGAGATCTTCAAGCAGGCGTCGGCCGCCGACAGCAACGCCATCGCCGCCAAGCTGAGTGACGACGACCTGCGGGAGCTGGCCGGCGACGTCAACAGCGGCGGCATCCTGGGCACACAAGGATTGTCCGGAGGGGAGAAGCGCGACCTGTTCAATGAGCTGGCCCGCGAGCTGGACGGCACCCAGCTGGGGCGCGTGGCCTCGGCCTTCAGCGACCGCTCGGACGTGCTGGCGCTGGGCGATGCGGTGGCCGGCTTCGCACCCTCGCAGACCAAGGTGGACTTCGTGAAGTCCATCGCCGGCCGCGCCACCGACCGCAGCACCGACATCGATTCGGGCTTCGGTTACAACAGCCTGCGCACCGGCGACAAGGAGGCGCAGGCGATCGGCAGCGTGCTGTCCAGCATGAAGAACGACCCGGCCGGCTTCGACGCTGCGGTGAAGGCACTCACGCCCGACCAGCTGGCCGCTGTGGTGAAGGCCGGCGAAGGCGAGAAGATCACCACCTACTCCGGCATGGGGGGCGTGTCGGCGCCGCAGACCACCTACGACCCGGCCGGCCTGCACTCCATGCTGGAAGCCGCGGCCGGCAGCCACGACCCCGCCGTGAAGGCGCGGGTGTTCGAAGCCGCCACCAAGGCGCTGGACGACATCCGCGGCTCCGACACGCTGCTCACGCCCAACCCCGGCGCCAAGGACGCGGCCAAGGTGGTGGCCGACGGCCTCACCAAGCTGATGGATTCGGACACGCGCGGCATCGTGGACCAGCTCAACACCAACGACATCGGCGGGCGCGCGCTCGCCAAGTACGTGGGCGAGCTCGTGAGCGAAGACGGCTCGGCCAGCAACCCGGTGCTGGGCCGCCAGATCGCCCAGCTGCAGGGCGCGGGCACCGGCAAGACGGCCACCGAGTTCATCAACACCGCGGAGAAGTCGAGCAACGGCGACAACTTCTATCGCAACGCCGAGAACCTGGGCTACTACGCCGGTGCCATCGAGGCGGGCATCAACAAGCTCAACGCCGACGACAAGACCAAGGGCGAGATCCTCACCAACATCTTCACCACCGTGGTGGGCGCGGGCACCGCGGCCGTCACCAAGATGCCCACGGCCGGCAAGGTGGCCTCGCAGGTGTTCAACGGCATCACCCGCGAGGTGGTGCGCCAAGTGGTGGCCGACGTGAGCAGCGACCGCAAGGACCTGCGGCAGGCGCTCACCGAGCTGACCCTGCCGCGCGACCCCGGCCAGACCCAGCGCAGCCGCAGCCCGGCCGACCCGTACTATCAGAGCTCCGCCAACACCGTGGTGCTGGCCAACCAGTGACCATGCCCGCTGCCCATGACCCTGTTTCCCCGCTCCGGCTGGCGCCGGCGCCACTGGCTGGCGGCCACCCTCGCCTGGCCGCTGGCCGCCTGCTCGCGCGCGATGACGGCTGACGCTGCCGCCTTCACCCTGCCCGGCGCGCAGCCGTTCGACGAACGCGGTCCCTGGGACGTGGTGATCGCGAGTGCGGCAGCCGGGCTGGGCCAGGCGCTGGGCCGGGGCCACGGCCCGCTGGAGATCCGGCGCTGGGCCCTGCCGGCGGACGCGGCGCTGGCTGCCTTGCAGGCCCAGGTGCAGCAGGCCTTGGGCGCCGACTGGGAGCCGCTGGTGTCGGTGCCCCAAACCACCAGCGGCGCCCAGTTGCGCGCCTGGCGGCATCAGGGCATGGGGCGCCAGCCGGTGCTGTCGCTGGCCTGGCTGGACGAGCCGGTCGCGGCCGCGGGCGGCGCCCGGCGCATCGTGGTCACGGTGGCCACCACGCGAGGCGGCTGACGGCCGCGTGCGTGCTTACTCGCCCGCCACCCACTCCACCGACGCACCCAGCGCGTTCAGGTTGTCCACGAAGCGCGGATGTGCGCGGCGGATCGGCAAGGCATTGAGGATGGTGGAGCGGCCCTCGATGCTGGCGGCCAGCATGAACAGCGCGATCGCCACGCGGATGATGTAGGGGCTTTCCACCTTGGCCGGTATGAGCGGCTTGCCGCCGTAGACGATCAGCCGGTGCGGATCGCACAGCACGGCATGGGCGCCGAACTTGCCCAGCTCCGCGCTCCAGCCGAGCGCACCTTCGTACACCTTGTTCCAGAACATCACCGAGCCTTCGGCGCGCACGCCCAGCGCCACGAAGATCGGCAGCAGGTCGGCCGGCACGTAGGGCCAGGGCGCGGCCTCCACCTTCTGCAGGATGTTGGCGGTGAACGGCGGCCGCACCCGCAGCGGCCCGCGCACGTGCGCACGGCTCACGCCGTCGCGGTGCTCCACGTCCACGCCGAACTTGGCGAAGGTGCGGTCCAGCAGCGGGAACTGGGCCGACGCGCCGTTCCTCACCGAGACGTCGCCGCCGGTGATGGCGCTCAGCGCCAGGAAGGTGGCCACCTCATGGAAGTCGTCGTCGAAGGTGTAGTCCACCGTGCCCAGCGCCTCCACGCCGTCCACCTGCAGTTGTGAACCACCGGCCCCCGCGATGCGCGCGCCCATCCGCGTGAGGAAGGTGCAGAACTCCTGCACATGCGGCTCGCAGGCCGCATTGGTCAGGCGCGAGCGGCCGCGCGCGGCGATGGCGCACAGCACGAAGTTCTCGGTGGTGGTGACCGAGGCATATTCGAGCCAATGGTCGGCCGCGCTGAAGCCGCGCGGCGCCAGCAGCGTCACCGCACCCGGCTCCAGCTGCACGTCGGTTCCGAAGGTGCGGAACACCTCGATGTGCGGGTCGACCTCCCGCACGCCGAGGGTGCACCCGGTAACGTCGTCCTCCAGCCGCACGCGGCCGAAGCGGTGCAACAGGGGCGGCACCAGCATGATCGAGGAGCGCATGCCCACCGGCAGCGTCGCGCGGCTGGCGTCCAGGCCGGCGCCATGCTGCAGCTTCAGCGTCCCGCTGGCGAAATCCATCTCCACTGAAGAACCGAGCGCGCGGAAGAACTCCAGCAGCTTGCGCACGTCGGTGATGTCGGGCACCCGGTGCAGCGTCACCGGGGCATCGGTGAGCAAGGTGGCACACAGCACGGGCAGTACCGCGTTCTTGTTGGCCGAGGGAGCGACGGTGCCCCGCAGGGGGCGGCCGCCGTGCACGATGAGGTTGCTCATGGAGGAGGAGTGGGGTCAGTGGTGCGGTTGCCGGCGAAGGGGCAAACAAGGTTCCCGCGGGGCTGCGGAACAACCCGGATGCGGGGGGTGATGCAGTGTGCACCGCCGGGCTGCGCCCAGCGCAGCCGCATTGTCGGCGCACGGCCCTCTACCCGCCCGGTGCCCCCGCGGCACTGGCCACCGGCTGCACGCGCCGATCGGGGCTGGCCACGTGCTCCGGCCGCACCCCCAGGCCGACGAAGCGGGCTGCCTGGTGGCGCAGCCAGGGCCAGTGGCTCAGCAGCCGCATGGGCAGCGGCGCACGCGCCGGCGATCGCCCACCGTCCAGCAGCGGCTTCAGCAGGTTCTGGGCGCGCACCTGGAAGCCCTGCGTCACCACGGTAGGGAATTCGCGCCGGGCCTGCACGCGGGCGACGTCAGCGTCCGTCACCCGGCCCTCGCGCAGCTTGTCGGCCAGCAGGTTGGCCGTGGCCACCGCATCCTGGATGGCGAGATTGATGCCGACGCCACCCACCGGCGACATGGCGTGCGCCGCATCGCCGATGCACAGCAGGCCCGGCGCGCTCCATGTCTGGAGCCGGTCGACCGCGACTGTGAGCAGCTTCACCTCGTCCCAGCTGCGCAGCTGCGCGAGGTGCTCGCGCAGCGCCGGCGCGGTGCGCGCGGCGCTCTCGCGAAACGCTTCCAGCCCTTGCGCCTTCACCGCGTCGAAGCTGCCCTTCGCGATCACGTAGGCACATTGCCAGTAGTCGCCACGGTCCAGCGTGATGAGGATGCGGCCGCCGCGCACATGGGTGAACGCATGGTCGAAGGTGGACGGATCACGCGCCACGCGGAACCACAACACGTCGATCGGCGCGCCGATGTCCTTGCGGCGCAGACCGGCGCGCTCGCGCACGGTGGAGTGGCGGCCATCGGTGCCCACGGTGAGCGGCGCGCGCACCGTGAGCGGGCCATCGGGCGTCTGCGCCACCACGCCGGTGATGCGACCGCCGCTGCGGACCAGGTCGGTCACCTCGGCGCGCTGCAGGAGCTGGAAGCCGTCGAGCCGGCGCGCCTCCCCGGCCAGGAAATCGAGAAAGTCCCACTGCGGCATGAAGGCGATGTAGGGGCACGGCACACGCAGGCCGCTGAAGTCGGCGATGCGCACATGCTCCTCCTCGATCCAGCCCTCCAGCCGGTCCAGCTTCTGGTGCGGCAGCTGCAGGAAGCGCTGGAGCAGCCCGAGCTCGTGCATCACTGTGAGGGTCGACGGGTGCACCGTGTCGCCCCGGAAATCGCGCAGGAAGTCCGCATGTTTTTCCAGCACCACCACGCGGACACCCGCGCGCGCCAGCAGGTAGCCGAGCATCACGCCGGCCGGGCCGCCGCCGGCGATGCAGCACTGGGTGTCGAGGCAGCGCATGTCAGGGGCCTTTCGCGGACTTCTTGCGGGTGGGCGTGGCAAAGCGCACCGGTGGCGCGCCGGCTGTGCCGCGCAGGGCGACGAACATCAGGTCGAGCTGCGCCTCGATGAGCGCGCCGGCATCCAGCGGGGCGATGGGGCCGAACAGCATCTGCCACACCACCGAGGTGATCACCGGGGCGACCAACAGCTGCGGGTGTCGCGCCAGCGCGGTGTCGGTCCATTCGCCGCTGTCGCAGGCGCGCCGTGCCAGGCCGGCGACCAGCGCCATGCCGGGCTGCACCACGTTGTCGTAGTAGTGCGTGGCGATCGCCGGGTGACGGCGCCCTTCGCAGATCACCAGCCGCAGGATGTGCTGCTTTTCGGTGTCCAGCACCTCGCGACGAAGCGCGGCCACCAGCGAGCGGATCAAGGGCTCCACCGGGCCCCGGTGTGCGGCGGCCATGGCCTGCAGCCCCATCACGACCGGTGGAATCGCAGCCTGCACGATCGCCTGGAGCATCGCCTCCTTGCTGGCGAAGTAGCGGTACAGCGTGCCCTTGCCCACGCCGGCCAGGGCGGCGATGTCGTCGGTGCGCGCGCCGTCGAAGCCGTCGCGCAGGAACACTTCGAGCGCGGCGGCGCGCACACGGGCTTCGGTGGTCAACGTGATGTCAGGTGGCATGTCGACACTCTGACTGACCAGTCAGTCCGCAGCAAGCAACAACCCGCCTGGTGGCGGGGTCAAGCGATTCGGCTCAGCGGGCCCGTGAGGCCCGCGTCGCTCAGGCGTTCATCACCGCCACCGAGCGCACGTTGAGGTAGGCCTCCAGCGCCTCCGGCCCGCCCTCGGAGCCGTAGCCGGAATCCTTGATGCCGCCGAAGGGCATCTCGGCCGAGGGCATGGCCGGCATGTTGATCCACAGCATGCCGACCTCGACGCGCCGTGCCAGCAGGTCGGCGTTCTTCAGCGAGCGGGTGAAGGCATAACCGGCCAGGCCGTAGGGCAGGCGGTTGGCCTCCGCGATCGCCTCGTCCAGCGTCTCGAAGCTGCGGATCGCGGCCATCGGGCCGAAGGGCTCGTCATTGAACACCTTGGCGTCGGCCGGTACGTCGGCCAGGATGGTGGGCTGCCAGAAGTTGCCCACCTCGCCGATGCGTGCGCCACCCGCCAGCACGCTGGCGCCGCGCTCCACCGCGTCGCGCGTCAGTTCCGCCATGGCGGTGAGCCGGCGCGGGTTGGCCAGCGGGCCCATCTGCGTGCCGTCGGCCAGGCCGTCCCCCACTTTCAGCGCCTGGGCCTGCGCAGCAAACGCCTTGGCAAATTCGGCGCTGATGCTCTTGTGCACCAGGAAGCGCGTGGGCGAGATGCACACCTGGCCCGCGTTGCGGAACTTGGCACCACCCGCCGTCTTGACCGCCAACGCGATGTCCGCGTCCTCGGCCACGATCACCGGCGCATGGCCGCCCAGCTCCATGGTCACCCGCTTCATGTGCTGGCCAGCCAGCGCGGCCAGCTGCTTGCCCACCGGGGTGGAGCCGGTGAAGGTGATCTTGCGGATCACCGGATGCGGGATCAGGTAGCTCGAGATCTCGGCCGGGTTGCCGTACACCAGCCCCAGCACGCCCGGCGGCAGGCCGGCGTCGGCAAAGGCGCGGATCAGCGCAGCCGGGCCGGCGGGCGTTTCCTCTGGCGCCTTCACCAGCATGGAGCAGCCGGCAGCCAAGGCGGCACCGACCTTGCGGACCACCTGGTTGATCGGGAAGTTCCAGGGCGTGAACGCAGCGACCGGACCCACCGGGTCCTTGAGCACCATCTGGCGCACGGCGAGGCTGCCGCGCGAGGGCACGATGCGGCCGTAGACGCGGAAACCCTCTTCGGCAAACCATTCGATGATGTCGGCGCCTGCCAGGGCCTCGCCCTTGGCCTCGACCAGCGGCTTGCCCTGCTCCTGCGTGATCAGGCGCGCGATGTCCGCAGCGCGCTCGCGCAGCAGGCCGGCGGCCTTGCGCATGATCTTGCTGCGCTCGGCCGGCGTCATGTCGCGCCAGGTTTCGAAGCCCTTCTGGGCGGCCGCCAGCGCACGGTCGAGATCGGGAATCCCGGCATGGGCGACGCGGCCGATCTCCTGGCCGGTGGCCGGGTTCATCACCGCCAGGGTGCGGCCGTCCGTGGCGTCCTGCCACTCGCCGTTGATGAAAAGCTGGGTGCGGGGATAGGTCATCGCGGTTTCCGGAGGCGTCATGGGATCCGGGAATTGTCCGGCCTGCCGCCGCGCAGCGCCGGCGCATGGGCTTTGCGGCGCGGCACGTGTGAGGCGAGCATCACCCTGGCGGCCCAACCTGCCATCGCACCGGCAGCACCCGGCGCGCAGCGCGGCCGGCCACGCGGCACTGAACCGCGCACCGTCACGCGCAGCGGCTGGCTACTGTGCTGCTTGTGCCGTGGGAGCGCTCTGCGCCACAGAAGGCGCATCTGGTGTGCAAGCCGCTGAATCCGCGCCTCGTTTCGGCACGGAAAGCATCCAGCCGCGCAGCGTCCTGAGCACCAGACGCCCACAGCTCTCGCCCACCAGGCCGGCGCGTTCGATGCGCTCCGCGCTGCCCTCCGGATAGCGATAGGTCTTCTGCGGAGCCTCGGCTACCGCGGCGTTGCGCTGGGCATCTGCCGCTGCGATGCGCAGCGATTCCCGCAGCAGGAAGGCTGTTTCCGTCCTGATCTGTTCGCCGTTGACGGCAGACCAGTGGGTTTGGGGGTCGTCTTCCGTGCGCGCCCGCGACACCACGCGAATCGTGTTCTGGTAGCGGGGTGTCTTGCTGTTTCCCGCGGCGTAGAACGCGACCACGTTGTCCAGCACGATCGCGCGCTGATCCTGGGTCATCGCGTACACCGGCGCCATGTCGATCCAGTCGCTGTCCGGCATCGAGCCGGGCTCTGCGGGCCGGAAGGCGGCAGCAGATGCCGCCTCGGCCAGCGCGCGTTGCAGCAGCTCTCGGTAGCCCAGCACCGACAGCACCGGCTGGTAGGGCTGCAGCACCTTGTCCGCCGCCTCCTGCAGGCGGGCCTTTTCCTGGTTCTTGGTGGCCTCCATCACCGCGCCATGCGTCAACACCGCGACCAGCAGCCCTGCGACATTGGGTGCCGGGTACAGCATGGCACCCGCGCCGGTCCCGGCCTGGTCGAAACTGACCATGCCGCGAAACACCACGCGGTCATCGGCGGGCAGGCGCACAGCAAGCGCCGATGGGGCATCGGCACACGCCGGCCCGGCCGCGCTGACAAGCGCCCAGGCGAGCACCGCGCCCACCAGCGTCTTCACCGGTCGGCTCACTGGCTGAAGGGCCGTAGCAGGGCGTCGCGGCCCATTTCCACCGCCTGGAAGTAGGAGTTGGTCAGGCCGGGGAACTTCGGCGGCTCGTCCCACGCACCGTCAGCGCTCTTGGTGACGTTGACAGGCAGGTACCACTCGTAGGTGTTGTCCTTCAGGTTCACCATGTAGCCGACTCCGGCCACGGTGCCCTTCGGGTCGCTGGTGGGCACATAGGCGGAGTAGTTGCGAACGAAACCCACGGTGTTGAGATCGATCACCACCAGCTTGTCGACGCCGTACTTGCGCTGAAGCGGCATGAAGTCCTTTTTGGCCGCATTGGGCGCGCTGCCGCTAAAGCTTCCCAGCGCATCCAGCTTGAGTTCCTCGTCGATGACGATCGCCTTGCCGCCCTTCTTGCGGATCAGTTCGGCCACTTCCGTCTTCAGCTTGGGCAGGTCTTCCGCGCCCAGCGTGCGGGCATGCGCGGTCAGCGAAGAGTTGGCGAGGGATGCTGCGGCCAGGCACAGCAGGCAGCCGGCGCCGGGCAGGTAGGTGTCCACCTTCGGCACCGGCGTCATGGCGACGCCGACGCTGCCGCCGTTGGCACCGATCGCGTCCGTGCGCAGGGCCACCGGGGTCTGTGGCGGGGTGGCGCAACCGGCTGTCAGAAGGGCAAGGGCAACCGTGGCAAGGGCAAGACGGGCTTTCATCGGACGGTACGGTTCGTTACGAAGGCCGCGAGCATAGCGGTGGCCTTGTCGGGCCGTCCACCACCCCAACGGGGGAACGGCGCCCACACCCGTGAACAAATCACTGCGCGTAGGTGAACGCGATCACATCTTGCAGCGCGTGCGCCACCACCACCGGCCAGAGCAACCGGGTGCGCCAGTAGAAAAGGCTCACCACCAGGCCGAACACCACGACCGACAGCGCCCCGATGGGCCCCTGGTACACGTGGTACAGCAGGCGCACCAGCAGGCTGATGCCCAGCGCAAGGCTCGCGCCCAGGCCGCTGAAGCCGCGCACCAGGTAGCCCACCAGGAAGGTTTCTTCGTACAGGCCGTTCACCATGGACGCCAGCACGATCATGGTGAGCGATGGCCTGGACACCGCCATGATCTGGCTGATCGGCTGGGCCGCCTGCTCCGCCACGCTGAACAGCGGGCTCACCAGTCCCCAGCCCACCAGGCAGGCAAAACACAGGGCCACGCCCAGCAGCGTGCCCCACCAGGTGGGCAGCGGCAGCAGCGTTCGCACCGAGTGGCCGCGCCCGCGCAGGAACCACAAGGCCGTGCTGCCGAGAAAGCATTCGATCGCGATGGTTTCGGTGAACACCGCATCGGAAAAGCCGGTGCCGGTCTGGAACCCCGCGGCGGCCGCGGACAGCGACCAGACGATGAACAGGCCGAAGCAGATGGCCACCACGGCGCCCGCTTCGGCCGGCGTGGCGGCGGTCGTTGAAGCGCGCTCAGGCATGGGCGGTAGCGGCAGTCGGCATGGCGCGCGATTGTCGCCGGCCTGCATGCCGGGCGCGCCTGCCGTTACACCGGCATGTTCATGATGTCGGAGTAGGCCTGCACCAGCCGGTTGCGCACCTGCAGGGTGGCCTGGAAGCCGATCTGCGCCTTCTGCATGGCGATCATCGTCTCTTCCAGGCTGACGGTCGGGTTGTCCAGCTGCACCTCGCGCTGCAGGCGCTCGGCTTCATGCTGCGACTCGCTCACGCCCTTGAGCGCCTGCGTCATCGCATTCTGGAAACTGGGCGCCTCGGCCGTCTTGCCCACCCCCCGGGTCGACAGCGGGCGGCCGTCGGTGCCCAGGCCGGCACGCGCGACCGCACTCGCGAAGTCGAAGGGTTTGAGTTTCAGGTCCATGGGATGAGCCCGGGTGGGAGGTCTCTCAGCGGCCATCTGGCCATGGAACGCATCGTAGGCAGCGGGCGGCTGCACGGTGGGCTGAAGTGGTGGCGCTTTTCCCGGCTGTTCCCCGCATCTCCTGGTAACACCTTCACCAAGAATCGCTGCAACCGGAAATCTTTCCGCCTGTGCCCAACGACGCGCTTTTGCCGCCCATGGACAACGCCATCGCCCCCTCCGCCCCCCAGACGCTGACGCCGATCGACAACGGCGTCTTCGCCCGCCTGGCCGCGATGCCGCCCAAGTCCCGCACCATGCTGGGCGCCGGCGCCGCCGCGCTGGTGGCCGTGCTGGTGGGCATCACGATGTGGAGCAGCCAGGGCGACTACAAGGTGCTGTACGCCAACCTGAGCGACAAGGACGGCGGCGCCATCCTGGCCCAGCTGTCCACCATGAACGTGCCGTACAAGAGCGCCGATGGCGGCAACGCCATCCTGGTCCCGGCCGACAAGGTGTTCGAGGTGCGGCTGAAGCTCGCCTCCGCCGGCCTGCCCAAGGGCTCGGTTGTCGGATACGAGCTGATGGACAACGCCCGCTTCGGCCAGACCCAGTTCCAGGAGCGCCTGACCTTCCAGCGTGGGCTGGAGGGCGAACTCACCCGCTCCATCGGCGCGCTGGCCGCGGTGCAGGCCGCGCGGGTGCACCTGGCGCTGCCCAACCAGAACGGATTTTTTCGCGAGCAGCAGAAGCCCAGCGCCTCGGTGCTGCTGACCCTGCACCCCGGCCGCACGCTGGACCGCGCGCAGATCGCCGGCATCGTGCACCTGGTGTCGTCCAGCGTGCCAGAGCTGGCGCCGAAGGCGGTGAGCGTGCTGGACCAGACCGGCGCCCTGCTGTCCGACACCGACAGCAACGGCGGCGTGCAGGGCCTGGACGCCAACCAGCTGCGCTACGTGGCCCAGATCGAGGGCACGCTGCAAAAGCGCATCGTCGACATCCTGGAGCCGGTGGTGGGGCGTGACAACCTGCGCGCCACCGTGGCGGCCGAGGTCGATTTCTCGCAGACCGAATCCACGTCCGAGGAATTCAAGCCCAACCAGGGCGAGCAGGCCGCCGCCGCAGTGCGCAGCCAGCAGAGCACCGAGTCCACCAACGGCGCCTCCGCCACGCCCAGCGGCGTGCCGGGTGCCACCAGCAACCAGCCGCCGGTGCCGGCCACCGCGCCGATCAACGGGGCCTCCGCCCCGCTGCAGGCGGCGCAAGGCGGCCAGGCCAACGGCAACTCGCGCCGCGACAAGGTCACCAACTACGAGGTCGACAAGACAGTGCGTGTCACGCGCAACGCCACCGGCCTGGTAAAGCACCTGAACGCCGCAGTGGTGGTGAACCACCGCGTCACCACCGATGCCAAGGGCAAGACCACGGTCACGCCGCTGACCAACGACGAGGTGGAGAAGCTGACTGCACTGGTGCGTGAGAGCATCGGTTTCAACCCGCAGCGCGGCGACTCGGTGAAGGTGATCAATGCGCCGTTCAAGATCGACCCCTCGCTCAAGCCGGACGACCTGCCGCTGCTGAAGCAGCCCTGGCTGCTGGACCTGGTGCGCGCCGGCGCGGTGCCTGGCGCCCTGGCCCTGGTGGCGCTGGCCGTGGTGTTCGGCCTGATCCGCCCGGCCCTGCGCGCCGCCGCGCCGCCGCCTCCGCCCAAGGGCGCCCAGCTCGACGCCGTGGTGGCTGACGATGAACCGCTGCCCGCCCTGCCGGCGCTCAGCGCACCCAAGATCAGCTCGCAGCTGGAAGGCGCACGCAACCTCGCCAAGGAGAACCCGGCGGCGGTGGCGAACATCGTGCGCGGCTGGGTCAGCGGCGAGACCGCCACGTGAGCTCGGCCATGGACGAACAAGGCTTGGAAGACGCGGCGATCCTGCTGATGAGCCTCGGCGAGGAAGAAGCGGCCGAGGTCTTCAAGCACCTGGCGCCGAAGGAAGTGCAACGCCTGGGCGAGACCATCGCGCGCATGAAGGCGATTCCGCGCGACAAGGTGGAAACCGTGCTCGAGCGCTTTACCGCCGTGGCCTCCGACCAGAGCATGCTGGTGGCCGACACCGACGAATACGTGAAAGCCGTGCTGCGCAAGGCGCTGGGCGACGACAAGGCCAACCTCCTGATCGACCGCATCCTGCAGGGCAGCGACGTCACCGGCATCGAAAGCCTGAAGTGGATGGACGCCGGCTCGGTGGCCGAGCTGCTGCGCAACGAACATCCGCAGATCGTGGCCGCCATCCTGGTGCACCTGGACTTCGACCAATCCAGCTCGGTGCTCAAGTGCTTCAATGAACGCCAGCGCAACGAGGTGCTGGTGCGCATTGCCACGCTGGACGGCATCCAGCCCTCCGCCTTGAAGGACCTGAACGAAGTGATGAGCAAGGTGCTGGCCGGCGGCGACAAGCTGCGCAAGGCCTCGCTCGGCGGCGTGAAGACGGCCGCGGAAATCATCAACATGCTGGGCAGCAGCGTCGAGACCTCGGTGCTCGACTACATCCGCGAGGCGGACAACGAGCTGGCCCAGAAGATCATGGACAACATGTTCACCTTCGACGACCTGGAGAAGCTGGACGACAAGGGCATCCAGGCGCTGCTGCGCGAGGTGCAGAGCGAATCGCTGGTGATTGCGCTCAAGGGCGCGACGCCGGAGCTGCGCGACAAGATCTTCAAGAACATGTCCACCCGCGCCGCCGAAACGCTGCGCGAGGACCTGGACGGCCGCGGCCCGGTGCGCTTGTCCGAAGTGGAAGCCGAGCAGAAGGAACTGCTGAAGACCGTCCGCCGCCTGGCCGACGAGGGCCAGATCGTGCTGGGAGGCGGCGGCGATGACCAGTTCGTCTGACCGCCGTTCCGGGCCCCGGCAGGTGCCGCCGCCGCAAGGTGCCGCGGCCAAGCCGACCTCGGCGTATTCGCGCTTCATTCCGCGCGAGGAGCTGGGCGCCTTCGCCAGCTGGACGCCCGACGGCTTCGGCGGCGCCGCCCGGCCGCATCCCGGCGTGAGCGCGCCGACGCCGGAGCCGGAAGCGCCCACGGCTGAACAGATCCAGGGCCACTTGCAGCAGGCGCGCCAGGATGGCTACCAGGACGGTTACCGCGACGGCCTGGTGGCGCTGGACAGCTTCAAGCAGAGCTTTGCGCAGCAAATGACGGCGCAGATCGGCCAGCTGCTGCACAGCTTTGAAAACCAGCTCGACGAGCTGGAGCAGCAGATGGCGCTGGCCGTGGCCCGCACCGCTACGCAGCTGGCGCGCCAGGTGGTGCGCAGCGAGCTGCAGGCCAACCCCGCCCTGGTGGCCAAGGTGGCCGAGGAGGCGGTGAACGCGGTGCTGATGAGCGCGCGCCACATCCGCGTGCATGTGAATCCGCAGGACCAGGCGCTCGTGGCCGAAGGCGCCGCCGAGGCGCTGCAGGCGCGCGGCGCCCGGCTGATGGCCTCCACCGCCATCGAGCGCGGCGGCTGCCTGATCGAATCCGACGCCGGCTCCATAGACGCGCGCATCGAGGCGCGCTGGTCACAGGCCGCCGCCACGCTGGGGCAAGACACGCCCTGGCACGACGCGCCGGCGCAGGAGGATCGGACATGACGGCCTCGCATCCGTTCGAAATGCATGCGGTGCGCAACGTGTCCACCGAACGCGGTGAACGCTGGCAACGCTATCTGAAGGACCTGGAGGCTTATGCCGCAGCGCCCCGGCCGCTGGAGACCGAAGGTACCCTGGTGCGCGTGACCGGCCTGGTGCTGGAAGCCGCCGGCGTGCGGGTGCCGGTGGGTTCGGTGTGCGAGGTGCATCCACCCATGGGCGGCGATAACCAGCCGCCGGTGCTGGCCGAGGTGGTGGGCTTCAACGGCGACCGCGCCTTCCTGATGCCCACCGGCGAGATCCATGGCCTGTCGAGTGGCGCCCGCGTGGTGCCGCGCCCGGCACCTACCTTGCCGCCCAAGCTGGGCCGTGAGAACCAGCTCTGGCGCCGCAGCGAAGACCGCGGCCTGCACCTGCCGATGGGTGACGGCCTGCTGGGCCGCGTGGTCGATTCGCACGGCGTGCCCATGGACCGCAAGGGCCCGCTGGCGGCCACGCACAACGAGCCGATGATCCGGCGCCCGATCAACGCGATGGACCGCGACCCGGTGCGCACCCCGCTGGACACCGGCGTGCGCGCGATCAACGCCATGCTCACCGTCGGCCGCGGCCAGCGCCTGGGCCTGTTTGCCGGCACCGGCGTCGGCAAGTCGGTGCTGCTGGGCATGATGGCCCGCTACACCCAGGCCGACGTGATCGTGGTGGGCCTCATCGGCGAGCGCGGCCGCGAAGTCAAGGAATTCATTGAAGACATCCTCGGGGAAGAGGGGTTGAAGCGCAGCGTGGTGGTGGCGGCTCCGGCCGACGCGCCCCCGCTCGTTCGCATGCAGGGCGCCACGTACGCCACCGCGATCGCGGAGCACTTCCGCGATCGCGGCCAGCATGTGTTGCTGCTGATGGACTCGCTCACCCGTTATGCGATGGCGCAGCGTGAGATCGCACTGGCCATCGGCGAGCCGCCGGCCACCAAGGGCTATCCGCCCAGCTGCTTTGCCAAGCTGCCGCAGCTGGTGGAGCGCTCGGGCAATGGCCTCAATGGCGTGGGCTCCATCACGGCTTTTTATACGGTTCTGTCGGAAGGCGACGACCAGCAAGACCCGATCGCCGATGCGGCGCGCGGCATCCTGGACGGCCACATCGTGCTCAGCCGCGAGCTGGCCGAGAGTGGCCACTACCCGGCCATCGACGTGGAGCGCTCGGTCTCGCGCGTGATGACCGCGGTGGCCTCGCGCGAGCATGTGGACGCCGCCCGGCGTGCGCGCCAGCTTTTGGCCAAGTACAACAAGGCGCGCGACCTGATCCAGTTGGGCGCGTATGCACCGGGCCACGACACGGAGCTGGACGTGGCCGTGCGGCTGCATCCGGCGCTCGTGTCGCTGCTGCAGCAGGACATGCACCAGGTCGCGCCCCTGGAGCCCAGCAAACGTGTGCTCACCGCCACGGTGGCGGCGGCCTAAGGCCTGAACGATGAACCAGATCGGTCCCTTGCAGGTACTGCTCAAGCAAGCCGAGAGCGAGCGCGACGAGGCGCTGCTGATGCTGCAGCAGGCCCAGGCCCGCGCCGATGCCGCGCGCCAGCAGGCCGAGCAGCTGCAGGCCTACCGCGGCCAGTACCAGCAGCGTTGGAGCCAGCAGTTCGCCCAACGCGGCGCGATCGAGATCGTGCACTGCTACCAGGGCTTCAACGAACGCCTGCACCAGGCCATCACCCACCAGGAACAGGCCAGCGCCCAGAGCGCCGAGCAGCTGGAACGTGCGCGCCAGCTGCTGCAGGAGCGTGAGCTGCGCGTGGCCTCGGTGCGCAAGCTGATCGAACGCCGCCTGGTCGAACAGCGCCGCGTGGACGAACGCCGCGACCAGCAACTCACCGACGAAGCCGCGCAGCGCTCCGGGTGGAACACCCACCTGCCCTCGCGCATGGTCAACCAGTTCAGCTGACGCCATCGAGATGATTTCCGCCAAGCTGCCTTCCCTGCCCCCGGTGCCAGCGCCCGGCGCCGCGCCGATACCCGCCTCCACCGCGCTGGCGCCAGCGCCGGCGCATGGCCGCTCCTTCGCTGACCGGCTGCAGCAGGCACGCCACGAGCAGCCGCATGCCGACAAACCGAAGCCGCAGGCGCCGGAGACCCCGCAGACGGGCGCGCGAAGCAGCGAGGGCGCACGCTCGCCTGCCGGCCATGCGGCCAGGGCTCCAGCGACCACGGCGCGTGCGAGCGCCAAGGCCACCAGCACCGCACCCAAAGAGCCGGCGCCGGACAAAGCGGAGGCCGTCGCCGAACACGGCGCCGAAGCAGAAGAAGACACCCCCGACGCAGCTGGCCTGGAGGGCCTGCTGCCCGGCTGGAACGCCAGCGCCGCGCCGGCCGACGCCGCTGCCGTGCCGGCCGCAGCTGCCGCCACCCTGGCCGCCGCGGATGCCATGCCTGAGGAGGACACACTCGCCAGCAGAGATGCAGCGGGCGCCGTGAGCACGGCAGCCACTGCGGCACGCCGCACGGCCACGCACGCCGGCGGCCCGGCCCTCGTTGCCGATGCGGCAAGCGCTGGCGCGGCAGCTTCCGCTGAAGCCAAAGCCACGCAGGGCCCCACCGCAGCCCGAACCGATAGTGCGCCCGCCAGCCCGGCGGCCCAGGCCCCCGCGGCAGCCCAACCCGACAGCGCGGCCGCCTTGACAGCCCCCTCCTTGCCGACCGCCGCTACCGGCCACCTGCCCGGCACCGCGCCCACCGGCGGCACCGCGCCCACGTTCGAAGCCCGCCTGAGCGCGGCGCTCGGCTCGCCCGACTTCGCTCCTGCGCTCGGCGTGCAGGTCAGCATCCTCGCGCGTGAGGGTGTGCAGCAGGCGCGCCTGCACCTCAACCCGGCCGAGATGGGCCCGATTGCGGTGCAGATCGCAGTGGATGGCCAGAACGCGCAAGTGCACTTCCAGGCCGATGTGGCCGCCACCCGGGACGCACTGGAATCCAGCCTGCCCGACCTGGCCGCCGCCTTGCGCGAAGGCGGCTTCACCTTGAGCGGAGGCGGCGTGTCGCAGCAGCGGCAAGATCCGGCAGGCAACCACAGCGGGAGCCCCGCCGGCGCGGACGACGGCCCCAGCCGCAGCGCGCGCGGCGACGACACCAGCCCCGCCAGCACCCCGCTGGCACGCGCCCCGCGGCCCCAGGGCGTGGTCGACCTCTACGCCTGAAGGCGAGAAATCCCCCGCTTTTCCCCCGTTCTCCACGGCGGGGTGATTTCAATAATCCTCCTCACAAGACCGCCTCGTTCGCCTGAGGCGGCGGTCTCTTGTCAGGAGCTTGCATGTCCACCGCCACCGCCGAAACCACCGAGGCCGCCCCCGCCCCGAAAAAGAGTTTCGGCAAGAAGAAGCTGATCGTCCTGCTGGCTATCGTGGTGCTGCTGCTGGCCGTGGCCGGTGGCGGCGTGGTGATCTACCTGAAGAAGAAGGCCGCCCAGGCCGCTGAAGAGGCCGACGGCGACCCCGGCGCGGCACAGGTGGAAGGGCACGGCGTGCCCAAGCGCGACCCCAAGAACGTGCCGACCTTCGTGCCGCTGGAGACCTTCACCGTGAACCTGGCCGACCGCGAAGCCGAGCGCTACGCCCAGATCGGCCTGACGCTGGAACTGGAGGACCCGCACGTGGCCGACCAGATCAAGGCCTACATGCCGGCCATCCGCAACAACATCCTGATGGTGCTGGCGCAAAAGACCTCCGCCGACCTGCTGGACCGCCAGGGCAAGGAGCGCCTGGCCTTCGAGATCAAGCGCGAGGCCGCGCGGGCACTGGGCGTGGAGATCGAGGACGAGCTGGCCGCCAAGGTGGCGGCCAAGCCCGCCAGCGGTGCGGCCAGCGCGGCCAAGCCGGCAAAGAAGCGGGTCTATGAGCCCTCGCCGATCCGGCAAGTGCACTTTTCCAACTTCATCATTCAATGATGACCCACCCCCGTAGCGCCTTCGGCGCTCCCCCTCAAGGGGGCGCACCCAGCGGCCCGGCGAAGCCGGTTCCGCGGCTGCCGCTGGGCGGGTGGCCGCTGGACGCGGCACCCGATGAGGGGAGCGTTGCGCCGTGAATCAACAAATCCTGTCGCAAGACGAAGTTGATGCCCTTTTGCAGGGCATCACCGGCGAAAGCCAGAAGCTCGAGCAGGAAGAGGTTCCCCAGGGCGCGATCCGCGACTACGACCTGGCGAGCCAGGAACGCATCGTTCGTGGGCGCATGCCCACGATGGAGATCATCAACGAGCGGTTCGCACGCAACATCCGCATCGGGCTGTTCAACTTCATCCGCAAGAGCCCGGAAGTCTCCATCGGTGGCATCAAGGTGCAGAAGTACTCGGCCTTCCTGCGCGAGATCGTGGTGCCGACGAACTTCAACATCGTGAGCGTGCGGCCGCTGCGCGGCTCGGGCCTGATCGTGTGCGACCCGAACCTGGTGTTCGCGGTGATCGATGCCCTCTTCGGCGGCGCCGGCAAGTTCCACACGCGCATCGAGGGCCGCGACTTCTCGCCCACCGAGCAGCGCGTGATCCTGCGCCTGGTGGAAGTGATCATCCAGGAATACCGCAAGGCCTGGCACGGCATCTATCCGCTGGACCTGGAATACCAGCGCTCCGAGATGCAGCCGCAGTTCGCCAACATCGCCACGCCCAGCGAGATCGTGGTGGCCACCTCCTTCACCCTGGAGATCGGCGACACCTCCGGCTCGGTGCACTTCTGCATTCCGTACTCCACGCTCGAGCCCATCCGCGACGTGCTGTATTCCACCGTGCAGGGTGACTCCTCGGAGCCGGACCGGCGCTGGGTGAACCTGCTGAAGGCGCAGATCCAGTCCGCCGAGGTGGAGCTGGTGGCCGAGCTGGCCGAGGCGCCCGCCACGGTGGAGCAGCTGCTGGCCTTCAAGCCGGGCGACTTCATCGAGCTGGACCTCAATCCGATGATCCAGGCCAAGGTGGACGGCGTGCCGGTGTTCGACGCGCACTACGGCACCTCCAACGGCAAGTACGCCATCAAGATCGATCGACTGCTGACCAGCTCGCCGCTGGGTTGGCTGGGAGACTCCAATGTCAGCTGAAGAAAACACCGCGATGTCCGAAGAGGACCGCATGGCCGCCGAATGGGCGGCCGCCCTGGCCGAATCGCAGCCCTCCTCGGGCGGGGGCAACGTGGCTTCCGAAGTGGCCAACCCGGCAGAGCAGGTGGCGCCGGCGTCCTTCACCAACTTCTCGGCCACGCCGAGCAGCGGTGCGGGCAACGACATCAACATGATCCTGGACATCCCGGTGCAGCTCACCGTGGAGCTGGGCCGCACCCGCATTCCGATCAAACACATCCTGCAGCTGGCCCAGGGCTCGGTGGTGGAGCTGGATGCGCTGGCGGGCGAGCCGATGGACGTGCTGGTCAACGGCTACCTCATCGCGCAGGGCGAGGTGGTGGTGGTGAACGACAAGTTCGGCATCCGCCTCACCGACATCGTGACCCCGAGCGAGCGCATGCGCCGCCTGAGCAGGACCTGAAGACCGATGACTTCCGGATTGATGCCGCTGCTGTCCTTCATCGCGATCATTGCGATGATCCCGGTGGCGTTGTGGCTGCTGAAGCGCACCCCGATGGGTGGTGCCGGCGGCCAGGGGCTGATGCGCACCGTGGCCGTGCTGCCCGTGAGCAACAGCCAGCGCCTGCTAACGGTGGAAGTGGGCACCGGCGACGAGCGCCGCTGGCTGGTGCTGGGCGTGACCGCGCAGCAGATCACCACCTTGCACACGATGGCGCCGCAAGCCGATGCACCGGCGCTGCAGCCGGTGAACTTTGCGGACACGCCCTTCGGCCAGATGCTGGGCAAGCTCAAGAACAAGGGTGGCGAGCGTGACCAGTAAAGCCCTTGCGGGCCGGCTCCTCGCCTTGTCGGTGTTGTCGGTCATTTCTGTCGGGGCTTTAGCCCAGAGCACCGGCGGTGCCGGCCTGCCGTTGGTGGTGTCGCAGACGGCGGCGGGCAACAGCTATTCGGTGCCCATCCAGACCCTGCTGTTCTTCACCGCCCTGAGCTTCCTGCCGGCGGTGCTGCTGATGATGACCGGCTTCACCCGCATCGTCATCGTGCTGAGCCTGCTGCGCCAGGCGCTGGGCACGCAGGCTGCGCCGCCCAACCAGGTGATCGTGGGCCTGAGCCTGTTCCTCACCTTCTTCGTGATGGGGCCGACACTGGACAAGGTGTACGCCCAGGCCTACCAGCCATACGCCGCCAACCAGATCGCCTTCGACGAAGCCTTGAAGCGTGGCGAGGTGCCGATGCGCGAGTTCATGCTCAAGCAGACACGCCAGAGCGACGTGGCGCTGTTTGCCAAGCTCGCCAAGCTGGATGCTGGCGTGAAGGCGCAGGACGTGCCCTTCAAGGTGCTGGTGCCAGCCTTCGTGACCAGCGAGCTGAAAAGCGCCTTCCAGATCGGCTTTCTCATCTTCATCCCCTTCCTGATCATCGACATGATCGTGGCCAGTGTGTTGATGAGCCTGGGGATGATGATGCTGTCGCCAGTGCTGGTGGCCCTGCCCTTCAAGATGATGCTGTTCGTGCTGGCGGATGGGTGGAACCTGCTGCTGGGCTCCCTGGCCGCGTCGTTCGCGACTTGAGATCAAGAGAACCGACATGGATCCCCAACAAGTCTTCACCTTCGGCCAGCAGGGCCTGTACATCCTGCTGATGGTGTCCGCCCCTGTGCTGTTGGCGGTGCTGGTGGTGGGCCTCGTCGTGAGCATCGTGCAGGCGGCCACGCAGATCAACGAAGCGACGCTGTCCTTCGTGCCAAAGATCATTGCCGCCGTCGCGGTGCTGGCGATCGCCGGGCCGTGGATGATGACCACGCTGGTGGAATACATCCAGCGCACGCTGCAGGCCATCCCTACCGTCGTGGGCTGATGCTCACCTTCTCAGAAGCCCAGGTGCTCGCCTGGGTCACGCCCTTCCTGTGGCCCTTCATCCGCGTGCTGGCGCTGTTCAGCGCGATGCCGGTGCTGGGCACGCGCACGGTGCCGATGCGGGTGCGGGTGGCGCTGTCCTTCCTGATCGCGCTGTGCGCCCAGGTGTCATTGCCCGCCATGCCGGTGGTCGCACTCGATTCACCAGCCGCCCTGATGCTGGTGGCGCAGCAGGTATTGATCGGCGTGTCGCTCGGTTTTGCGGTGCGCGTGGTGTTCGGCGCGGTGGAACTGGCCGGCGAGATGATCGGCCTGCAGATGGGCCTGAACTTCGCGGGCTTCTTCGACCCCATGACCGCCTCACAGGGCACGGCCAGCGGGCGCTTCTTCGGCACCATGGTGGCGTGGCTGTTCATCGTGATCAACGGCCACCTCACGGTGATTGCCGCGGTGATGCAGAGCTTCCAGGTCTTTCCCGCCTCGCCCGAGCCCTTTGCCTTCTTGCGTGCTGCGCAGCCTCAAGCGTGGGGCGTCGAGGTGTTCCGCCTGGGCACCTGGATCGCGCTGCCGCTGGTGGCGATGCTGTTGTTCGTCAACCTCGTGCTCGGCGTGATCTCACGCGTGGCGTCGCAGATGAACGTGTTTGCGATTGGGTTTCCGATCACCATGGGGGTGGGGTTGATTGGGATGCTGCTCACTTTGCCGATGATGCAGGGGCCGTTCACGATGGCTTTGGAGCGCTTGCTCTCCGCGTTTTTGTAGTTGGCTTCTTGGCCTTCGGCCTGGGTCGGTTTGTGGCCACTCGCGTGCAGCCCGCCGGTCGCGCCCGGCCGGCGGTTACTTTCTTCACTGGCATGAAGAAAGTAACCAAAGAAGGTGCCTTCGAATACCAACATCCGATCAGGTTCGCTGACACCGAATCGGGGCCCGGTTTTCGGGGGGCACGCTGACATTGCTGCAGACCCGAGGCCACTTTGCGCCTGCCAGGCACATCGACCCGCCAATCACTGGACCACCCGCCAGCCTCCGCATGCCATGTCCGAGCGAGCGCAGCGAACCCCCCGCGCACGGAGGCTGGAAAGAGTGACCGCCGGCCGGACGCGACCGGCGGGCTGCCGCCCCAGGCCAGAAACCTGCCCAGTGCCGCGGGCGAATCAGCTCCCTACAAGACCGTTTCGAATGGCATAAACCGTCAACTCCGAGTTGTTAGCCAACCCCAGCTTCTCCAGCACCCGCGCCCGGTAGACAGAAACAGTCTTCGGCGACAGCATCAACTCCTCAGCGATATCGCTCAACCGCTTCCCAGAAGCAATCATCACCAGCGTCTGCAGCTCCCGATCAGACAGCTTCTCGTGCGCGTTCTCCGTCACCGGTGTGGTGAGCGACTCCACCAGCATCTGCGCGATCTCGGGCGTGACGTACTTGCGCCCCTGCGCCACCGTGCGCACCGCCTGCACCAGCAGCTGCGGGTCGCCGCCCTTGTTGACATAACCGAACGCCCCGGCACGCAACGCGCGGATCGCGTACTGGTCCTCCGGGTACATGCTCACGATGAGCACCTTCACCGTGGAGCCTTCGTCCTTGAGCACATGCAGCACGTCCAGGCCGCTGCGCCCGGGCATGTTGATGTCCAGCACCAGCACGTCGCAGGTGTGGTTGCGCATCAGCGCACGCAGCTCGCCGTAGTCACCGGCTTCGCCCATCACCTCGATGTCGGGGGCATCGGACAAGGTGTCGCGGATGCCGCGGCGGATGAGGGCGTGGTCGTCGCAAAGAATGACCTTGATCATGTCGATCTCCCCGACAGCGGGCCGGATGCCGTGTGCCTCATGTTGCGCCTCCCCAGGCGGATGGATCGTGGTCGGTGCCGGTGTCGTCGAAGCCGCTGGACGACATGGCGTCCGGGTGCAGCGGCACCGACAGGATCAGCGTGGTGCCGCCGCCGGGCCGGCTGGACAGGTCCACCCAGCCGCCCACGGTGCCCGCACGCTCATGCAGCCCGCGGATGCCGAAGCTGCGCGCCTTGGCCAGGTCGGCCGCGCTCAGGCCCCGGCCGTTGTCGCTGACCTCCAGCGACAGCACGCCGCGCGCCAGCGACAGGTCGATGCTCACCCGCGCCGCGCCCGAGTGCTTGCTGACATTGGTGAGCGCCTCCTGGGCCGTGCGGTAGGCCACCAGCGGCACGCCGGCGGGCAGCTGCATCGTCTCGTGGCTGGTGCGGAAGTGGCACTGGATACCGGTGCGTTTTTCAAAGCGGGCGGTCATCCACTGCAGCGCCGCCACCAGGCCCTGCTCCAGGATGGCCGGGCGCAGGTTGTGCATGATGCGCTGGCTGGCCTCGATCGCATGGGTCACGGTTTCCAGGGCGGAATTCACGCGCTGCAGCACATCGGGCGTCGGCGAATGGCGCGCGATCCAGGCGAGGTCGAACTTCAGCGCGGTCAAGGAGCCGCCCACGTCGTCATGGATTTCCCGGGCGATCGCCGCCCGTTCCATCTCGATGTTGGTCTGCAGATGCTGCGCCAGCTCCGACAGGCGCTGGCGCGAGGCCGCCACCTCGCGGTCGGCCGCCACGCGGGCGCGCCGGGTCTCGTTGGCCTCGATCGCATGTTCGACTGCGGGCACAAGCCGTGCCAGGTTGTTCTTCAGCAGGTAGTCGCTGGCGCCGTTGCGCATGGCCTCCACCGCCGTGTCCTCGCCGATCTCGCCGGACACGATGATGAAGGGCACCAGCTTGCCGCTTTCCTTCAGGATCTCCAGCGCGATCAGGCCGGAAAAACCCGGCAGGTTGAAGTCCGACAGGACGATGTCCCAGTCGTGCTGCAGGGCGGCCCGGAATTCGGCCTCGGATTCCACCCGGCGGGTGTGCACCACATGGCCGCCGCGCTGCAGGTGGGCCAGGGTGAGCTCATGGTCGAGCTCCGAGTCTTCGATGTGCAACACCCGCAGGGGGCGGCTGCTGGCGGTGGGAGCAGGCATGACTTGAGTATGTCCCGCGGCGCATTCGTTGGGAAATGCACTGAGATTCTGCCCATGATCCCCTCAATAAGTCGCACCCCCGTGCCGAAAATCCGGGCCAGCGGTGCCTGAATGTGCGGCCTTGTGGCCGCCCTTGCAGGACCACAACGAACGTGGAGCGACGATGCTGATGAACGATGCGAACGCCTCCAGCCCGGACAGCGGATTGCCGCTGGCGGCTGCGGCCGACTTGCAGGATCACCTGCTCACCGCCTCGCACGACCTGGAACGCCTGCAAACCCTGCTGTCGGACGCGTGCAACGCGCTGATGGCGAGTTTTTACGGTGCTTCGGAGCACCTGCAGGGGCTGAAGGAAGCACAACCCGATGGCCACGAGGCCATGGAAGTGGCCATGCGCCACCTCAGCGGTGCGGTCACGGCCTTGCAGTTCCAGGACATGGCATCGCAGCTCATCGCCCACACCAGCCGGCGCCTGCGCAACTGCTGCGACCGCCTGGCAGCCGAGGCCATGGGTGACGACGAAGAAGGTGCCGCCATCGTCGAGGAAGCGCCCTTGCGGCCCAACCCGGTGACGCAGGACGAGATGGACGCTGGGTCCATCGAGTTGTTTTAACTAAAGATTCTCGGCCCTTGCCCGAAAACATCCTTGAAGAAATCCGGAGCTAGCGATGCACTCTATCCTCGCCGTTGACGACTCGGCCTCCATGCGCCAGATGGTCTCGTTCACGCTCAAGAACGCCGGCTTCAACGTCGTCGAAGCAGTGGATGGGCAGGACGCGTATGAAAAGGCGGCCAGCCGCGACTTCAACCTCGTGCTGACCGACCAGAACATGCCCCGCATGGACGGCATCAGCCTGACCAAGAAGCTGCGCGAGAACCCCAAGTTCAAGAGCACGCCCATCCTGATCCTGACCACCGAGTCCAGCGACCAGATGAAGCAGGCCGGCCGCGCCGCCGGTGCGACTGGCTGGCTGGTCAAGCCCTTCGATCCCGCCAAGCTCATCGAAGTGATCGGCAAGGTCATCCGCTGACCGCCACGCATCGCATCCGGGCAGATATCAGGAGAACAACATGGGCGAGATGAGCGAGGGCGGCCACCTGGGCGCAGGCATCGACCTGAGCCAGTTCTACCAGGTCTTCTTTGAAGAAGCTGGCGAGAACCTGGACAACATGGAGCAGCTGCTGCTCGATCTGGACATCGAGTCGGCCGACGACGAAGAGCTCAACGCGATCTTCCGCTGCGCGCATTCGATCAAGGGCGGCGCCGCCACCTTCGGCTTTGCCGACGTGGCCGAGCTCACCCACCAGATGGAGACGCTGCTGGACAAGCTGCGCCGGCGCGAGCTGCCGCCCACCTCCGACATGGTGGACGTGCTGCTGGCCTCGGGCGACGCGCTCAAGGCGCAGCTGGCGCGCCACCAGGGCAATGGCGGTGCCGAGATCGACACCACCGAGCTGCTGTTCAACATCCGCGCGCTGGTGGCCGGCGAGAAGCCGATCACCGCCGTGCCGGTGGCCGCACCGGTGAGCGCCGGCACGGCGCCTTCGTACAGCGCACCGCCGGCCAAATCCAAGCCGGTGCCCACCACCACCAACGTGCGCGAGCTCGAGCTGGTGGTCGGCCCGCTGGACAAGCCCGCCCAGGCCGACAGCCTGGTGGAGCTGTTCCAGGAGATCACCGACCTGGGCACCATCGAGCCGCTGGACGGCGGCAAGGATGCCGACGGCCTGCGCCGCTTCAAGGTGCTCACCGCCAGCAGCGATTCCGACCTGCTGGACCTGTTCACCTTCCACGTGGCGCGCGAGAAGGTCAAGCTCATCCCGCACAGCCAGGGCTACGGCTTCTATGCCGGCGCCCCGGGTGCTCCGGAGGCGGCCGAGCTGGCCGCCGACGAACCGGGCTATGGCTTCTTTGACGACGCCCCCGGCGCGCCAGGCACCGCCGGCGACTCGGCCGGCACCGCACCCGCCGCCGTCCCCGCGCAGATCGAGGTGCCCAAGCCCGCTGCTGGCAAACCTGCCGCACCCAAGGCCGACGCCAAGGCTGCGGCCGGCCTGGAATCGAGCACCCTGCGCGTGTCGGTCGAAAAGGTCGACCAGCTGATCAACCTGGTGGGCGAACTCGTCATCACGCAAGCCATGCTGGCGCAGAACAGCAAGGGCGTGGACGCCGCGCTGTACCAGCAGATGGCCGCCGGCCTGGCGGACCTGGAACGCAATACGCGGGACCTGCAGGAATCGGTGATGTCGATCCGCATGATCCCGATGTCGGTGGTGTTCAACCGCTTCCCGCGCATGCTGCGCGACCTGGCGGCCAAGCTCGGCAAGAAGGTCGAGATGGTCACGCAAGGGGAAGCGACCGAGCTGGACAAGGGCCTGGTGGAGAAGATCACCGACCCGCTGACCCACCTGGTGCGCAACAGCTGCGACCACGGCATCGAATCACCCGCCGACCGCATCGCCAAGGGCAAGCCAGAGACCGGCACCATCAGCCTGATCGCCAGCCACCAGGGTGGCAGCATCGTGATCGAGGTGCGTGACGACGGCCGCGGCCTGAACCGGCAGAAGCTGATCCAGAAGGCCCGCGAGAAGGGCATCGACGCGCCCGACTCCATGACCGACCAGGAGGCCTGGAACCTGATCTTCGCCCCCGGCTTCTCCACCGCCGACCAGGTGACCGACGTGTCGGGCCGCGGCGTGGGCATGGACGTGGTGAAGAAGAACATCACCTCGCTGGGCGGCACGGTGGAGATCGACTCCGCCGAAGGCTACGGCATGAGCGTGAAGGTGCGGCTGCCGCTCACACTGGCCATCATGGACGGCATGAGCGTGGGTGTCGGCGAGGAGGTGTACATCCTGCCGCTGAGCTCGGTGGTCGAGTCCTTCCAGGTGCAGGACGGGATGATCAAGACCATCGGCGGCTCCGGCCGCGTGGTGGAAGTGCGCGACGAGTACATGCCGGTGATCGACCTGGAAAAGGTGTTCGACGTGCCGCGCTTCGACTTCGAGCACGTGAGCAACATCATGGTCGTGGTGGAAGCCGAAGGCGGCCGCGTGGCCCTGCTGGTGGACGAGCTGCTCGGCCAGCAGCAGGTGGTGGTGAAGAACCTCGAAGCCAACTATCGCAAGGTCAACGATGTGTCGGGCGCCACCATCATGGGTGACGGCCGGGTCGCGCTGATCCTGGACGTCGGCGCCCTGGTGCGGCACTCGCGCCACTGATCCTTCCTGAAACACCGGGCGCCGCCGCGCGCCTGGCTGCCTTGCCGGAGACACGCCATGCACGCCATCCACTCGCTGATGCGCCGTTTCACCATCCAGACCCGCATGGTGGGTGCCATCGCGATGGTGCTGGCCCTGCTGCTGATCGTGGGTGGTGCCGGGCTGGCCGGCATGTTCCGCATCCAGGCGCTGAGCCACGGTTTCGTGGAGAGCGCCTTCACGCAGACCACCCACCTGGTGGCGCTGCAGGACCACTACGGCGACATGCGCCGCCATGAGAAGGAAATGGCGGTCAACTATGAAAACGCGCCCAAGATCGCGCTGTACAAGAAGGAATGGCTGAACTCGCTGGGCCTGCTCCAGGCTGAGCTGAAGAGCCTGCGCGACGGGGGCTTGAGCGCCGCCAACGGCGCGGCGGTGGCCGAGATCGGCAAGCGCATCCAGGCCTACCAGAGCGCCTACGAGCCGGTGATCAAGCAGATCGAAGCCAACAACTACGACACCGCCACCGCAATCAACAAGGTGTCGGCCCGCGCCCAGGACGAGGCCCGCGCCGCCGAGGAGCAACTGGGCCAGCTGCAGAAGCTGCTGCTGGCCGATGCGCAATCCACCGAGACGGCCGTGGAAGGCTCGGCGCGCAACACGCTGATCGCCTTTGCCTGCGCACTGGCCATCGCCTGTGTGCTGGTGGTACCGCTGACGCTGCTGAACTCCAACTCCATCGTCAAGCCGATCCGGGAGGCGCGCTCGCTAGCGCAGGCCATCGCCGCCGGCGACCTGACGCACCAGATCGAAGTGCACGGCAGCGATGAAGCATCCGACCTGCTGGGGGCGCTGAGGGCGATGCAGGACTCGCTGCGCGGCCTGGTGGGCCAGCTGCGTGAATCGGCCGAAAGCATCCAGACCGCGAGCTCCGAAGTGGCCTCCGGCAACCACGACCTGAGCCAGCGCACCGAACAGGCCGCCAGCAGCCTGCAGCAGACCGCCAGCTCGATGACCCAGCTCACCGGCACGGTGCGCCAGAGCGCCGAGGCGGCCTCCCAGGCCAACCAGCTGGCCAGCTCCGCCTCCGCGGTGGCCTCGCGTGGTGGCGACGTGGTGGCGCAGGTGGTGTCCACCATGGACCAGATCAACTCCAGCTCCAAGAAGATTGCCGACATCATCGGCGTGATCGACGGGATCGCCTTCCAGACCAACATCCTGGCGCTGAACGCCGCGGTGGAAGCCGCCCGTGCCGGCGAGCAGGGCCGCGGCTTTGCGGTGGTGGCAGGCGAGGTGCGCTCGCTGGCCCAACGCAGCGCCGAAGCCGCCAAGGAGATCAAAGGCCTGATCGGCACCAGCGTGGACAAGGTCGAAACCGGTGCCCGCCTGGTGGAAGACGCAGGCAAGACCATGACCGAAATCGTGGCCAGCGTGCAGCGTGTGACCGACATCATCGGCGAAATCACCGCCGCGTCCAGCGAACAATCGGGTGGCATCGGACAAATCAATACCGCGGTGAACCAGCTCGACCAGATGACGCAGCAGAACGCCGCGCTGGTGGAAGAGTCCGCTGCCGCTGCCGAGAGCCTGAAGGACCAGGCGCACAAGCTGGCCGGCCTGGTGGCCACCTTCCGCGTGGCGGACGCGGCCGCAGCGAGCACAGCTGCCGCCACGCCGTCCGCGTCGGCGGCGGCCCCGCGGCCCGCACCGGCGGCGCCGGTGTCCGCGCCGCGCCAGGCGACTGCCCAGCTGATCGACCGGGTGCGCCAGCAGCCTGCCAAGGCGGCCACGCCGGCCGCAGCGGCACCGGCCGCACCCCGCAGCAAGCCCCAAGCGAGCGCCCTGCCCGCCGCCCCTGCCCCCGCTGCTGCTACGGCGGCGACCAGTCACGACGACGACTGGGAAACTTTTTGACGGCTGTGCCTATAGCTTGCGCCCGCGCTGCCGATAACCCCTTAGCTCAACGCCCAGCTTGAAGGAGTCCTCCATGGACATGATCACCGAAGCCACCCAGGTTGCCCGCCACGAAGCTGCGCGCGGAGCGCTGGGTCGTGCATCTGCCTCCGCCAGGGGCGCTGCCCACGCCGGCGAGTACCTCACCTTCCGGCTCGGCGCGGAGGAATACGGCATCGACATCCTGCGCGTGCAGGAGATCCGCTCCTACGAACAGCCCACCCGCATCGCCAACGCCCCCGCCTTCATCAAGGGCGTGGTCAACCTGCGCGGCGTGATCGTGCCCATCGTCGACCTGCGCCTGAAGCTCGGATGCGCCACGGCCGAATACAACAGCTTCACCGTCGTGATCGTGCTCAACGTGCGCGGCCGCGTGGTCGGCGCAGTGGTCGACTCGGTCTCCGACGTGATGGAGCTGACCACCGACCATGTGAAGCCGGCCCCCGAGATGAACGCCAGCGTGGACGTGAACTTCATCACCGGCATCGGCAGCGTGGGCGACCGCATGCTGATCCTGATGGACATCGAGCAGCTGATGAGCAGCGCCGACATGGGCCTGATGGACTCGGTTGCCACGGCCGCCTGACCCCCCGGCACCTCACACCCCGGGCCGCCGCGGCGGCCTTTTTCACGGCCATTTTTTTCAAACCCAATGAAAAGACTCAGCATTGCCACCCGCATGTGGATGCCCGTCATCGTGTTGATGGCCATGGTGGCGATCATGACGTCCATGTCCATCGTGCGCACGCTGCGCACGCAGGCCGAATCCATTGCGGCGCAGGAGCGGGAGCAGAGCAAACTCGAGATGAGCCTGCGGCTGCTGGGCGCGGTGGAAGCGAACAACACGGCCCGCACGGCGGAAGTGCAGGCGAAGCTCGCCACGCTGATGGACACACCGCAGGAGAAGGTCGCCTTTGCCAAGGCCACGGACCTGGCCGGCGCCATCGAGCTGGTGAAGGTTGCCGAAGCGGGCGCCGCTGAACTGCGCAACGAAGTGGGCCGCCAGCGCATGCGCACGGTGTACCTGGTGTCCGCTGTCATGGCCGGCATCGTGCTGCTGCTGGCGGTGTCCACGGTGTTCCTGGTGCGCGCCGTGTGCCGGCCGCTGCAGGCGGTGGTTCAGCTGGCCGATCGCATTGCCGCGGGCGATCTGAGCGTGCAGGTACAGACCGAACGCACCGACGAGATCGGTGCCGTGGAACGGGCGCTCGCACGCATGACCGACGCCCTGCGCCAGCTGGTGGGCGAGGTGCGCCACTCCGCCGACAGCATCTCCACCGCCTCCAGCGAAATCGCGCATGGCAACCAGGACCTGAGCCAGCGCACCGAAGCCACCGCCTCCAACCTGCAGCAGACGGCCAGCTCCATGGCGCAGCTGAGCACCACGGTGAACCAGAGCGCGGACGCCGCCCGGCAGGCCAACCAGCTCGCCAGCTCGGCCGCGGCCGTGGCCTCGCGCGGCGGCGAGGTCGTGTCCCAGGTGGTGTCCACCATGGACGAGATCAACTCCAGCTCCAAGAAGATCGCCGACATCATCGGGGTGATCGATGGCATCGCTTTCCAGACCAACATCCTGGCCCTGAATGCCGCCGTGGAGGCCGCCCGCGCCGGTGAGCAGGGCCGCGGTTTTGCGGTGGTGGCCAGCGAGGTGCGTTCGCTCGCCCAGCGTTCGGCGCAGGCCGCCAAGGAGATCAAGGCCCTGATCGGCACCAGCGTCGACAAGGTGGAAACCGGTGCCCGCCTGGTGCAGGACGCCGGCAGCACGATGACGGAGATCGTGGCCAGCGTGCAGCGCGTGACCGACATCATCGGCGAGATCACCGCCGCTTCCAGCGAGCAATCGGGTGGCATCGGCCAGATCCACACCGCGGTGAACCAGCTGGATTCCATGACGCAGCAGAACGCGGCCCTGGTGGAGCAATCCGCCGCCGCAGCGGAAAGCCTGAAGGACCAGGCGCACAAACTGGCCGGCCTGGTATCCACCTTCCGCCTGCAAAGCGAGCCGGCCTTCGGCTGACGCATCGCCGCTCCATGAAAAAAGCGCCTGGCGTCCAGGCGCTTTTTTTCGTTGACGCAACGCCGAAGCGTTGCAGTATCAGCTGCGCGGTTGCGCGGCCTTCACGGCCACGGTCTGCGCCTGCGCGGCAGCGGCCGCCATGTCGGTGGCCGCATGCTCCTGCACGGCCAGGGTGTCGATGCCCAGCAGCACGGCCACGGTGACCACCACGGACAGGGCCAGGGCGGTGAAAGAGGAAGCGTTGCGGTTCGTCATGGTGGGGCTCCTTGGGTTCGGTTCAGCGTTGCGATGGAACGAACTCTAGGGAGCATCGGCCCCTATTGACAGCGCGTTGCGATGAACACCCAAAGCGCCGCGACGAACTGCAAAGGCTGGCGACGAACGGCCGTCTAACCTTCGCCGGCTTGGCGCAAGGTCTGCACGACGGGCCGCCGCAGCACCCCCCGCAACGCCCAATAGCCCGCCAGCAAGGCCAGCAGCGCACCGGCCACCGCGCCGGCCAGCGGCACCCAGGGCGATGCGCTCCAGCTGAACTCGAAGGCGTACTTCGCGAGCGCCCAGCCCACCACGATAGCCGCCAGCGAGGCCAGCAGCCCGGCCAGCGCGCCCACGCCCAGCAGCTCCGCGCGCTGCACCTGCGACAGCAGGCGCGCGCTCGCGCCCATCGCGCGCATCACCGCGAACTCGCGCGCCCGCGCCTCGCGGGTGGCCACCACCGCCGCAAACAGCACCACCAGCCCGGTGGCGAGGGTGAAGGCGAACAGGAACTCCACCGCGCGGATCACCTGGTCCAGCACGCGCTGCACCTCGCCGAGCGAGGCCGACACGTCCACGTCGGTGATGTTGGGAAAGGCGCGCGCCAGCGCGTTGTCGAAGCCCGGCTGGGCCGGCGCGCGGAAGGCGGAGATGAAGGTGACCGGCAGGTCGGGCATCTGCGCACGCGGGAACATCACGAAGAAGTTCACCCGCATGGAGCCCCAGTCCACCTTGCGCAGGCTGGTGATGCGCCCCTCCTGCATTTGCCCGCCCAGGTCAAAGCGCAGGCGGTCGCCGAGCTTCAGGCCCAGCGTCTGCGCCAGCCCCTCCTCCACGCTCAGCGCGTCGGGCTCCTCGGCTTTCCACTGGCCGGCCGCCACTTTGTTGTGCAACGGCATCTCGGCGCTGTGGCTGAGGTTGAACTCGCGCTCCACCAGGCGCTTGGCGCGGTCCTCCACATAGGCGTCCGGTGCCACGGGCTGGCCGTTCACCGCCACCAGGCGGCCGCGGATCATGGGGTACCAGTCGTAGCGCGCCACGCCGGCCTGGCGAAGCGCCTGCTGGAAGGCCTGGGCCTGGTCGGGCTGCACGTTGATGACGAAGCGGTTGGGTGCATCCGGCGGCGTGGCCTGGCGCCAGCTGCTGATCAGGTCGGTGCGCAGCAGCACCAGCAGCACCAGCGCCAGCAACCCGACGCTGAGCGCCGACACCTGCAGCACCGCAAACGCCGGCCGCGCGGCAATCTGGCGCGTGGCCAGCACCAGCCAGCGTGGCGCGCGCGCCTCCGGCACCGCGCGCCGCAGCACGCCCACCGCCACCCACGACAGCAACGCAAACGCCAGCATCGCGCCGGCAAACCCGCCCACCGCGATCAGCCCCAGCTTCAGGTCCGACGACACCGCCACCAGCAAGGCGGCGAAGCCCGCTGCCGCACCCAGCAGCACCAGCAGCGAGGCGGCCTTGGGCGCGCCCACGTCGCGCCGGATCACCCGCAGCGGCGGCACGCTGGCCAGCTGGAGCACCGGCGGCAGGCCGAAACCCAGCAGCAGGAGCAGGCCCACGCCCAGCCCCATCAAGGCGGGCCACACACCGGGCGCCGGCAGGCTGGCCTCCACCAGGCCGGCCAACAGCCACACGAAGACGTGATGCACCGCGAAGCCGATCAGCACGCCGATGGCGCTGGCCACCAGCCCGACCGCGCCGAACTCCAGCAGGTGGATGAGGGCGATGGTGCGCTGGGGTGCGCCCAGCACCCGCAGCACCGCGCAATCGTTGAGATGCCGGTTGGCGAAGTCGCGCGCCGCGATGCCCACCGCCACCGCCGCCAGCAAGGCGGCCAGCAAGGCCACCAGATTGAGGAACTTGTGGGCGCGGTCCAGCGTCTGGCGCATCTCCGGCCGGCCAGCCTCGAAAGATTCGACGTTGACACCCCGCAGCCGGGCGGTCTTGATGCGGGACTCGGCCCAGGCCACGAAACGGTTGACCTGCGGGTCGGTGCCGGCCACGGCCAGGCGGTAGCCGATGCGGCTGCCCGGCTGCACCAGCCCGGTAGCGGCCAGGTCGGCCTCGTTGAGCATCACGCGCGGTGCAAACGCCAGGAAGCCGGCGCCACGGTCGGGCTCCACCACGATGATGCGGCCGATGCGCAGGCTGGCATCGCCCAACAGCAGCGGCTCGCCGACCTGGAGGTTCAGCGCCGCCAGCACGCCGACGTCCACCCACACGGTGCCGGGCTCGGGGGCCCGCTGGACCGTTTGTTCGGGCGCATCGATTGCGGACTTCAGCCGCAGCGCGCCCCGCAGCGGGTACGCCGCCGACACCGCCTTTACCGACACCAGCCGGGTGGCGCCGCCGCGCTCGTCCGGCGCCCGCGCCATACTGGGAAAGCTGGCGCTGGTGGCCGTGCCCAGCCCCAGCGAGCGCGCCTGGGCGATGAAGTCCGCCGGCGTGGGCTGGTCGCTGGCCACCAGCGCGTCGCCACCCAGCAGCTGGCGTGCGTCACGCGTGAGGCCGGCATTCAGCCGGTCGGCAAAAAAGCCCACCGCGGTGAGCGCCGCCACCGCCAGAACCACCGCCAGCACCAGCAGGCGCAGTTCGCCCGCACGCAGGTCACGCAGGGTCTGGGTCTTGGCGAGCAGCCAGAGGGAGGGTCGCAAGGTCAGCATGCCGCGACGGTACACCAGCGCTCGGGGCCACGCTGCGGCTGGGCGATCATGGGCGCATGAACACATCCCTCACGGCGCGGGTCGCCGAACTGCTGCGCCAGGCGGCCGCAGCGATCGTCGTGCCGCGTTTCCAGCGCCTGCAGCACGGCGACATCGAGGAGAAGTCGCCTGGCGAAATGGTGACCATCGTCGACCGTGAGGTCGAAGCGTTGCTCACGCCGGCGCTGCAGGCGCTGGTGCCGGGCTCGCGGGTGGTGGGCGAGGAAGCCAGTGCGCTGGACGCTCGCCTGCTGCAGGGCCTGGACCACGGCGCGGTGTGGCTGGTGGACCCGCTGGACGGCACCAGCAACTTCATCGTCGGGCGGCCGCAGGTGGCGATGATGGTAGCGCTGCTGCGCGACGGCCAGACGCTCGCCGGCTGGATTCTCGACCCCTTGCGCGGCACGCTGTGCAGCGCCGAATCAGGCGCCGGCGCCTGGCAGGACGACCGACGCTTGCAGGTGAGCACACCCGGCGCCACCGCGCTGAGCGGGATTGTGAAGACGCGCTACCTGCCCGACGGCCTGAAGCAGGAGATCGAGCGCCGCACCACGCGCCTGCACCAGCTGCACCCAGGCAGCAACGCGGCGGGCGTGGACTACCCCGCGATCGTGCGCGGGGAGAGCGACTTCGCGGTGTACTGGCGCACCCTGGCCTGGGACCATGCGCCGGGCACCCTATTGCTTACCGAGGCCGGCGGCCACGTGGCGCGTTGGGACGGTTCGCCGTACCGGCCGGGCGACGACCGCACGGGCCTGCTCGTTGCAGCGAGCGCGCAAGTATGGGAAGCCGCCCGCCACGCGCTGCTGGACGACTGAGTGACGCCGGCCGCGGGCCGGCGCCCACATCCATGCTGGAACCCCCGCTGGGAGGGGGCCCGGGGGAGCCAAACATAGGGCGTTTGGCTGCGCCCACCGGGCGCAGCCAAAGGCTCACTGACGCTGCGCGTCAGTGAGCCTTCTCCCAGTTGGGCCCGATGCCGAATTCCGCCAGCAGCGGCACCGACAGCTCGGCCACGCCAGCCATCAGCCGCGGCACGTTCTCGCGCACCCAGTCGAGTTCGCCCTCGGGCACCTCGAACACCAGTTCGTCGTGCACCTGCATGATCATCTTGGTGGCCACGCCATCGCGGTCCAGCGCGCCCTGCACCGCGATCATCGCCAGCTTCACCAGGTCGGCGGCCGTGCCCTGCATGGGCGCGTTGATCGCCTGGCGCTCCGCGCCCGCGCGGCGCGGGCCGTTGCCGCCCACGATGTCCGGCAGCACCACGCGACGGCCAAAGGCGGTTTCCACATAACCGCGTTCACGCGCCAGCGTGCGGGTGCGCTCCATGTAGTCGCGCACACCCGGGTAGCGCTGGAAATAGCGGTCGATGTAGGCGTTGGCCGCCGAGCGTTCGATGCCGAGGTTGGCCGCCAGCCCGAAGGCGCTCATGCCGTAGATCAGGCCAAAGTTGATGGTCTTGGCATACCGCCGCTGCTCGCTGCTCACCTCGTCCGGCGGCACGCCGAACACCTCGGCCGCGGTGGCGCGGTGCACGTCCATGCCCTCGCGGAAGGCCCGCAGCAGGTTCTCGTCGTTGCTGATGTGGGCCATGATGCGCAGCTCGATCTGCGAGTAGTCCGCACTCACGATCACATGCCCTGGCGGCGCGATGAAGGCCTCGCGGATGCGCCGCCCTTCCGCCGTGCGGATGGGAATGTTCTGCAGGTTGGGCTCGTTGCTGGACAGCCGCCCGGTCACCGCCACCGCCTGCGCGTAGTTGGTGTGCACCCGGCCGGTGCGCGGGTTCACCATCAGCGGCAGCTTGTCGGTGTAGGTCCCTTTCAGCTTGCTCATCGAGCGGTGGTCCAGGATCTTGCGTGGCAGCGGATAGTCCTCGGCCAGCTTGTCCAGCACCTCTTCGTCGGTGGACGGCGCGCCGGAGGCGGTTTTTTTCAGCACCGGCAGGCCCTGCTTGGTGAACAGGATCTCGCAGATCTGCTTGGGCGAGCCCAGGTTGAAGGGCTGGCCGGCCAGCTCATAAGCCTCGCGCTCCAGCGCCAGCATCTTCTCGGCCAGCTCGCGGCTTTGCTGGGCCAGCAGTTGCGCATCCACCAGCACGCCGTTGCGCTCGATGCGCTGGATCACCTGGGTGACCGGCATCTCGATCTTCTCGTACACGAAGCGCAGGCCGGGCTCGGCCTGGATCCGCGGGTACAGCGTCTGGTGCACGTGCAAGGCCATCTCGCTGTCCTCGCCGGAATATTCGGTGGCCTTGGTGATGTCCACCTGCGAGAAGGGGATCTGGTGCGCGCCCTTGCCGCACACGTCTTCATAGCTCAGGCCGTTGCGGCCGACGTGCCGCGCCACCAGGCTCTCCAGGTTGTGCGGCTTGTGGGCCTCCAGCACATAGCTCTGCAGCATGGTGTCGTGTTGGTAGCCGCGCACGGTGATGCCGTAATTGGCCAGCACATGCACGTCGTACTTGATGTGCTGGCCGACCTTGAGCGCGTGTTCGTCCTCCAGCCAGGGCTTGAGCACGCCCAGCACTTCGTCCAGCGACAGCTGCGCCGGCGCGCCGGGATAGTCGTGCGCCACCGGCACATAGGCCGCCTCGCCCGGCTCCACGGCAAAGGAGATGCCGACGATGTGCGCCTGCATCGCATCCAGCGAGCCGGTTTCGGTGTCGATGGCCACCAGCGGCGCCTCGCGCAGGCGGATCAGCCAGCGGTCCAGCGCCTCGCGGGTGAAGATGGTTTCGTACTCGCGCTTGAGCGCGGTCGCCACCGGCAGCGGCGGCTCGTCCAGCACGCTGGGGCTGGCACGCACCGTGGCGGCGGCCTTGGCCGGCGCCAGGCCCAGGGCCTGCTCCAGCTCCTTGCGCCAGGTGGTGAAGCCGAAGCGGGTGTAGAAGGCCAGCAGCGCCTCGCGGTCCACCTCGCGCAGGGCCAGCTTGTCCCAGGCGGGCCAGCCTTCGATGTGGGGCGTGAGGTCGCAGTCGCACACCACGGTGACCAGGCGGCGGCCCTGCGGCAGCCAGTCCAGCGCCTTGCGCAGGTTGTCGCCGGCCACGCCCTTGATGGTGTGGGCGTTGGCGATCAGGTTGTCCAGGCTGCCGTGTTCGGCGATCCACTTGGCCGCCGTCTTGGGGCCCACCTTGTCGACACCCGGCACGTTGTCCACCGCATCGCCGATCAGGGTGAGGTAGTCCACGATGCGCTCGGGCGGCACGCCAAACTTGGCCATCACGCCAGCCGGGTCCAGCGTCTCCTTGCTCATGGTGTTGATCAGCGTGACGCGCTCGTTCACCAGCTGCGCCATGTCCTTGTCGCCGGTGGAGATGATCACCTTGCGGCCGCTCTCGGCGCCGATGCGCGCCAGCGTGCCGATGATGTCGTCGGCCTCCACGCCGGGCACTTCCAGCACCGGCCAGCCGAGCAGCTGCACCACCTCGCGGATCGGCTCCACCTGCTGCGCCAGCGGCTCCGGCATCGGCGGCCGGTGCGCCTTGTACTCGCTGTACCACTCGTTGCGGAAGGTCGGGCCCTTGGCATCGAACACGCAGACCGCGTGCTGGGCCGGCACCTGCTCGCGCAGCAGCTTCATCATGGCCACCATGCCATGCAGCGCGCCGGTGGGCACGCCCTCCGGGCCGCGCAGGTCCGGCAGGGCGTGGAAGGCCCGGTAGAGGTAGCTGGAGCCGTCGACCAGCAGCAGGGTCTGGGGGGGTGTCTCGTCCATCGGCGGATTGTCGGGCAACAGTGAAAACCCGGCCTCCTACAATCCGCCCATGCCCTCCCCTTCCCTGCTCTTGTGGCGGCTGGCCGCCGGCCTGCCCCTTCTGGCCGCGGCCGCCGCCCACGCCGCCGACGCATCGCCGCGCGGCGGTGAACCCGTGGTCCAGCGCATCGTGCAGGAGGACGACAACGTGCGGGTGGAAGAGCTGCGTGTGCGCGGCGAAACCCAGCGCGTGGTGGTGCGGCCCAAGGCCGCCAGCGCGCCGGCCTACGAGATCGTCACCAGCGCGACCGGGCGCAACCCCGGCGGCACCGGCGAAGGCCTGCGCGGCGCGGTGGGCCAGCGGGTGTGGAACGTGCTGGGATTCTGAGTTCCATGGCTGTCTTCACGGAAGTGACGTTCGAGGAGGCCGCGCGCTTCGTCGAGCCGCTGGGGGTGGGCACGCTCACCGGGCTGCGCGGCATCACCGCGGGCATCGAGAACACCAACTACTTCGTCACCACCGAGCGTGGCGAGTTCGTGCTCACGCTGTTCGAACGCCTGAGCCTGGAGCAGCTGCCTTTCTACCTGCGCCTGATGCAGCACCTGGCGCGCAAGGGCATTCCCGTGCCCGAGCCGCGGGCCGACGTGCAGGGCGAGATCCTCTTCACGCTCAAGGGCAAGCCCGCCGCGCTGGTGGACAAGCTCCTGGGCGGCCACCAGCTGGCACCTGACCTGCACCATTGCGAGCAGGTGGGCAGCATGCTGGCGCGCATGCACCTGGCGGGCCAGGACTTCGCGCTGTTCCAGCCCAACCTGCGTGGCCTGGCCTGGTGGACGGAGACCGTGCCGGTGGTGCTGCCGTACCTGGACGACGAACAGCGCAACCTGCTCGGCGACGAGCTGGCTTACCAGCAGAGCCTGGCGGCGTCCCCCGCGCATGCGGCGCTGCCGCGCGGGCCCATCCACGCCGACCTGTTCCGCGACAACGTGATGTTCGCGCCGGCCGACCTGCCGGCCGAGGACGCCAGCGTGCAGGGCCTGCCGGGCCGCGAGCGCCTGTCCGGCCTGTTCGACTTCTATTTCGCGGGGGTGGACACCTTCCTGTTCGACATCGCGGTGTGCCTGAACGACTGGTGCATCGACCTGGAAAGCGGCCGCCTGGTGGAAGAGCGCGCCGCCGCCTTCGTGCAGGCGTATGCCCACGTGCGCGCGCTCACGACCGGCGAGCAGCGCCTGCTGCCGGCCATGCTGCGCGCCGCCGCGTTCCGCTTCTGGCTGTCGCGCCTGTGGGACTTTTACCTGCCGCGCGATGCCGCCATGCTCAAGGCCCACGACCCCGGCCATTTCGAGCGCGTGCTGCGCGAGCGCATCAACCGCCCCTGGCACCCGGCTTTCTGACACCTCACATGGCATTGCATCTTCGGCCGGTGGCTCCGCAGCAAGGCGCGCGCTGGGTGCGCCAGGGCTTTCGCGCCTTCATGCTGCGGCCCATGGGCTTCTGCGCCCTGCTGCTGGGCTTTTTCTTCACCAGCCTGCTGGTGTCCGTGCTCATCCCGCTGGTGGGCAGCGTGGTGTCGCTGATGGCGCTGCCGCTGCTCAGCCTGGGTTTCATGGTGGCCACCGAATCGGCGCTGCGCGGCGGGCCGGTGCACCCCGGCCAGCTGGTGGAGCCGCTGGTGCGCAGCAAGGCGCGCCGCGGCACGCTGCTCAAGCTGTGTGCGCTGTACGGCGTGGTGACACTGGCCGCGCTGCTGCTGAGCGAGCTGGTGATCGGCGATGCGTGGGAGCACCTGCGCGCGCTGTACGCCAGCGGCCAGCAGGCCACGCCGGAGCAGGTGAAGGCCGTGACCGAGGATCCGCGGCTGGTGGGCGGCCTGGGCCTGCAGGCCGGCCTGATCGCGCTGCTGTCCATCCCCTTCTGGCACGCGCCGGCCCTGGTGCTCTGGGGTGAGCAGGGCGTGGCGCAGTCGCTGTTCTCCAGCACGCTGGCGGTGTGGCGCAGCAAAGGCGCGTTCGCGGTCTACAGCCTGGTGTGGCTGGCGCTGACGATCGTGGCGGGCACGCTGGCAGCGCTGGTGTTCGGCCTGCTCGGCATGGGCCAGTTCGCGCCGGTGGCGGCACTGCCGCTCGCCCTGATGGGCATGACGGTGTTCTACGCCTCGCTGTATTTCACCTTCACCGACAGCTTCGGCGCCGCCGACACCCCGGCCACACCCGCATGAAAGAAGCCGGCGCTCAGGCCGGCTCAAGAACGAGGGCAGAAACCCCGGAGCTCAGCTGCCGATGCGTCCGCCATCGTCCTTGGTGATCACGACGGTGGCCGAGCGCGGGCGCGCGGTGGTGGCACCGCCGGCGCCATAACCGGCATTGGCCGGCCAGTGGCTCGGGTAGCCGGCCGGGTTGGCGAGCGCGGCCTTGCTGATCGTTTCACCTGGATGCTGGATGTTGACGAACAGCGCCTTGCCATCCGGGGTTTCGCACAAGCCGGTGATCTCGCAATCCACCGGGCCGACCAGGAAGCGCTTCAGCGTCTGCGCGGTGGGTGCCTTGCCGACGTAGGTGTCCACGCTGGTGCTGCCATAGGCGAGTGTCTTCTTCGCGCCGTCGCCGACGCTGCCAGGCACGCCGGCCAGCATCATGCAGTTGGTGGCATCGGTGTAGGCACCGTCGTCGGTCTGGATCCAGCACAGGCCGGTGTTCCGGCTGAACCACAGGCCGTCGGGGCTGGAGAAGTCCTGGTCGGCGGTGAGCGAGGAGAGGTTGACGCTGGCCGCGTAGTCGGCGTCGCTCAGGCTGGTGTCGGCAGCATCGCGCTGGGCCTGGGCACCGAAGAGGTACACATCCCAGCGGAAGGTGGCCGCGGCGGCGGCGCCGTTGGTTTCAGCCAGGCGGATGATGTGGCCGTTGACGTTGCCGCGCTGCGTGGTGCCGCCTTGCGCGGGATCGCCCTTCAGGTCGCTGTAGGCACGCGGGTTGGCCGGGTCCACGCCGAACTGGCCGGCGCCGGGCGTGGCGCTGCGGCTGCTGTTGTTGGTGAGCGTGTAGTACACCTCGCCGGTGGTGGGGTGGGTGGCGCACCACTCCGGGCGGTCCATCTTGGTCGCGCCCACAGCATCGGCCGCCAGGCGGGCGTTGACCAGCACGTCGGCCTGGTCGGCAAACGCATAACCGGTGAAGCCGGCGATCAGCGGGTTGGCGATCGTGAGCTCGAGCCAGTCGCCGCTGCCGTCCGCATTGAAGCGTGCGGCGTAGAGCTTGCCGCTGTCCAGGTACTTGTCGCCCTGGGCGATCCGGTCGGCCGCATTGCCGTCGGCCGCGCTCCAGGTGGCGGACGACACGAACTTGTACATGTATTCGCCGCGTGAGTCGTCACCCATGTACACCGCGATCGGCTGGCCCTCCACCAGCTTGGAGAACGCCGCGCTCTCGTGCGCGAAGCGGCCCAGGCTGGTGCGCTTCTTGATGGCGGCCGCCTTGTCGTAGGGATCGATCTCGACCAGGTAGCCGAAGGTGTTGAGCTCGTGGCGGTAGTCGTCCGTGCCGTCGGTGGAGGTGCCCTTGCGGCTGATGTCCCAGCGCTGGTACTTGTCGTCGGCGCCGGCGCTTTCCCAGCCGTGGCGGCTCTTGGATCCCTGGGCGCGGCCGTAGCGTTTGAGCGAGGCCACGCTCTTGTCGTTGCCACGCGCCGCATCGTCGGCCGCGCCGCGCGCAAAGTAGCCGGCCCAGTTCTCCTCGCCGGTGAGCAGGGTGCCCCAGGGCGTGCGGCCGGTGCCGCAGTTGTTCAAGGTGCCGCGCGCCTGCGTGCCGTCGGCGGAATACGCGGTCTTCATCAGCGCACTGCCGCGCGCGGCACCGGCCAGCTGCACCGGGGTCAGCGGCGTGATACGGCGGTTGAAGGCCGAATCGCGCACGGTGGCAAACCCACCGCCCGCGGCCTTTTTCACTTCCACCACGGACACGCCATGGATCGGCACTTCCTTGTCCACCTCGGCCGCCGGGCGCGGCAGCGTGGGCGTGCCGCCGTCGGCATGCAGGTAGGTGGACGACAGCTCGCTGCCCGGGTGGCTGGTGGCCTCATGGTTCACCACCAGCAGGCCGCGGTCGGAGGCGTTGTCGTCACGCAGGCCATTGGCGCCGAGGCCGAAGTAGCCCATGCCGTCGTGGTGATCCCCGGCGCGCTGGTCGAACCCGGTGTCCGTGCCGTCGTTGCGGTAGTCCGGCGTGGCAGCGTCCAGCGGATCGCCCAGCGCGTAGATCACGGTGGCGGTGTAGCCCGCCGGCACGGTGACCCTGTCCTCCAGGCTCTTGGCCACCGCCGTGAAGGCCAGGCTGGTGATCGGGGGATCGGTGGCCACCGGCGGCGGGGCCGCCTCGTCATCGCCGCCACCACCGCAGGCGGCCAGCGCAACGCTGCCAAACAGCGCCGTGGCCGCCGTGCCCACGCCGCCCCGCAGCAAGGAGCGGCGCGACAGCCGGGCGCTCAGCACGCTGTCGAACGTGGGGTTGGCGGAGGCGTTGTGCCCGATGTCGTCGGGGTCGATCTCGGTCAGCGGAAAGTCGGCGCGCTTGTTCATTCGGAGAGCCGCCTCAGGCGGCCAGGAGTGAGGTTCAGCCCGCCAGCGTAGGAACATCCGGTGAAACCACCATGACCGGCGCGTGACATCCGCATGACACGCCGCGAGGCCAGCGCGTGATAATCGTCGCTCTGCTTCCAGCCCCACACCTGCCATGCCGAACCTTCGCCGCTTGCTGATGGCTGCCGCCCTGGTGGCGGCCTTGCCCGCGTTCACCGGCTGTGCCGTGGTGTCGGTGGCCGGCGCGGCCGCGGGTGCGGCCATCAGCGTCACCGGCGCGGTGGTGAGCACAGGCGTCAAGGTCACCGGCAAGGTGGTGGAAAAAACCATCGACGCGGTGACACCGGGCAGCAGCTCCGACTGACGCCCACCGCGCAGCACCGCTGGCCGCCAACGGCCGCAGCGGCAAGAACAGGTTCACAAGATGAGGGAGGATGACCATGGAATCGACATCGCCGTCGGCGGCCAACCGCTACGCCGCGCCCCAGGCCCATGTGGAAGACGTGCGCGACCCGCAAGCCGGGGCCGAACTCGCCGGCCGCGGCATGCGGTTCGTGGCCGCACTGATCGATCTGGTCGTGCTCATGGCGGCGATGTGGCTGCTGTCGCTCGTCACGCCCTGGAACCCCTACTCTCCCCGCAACGCGGCGTCGATCGGCAGCATGCTGTTCAACGCGGCACTCGGCTTCGTGCTGTTCCTCGCACTCAACGGCTGGCTCCTGGTGAGCCGCGGCCAGACCATCGGCAAGCGGGTGATGGGCCAGCGCATCACGCTGACCGACGGCAACCCCGTGCCGCCCCTGCGCCTGCTCGGGCTGCGTTATGGCATCGGCTATGCCATGTCGCCGCTGCCCTGGCTGCAGATGATCTACGCGCTGGTGGACTGCCTGATGGTGTTCCGCAGCTCGCGCCGCTGCCTGCATGACGTGCTGGCCGGCACCATCGTCGTCAAGGCGTGAGCGCCAGGCTCGACACGCTGGTCACGGCCGAAACCCCGGAAGGCATTGAACTCACGCTGAGGCCGGCCGGCTGCTGCGCACGCAGCCTGGCGTATGTGGCCGACCTGGGCGTTCGATTGATCGTCATGCTGGCCGCCGGCATGACGCTGGGCCGCGTGGCCGGCGTGGGCGGTGCCACCATGCTGTTGCTGTATTTCCTGCTCGAGTGGTTCTATCCGGTCGCCTTCGAGCTCTCCCCCTGGGGCGCCACGCCGGGCAAACGCCTGCTGAACCTGCGCGTGGTGATGGACAGCGGCCTGCCCGTCACGCCGGCCGCCTCGCTGGTGCGCAACCTGTTGCGGGCTGCTGACTTCCTGCCTGCGCTTTATGGCTTCGGGCTGGTGTGCCTGCTGCTGCGGCGCGACTTCAAGCGGCTGGGCGACCTGGCCGCCGGCACGCTCGTCGTGCATGCCGAACAGGTGGTGCTGCATGCAGCCTTGCCGCCCGGGCCGGCGTCAGCGCCCCGGCGTTCCTTGTCCTTGCAGGAGCAGTCGGCGGTGCTGGCATGGGCTGGCCGCAGCGGCCGCATCACGGCGGCGCGCGCGGAAGAGCTTGCGGCACTGGCCGGGCCGATATTGCCGGCCGCGCGCCAAGGGGCCGACGCGACCGAGCGCCTGCTGTCGGTGGCCCACTGGCTGCTGGGCCGACGCCCGCCAGGCGGCGCATGACACCGCTGCAGTTCGAGCAAGCCCACGCGCCACTGTGGACGCAGCTGGAGGCGGGCCTGGACCACATCGAGCGCCCGGGGGGCCTGCTGGTGCGCAGCCCACGCGGCCCGGGCGCCCCACCGGCCGGCCCCCTCGCACCGGCCGAGCTGGCGGCGCTGTACCGGCGCTGCTGCGAGCACCTGGCGCTGGCGCGCTGGCGCGCCTATCCGGTGCACCTGACCGACCGGCTGGAAGCACTCACCCAGCGTGCGCACCAGGCCATCTACCGCCGGCACGACTACGGCGGCCAGCGGCTGAAGCGCCTGCTGCTGGTGGACTTTCCCCAGGCCGTGCGGCAGCACCGGGCCTACATGCTGGTGGCCCTGCTCGTGTTCGCCCTTCCGATGCTGGCCGCGGGCTGGGCGTGCTGGCGCGACCCGGGCTTTGTGCTCTCGGTGGTGGACGCCTCGCGCGCGCAGAATTTCGACGAGATGTACAGCGAAGGCCGGCATGCGATCGGCCGCATGCGTGACGCCAGCACCGACTGGGAGATGTTCGGCTTCTACGTGATGAACAACGTGGGCGTGGCCTTCCGCTGTTTTGCCGGAGGCATCCTCGCGGGCGTCGGCAGCCTGTTCTTCCTGGCCTACAACGGCGTGCTCGCGGGCGCAATCGCCGGCTACCTCACCGCGCGCGGCCATGGCGGCACCTTCTATTCCTTTGTCGTCACCCATTCGGCCTTCGAGCTGACGGCCATCCTGATCGCTGGAGCGGCCGGCCTGCGCCTGGGCCACGCGCTGCTGGCGCCGGGCCGGCTGCGGCGGCTGCAGGCGTTGCAGCAGGCTGGCGCCGAAGCCGTTGTGCTGGTGTACGGCGTGGTGGCCATGCTGCTTGTGGCGGCCTTCGTGGAGGCGTTCTGGTCCTCGGCGGCGTGGGTGGCGCCCTCGGTGAAGTACGGCGTGGGCGCTGCGTGCTGGGCCGCGGTGGTGATCTACCTGGTCTGGCAGGGCCGGCCGGGCGCCGCGGCGCCGCAGCACAGGGGCTGAGCGATGCAGGTTGATGCCCTCGCCATCCATCTGCGGCCGCGGCCGATGCTCGAAGCGGCCGACCTCGGCGTGCGGCTGGTCCAGGAACATGCCCGCTCGGTGTGGCGCTGCCTGGCGCCACTGTGGGCCGCCTGCACGCTGCTGATGCTGTCCACCACCACCATCGCGAGCTGGCTGCCCTGGGCGGTGCTGTTCATGGCCAAGCCCTGGCTGGACCGCAGCCTGCTGTTCGTGCTGTCGCGCGCGGTGTTCGGCGAGCCCACGCGGTTTGCCGACCTCTGGGCCGCACGGCGCCAGGTGTGGGGCACGGACCTGCTGCGCAGCCTCACCGTGCAACGCCTGTCGCCCTGGCGGGCCTACACCCTGCCCTTGCGCCAGCTGGAGGGGCAACGCGGCGAGGGCGCACGCCAGCGCCGGGTCCAGCTGCTGCGTGGCAGGCGCGGCGTGGCCGCGCTGGTGCAGGTGGTGTACGCCCACGTCGAGGTGGTGCTGGTGCTGGCGCTGTTTGCGCTGGGCCTGCTTTTCATGCCCGACGAACACCGCGGGCCGCTGATGCAGGCGTTCTTCAGCGACGACGACCTGGGCATGCAGCTGCTGAGCAACGGCTGTTATGCGCTGGTGGTGCTGGCGCTCGAACCCTTTCATGTCGCCTCCGGTTTTGCGCTGTACCTCAACCGGCGTGTCGAGCTCGAAGCCTGGGACATCGAACAGGAATTCCGCCATGCCTTCGGTGGCTGAACGCAGCCTTGTTTTCGCCTGCTGCCTCGCCACGGCGGCAGCCGCCGCACAACCGCTGCCCGAGCCGCCGCAAGCCGCGTCGGCTGCCGAACCCGCGTCCGGCCCGGCGGCCTCCGCCCCGCCGGCACGTGCATCGTCGGCTGCCCGCGCCCAGCTGCAGGCCAGCGTGGAGGCCGTGCGGCGCGACCCCTTGCTGTCGGGCAAGGACAAGGTCCACGAGCTGCGGCTCAAGCGTCGTGAGCAGGCGCAGGCCAAGGACAAACCGCCGTCGTGGCTGAAGGGGCTGTCACGCTGGCTGTCCGAAAGCGGACGGCTGCTGGTGTGGGCGCTGGGCGCGATCGCGGTGGCGCTCACGCTGGTGTCGCTGCGCCACTGGTGGCGCTGGCGTGCCGACACGATCGAGGGCTGCTCGCTGCACCTGCCCACCCACGTGCACGACCTCGACATCCGGCCCGACAGCCTGCCGGCCGACGTGGGCGCGGCCGCAGCGGCCCTCTGGCAGGCCGGGCGCCACCGCGACGCGCTCTCGCTGCTGTATCGCGGCGCGCTCTCGCGCCTGGTGCACCTGCATGCCGTGCCCATCCGCTCGGCCAGCACCGAAGGCGATTGCCTGCGGCTGGCCAGCGCTGCCCTGCCGGCCGAGGGCAAACGCTTCTTCGAACGCCTGGTCCAGGCCTGGCAGCTGCACGTGTACGCGGCACGGCAGCCGGAGGACGCCGCCGTGGCCGCCCTGTGCGCCGACTTCGACGCCTGCCTCGGCGCCGCCCTGCCGGCCACCGGGAGCGCCACGCGGGAGGCCGCGCCATGAGCCGCACGCTGGTGTGGCGGCTGCTGGCGGTTCTGCTCGCGCTGGGGGCCGCCTACGGGCTGTTCACCCAGACCGAATGGGTGGAGACCGAAGTGCCGTTGCCGCCGCGTGGCGAGGCCGCCCGCAACCGCGGCTACGCCGCGATGCAGCTCTTGCGCAGCGTGGGCGCCGAGGTGGTGCGGCGGGACAACCTCGAACAACTGCCCCCGCCGGGCGCCACGCTGGTGCTGATGTCCGGCCAATGGAGCCTGTTTCCCGGGCGGGACGAGCGCCTGCGCGACTGGGTGGCGGGCGGGGGGCACCTGGCGCTGCCGCGCTGGTTGCTGCGCGACGAACAGAGCCTGCGCTGGCTGCCGCTGAAGGAGGTCGACCGCCCCAAGCCGCCGCGCGCGGCGCCCGCCTCCGCGCCGCAAGGCGACAAGGCCGATGATGAGGAGGATGAGGATGAGGACGAAGGCAGCCCGGCCACGCCCTCTGAGGCCGCCTCCTCATCGGGCCGAAGGCTGACACCCGTGTCCGAACCGCGCCCGTGCGAGACCCAGCGCGAGCCCGACACCGTGCAGGCCAGCTTCGACGACAGCCGCGAGTTCAGCGCCTGCCGCGCCTTCGCACCCGGCCTGCTGGCCGCCACCAAGGGCGCGGCCATCCAGTGGTCGCTCGATGGCCGCCAGGGCCCGGAATCGATGCGCGTGGCCATGGGCCGCGGCAGTGTCACCGTGTACGGGTCGGACGCCTTCCTCACCAACCGGGCGCTGCTGGAGGGCGACAACGCGCTCATCCTGCTGGCCGGGCTGGGGCTGCCCGGTCGCGGCACGCAGGTGTGGTTCGTCATCGACGAGACCCGGCCGGCGCTGCCGGTGTGGGTGTGGCAGCAGGCCGGCGTGGTCGTCATCCTGGCCGCGGCGGCACTGGCGGCGGCGCTGTGGCGCAGCGGCATGCGCTTCGGGCCGCTGGCCGCGCCCAGCCAGCGCGGCCGCCGCTCCATGGCCGAGCAGATCCACGGTACCGCGCAGTTCCTGGCCCGCCGCCAGCCGGCCGCCCTGCATGCGGCCCAGCTGCGCGCGCTGGACGAAGCGGCTCAGCGCCTGCTGCGCGGCTGGGCCCACGATGGCCGCAGCGCCCGGGCGCTCGCGCTGGCGCGCGCCACCGGCCTGGCGGCCGACGAGCTGGCCCGCGCGATGGACCCGTCCATCCCGCGGCCACGCACCGCCTGGCCGCCGGCGCTGGCCTTGCTCGAAGAGGCACGCCGCCGCTTGCTGGCGCGGCAACGCCCGCCATCACCCGCTTCCGATACGAACCCACAGGACCGATCCGCATGACCCTGAATGCCAACGACGTCAACCGCGCGGCCGAGCTGCTGCGTGCCCTGCGCGAGGAAGTGGCCAAGGCCATGGTGGGCCAGCGCGAAGCCGTGGACCAGGTGCTGATCGCGCTGGTCGCGGCCGGCCATGTGCTGATCGAGGGCGTGCCCGGCCTGGGCAAGACGCTGCTGGCGCGCGCGCTGTGCAAGGCGCTCTCGCTGCAGTACGCCCGCATCCAGTTCACGCCCGACCTGATGCCTTCGGACATCACCGGCGCCGCGGTGCTGGACACCAGCACCGGTGAAGGTGGCGGCCTGGGCACGCTGCGGGTGCGCCGCGGGCCGGTGTTCACCCACCTGCTGCTGGCCGACGAGATCAACCGGGCGCCGGCGAAGACGCAGGCCGCGCTGCTGGAGGTGATGCAGGAGCGCCAGGTCACGCTCGAAGGCCAACCGCATGCGCTGCCACAGCCCTTCATGGTGATTGCGACGCAGAACCCGATCGACACCGAAGGCACCTATCCGCTGCCGGAAGCGCAGCTCGACCGCTTCCTGCTGAAGATCGAGATCGGGTATCCCTCGCGCCAGGACGAGGCCGCCGTCGTGCGCCGCACTACCGACCAGTCGCTGGGCGACCAGCTGCCGCTGGACGCGATTGCCCCGCGGCTGGACGAACGCGCGGTGAAGGCGTTGCAGCGCATGGCCGCCCACGTGCGTGTGGACGACAAGGTGGCCGACTATGCGGTGGACATCGTGCGCGCCACGCGCGACTGGCCCGGCCTGGCCACCGGCGCCGGCTCACGCGGTGCCATCTCCCTGGTGCGCGCCGCCCGCGCGGCCGCCTTGCTCGACAGCCGCGACTTCGTGACGCCGGACGACATCAAGCAGCTGGTGCTGCCCGCGTTGCGCCACCGGGTGCTGCTGGCACCGGATGCGCAGCTGGAAGGCCGTGCGGTCGACGAGCTGCTGGGCGACGCGCTGGCCAGCGTGGACGCACCCCGCATCTGAGCTGGCGCGCCACCGCATGAAGCTGCTGCCCACACGCGCCACCGTGCTCGCACTGGCGGCCTTGGCCACCGGTGCTGCCGCGGCTCTCCTGGCGGGCGTGCCGCTGGCCACGGTGCAGGCCGTGGCGGCCGCGGTGTCTGCTGCGGGGCTGGCGCTGGGCGCGCTGGACCTGGGCGTCAGCCTGCTCGCGTGGCGGCGCCACCCGCTGCAGCTCACACGGCGGCTGCCAGCGGCCCTGGCGGTCGGCGTGGAGCGCCGGCTGCAGCTTCAACTCGCCAACCCCGGCCGGCTGCCGTGGCGCGTGGCCCTCTTCGACCATGTCGATGCCGCCATCTCCACCGAAGGGCTGCCGGCGTCGGTCAACGTGCCGGGCGGGCAGCGCGCCACCCTGAGCTACCGCGCCACACCACATCGGCGCGGACCGGTGGGCTTTGCGCCGGCCGAACTGCGGGTGCGCACGCTGGCCGGCTGCTTCGAGCTGGGCCTGCGGCTGGGTGCGGCGCAGTCGCTGCGCGTGTACCCCAATTTCGCCGCGGTGGCCCGTTATGCCTGGCTGGCGGGCGACCACCGGCTGAGCGAAATCGGCATCAAGACCTACAAGCAGCGCGGCGGCGGCACGGACTTCAAGCAGCTGAGCGACTACAGCCCCGGCGACTCCGTGCGCCACATCGACTGGCGAGCCTCCTTGCGCCACCGCCGGCCGATCGTGCGGCAGTTCCAGGACGAGCGCGACCAGCGTGTGCTCTTCGTGCTGGACTGCGGGCGCCGCATGCGCGCCGACGACACCGCGGCGGCTGCGGTGGGCCACTTCGACCAGGCGCTGAACGCGCTGATGCTGCTGGCTTACGTGGCGCTGAAGGCGGGCGACGAGGTGGGCGCCCTCACCTTTGCAGCGCCGCCCGCGGCACAGCGGCACTTCGCCCCGCGCAAGGGCCTGCCCACGCTGGACGCGCTCACGAGCCGCCTGTACGACATCCAGCCCACGCTCGCGCACCCGGACTACCTGCAGATGGCCACCGAGGTGATGCGGCTGCAGCGAAAACGCGCCCTGGTGGTGGTGCTCACCAACTTCCGCGATGAAGACGCCCCGGAGCTCGCGCCCGCACTCAAGCTGCTGCGCACGCGCCACCTCGTGATGCTGGCCAGCCTGCGCGAAACCGCGCTGGGCCACATCGCGGGCCAACCCCTGCGCGCACCGGAGGACGCCAGCGAAGCGGCGACCGCCCACCTCTTCGAGCAGGCGCGCCGCGATGCCTTCCACCGCCTGGCCGGGCGCGACGCCTTGCTGGTGGACGTGGAACCGGCCGGGCTGGCGGCCGAGCTGGTGAACCGCTACCACGCGGTCAAGCGATCCGGCCTGCTGTAGCTGCGACGGACGACGCGGGCCTACTCCACCGGCGTCAGCTTGGCCAGGCTGAGCTGCAGCCACTTCATGCCGTGGCGGCCGAAGTTGACCTGCGCGCGTGCATCCTCGCCCACGCCTTCCAGCGTCACGATCACGCCTTCGCCGAACTTGGTGTGGAACACCGCCTGCCCGCTGCGAAGCCCGTGCGAGGGCGGCGCCTTGGGCGTGTAGGCCGGTGCGGCCGGCGCTTCCACCCGGCCGGCGCCCACGATGGAGTGCAGGCCCGAGCCGCGGTTCCAGGCGTTCTGGTATTCGCGCGCAAAACCCGAGCCGAAGCCCTGGTTGCGCGGGGTGATCCACTTCAACGCGGCCTCCGGCAGCTCGTCGAAGAAGCGGCTCTTGATGTGATAACGCGTCTGCCCGTGCAGCATGCGCGTCTGGCTGAAGCTGAGGTACAGGCGCTGGCGCGCGCGTGTGATCGCCACGTACATCAGGCGGCGCTCTTCCTCCAGCCCGTCCACGTCGGACATGGAGTTCTCGTGCGGGAACAGGCCTTCTTCCAGGCCGGTGATGAACACCGCGTCGAACTCCAGGCCCTTGGCCGAATGCACCGTCATCAGCTGGATCGCGTCCTGCCCGGCCTGGGCCTGGTTGTCGCCCGCTTCCAGCGCCGCATGGGTGAGGAAGGCAGCGAGCGGCGACACGATCTCGCCGGTTTCGGCGTCGGGCGCGAGGTCCACCGCGGCCACCGCCAGCGGCGTGCCGGCAGCGATGGTGCCTGGGCGCAGGCGCTCTTGGGCATCAGCGGCTTCGTCGATCGGCAAGGCAACCGCGTCCTTGCCAAACCCTTCCTGGGTGACAAAGGCCTCGGCCGCGTTCACGAGTTCGGCCAGGTTCTCCAGCCGCTCCTGGCCTTCCTTCTCGGTGCGGTAGAAGTCGGCCAGGCCGGAGTTCTGCACCACGTGCTCGATGATCTCGCGCAGGGTGAGCCCGCGGGTGATCTCCCGCATCGCGTCGATCAACGCGTTGAAGGCCTGCACGTTGGCGCCGCCCTTGCCGGTGACCGCGCCCACGCTCTGGTAGAGGCTGCGGCCGCTGGCGCGTGCGGCGTCCTGCAGCTGCTCCACCGTGCGCGCGCCGATGCCGCGGGTGGGGAAGTTCACCACCCGCAGGTACGAGGTGTCGTCGTTCGGGTTCTCGATCAGGCGCAAATAGGCCAGCGCGTGCTTCACCTCCGCGCGTTCGAAGAAGCGCAGGCCGCCATACACGCGGTACGGAATGCCGGCGTTGAACAGCGCCGACTCCACCACGCGCGACTGCGCATTGCTGCGGTAGAGCACCGCGATCTCCTTGCGCGGCATGCCGGCCCGGTGCAGCTGCTGCGCTTCTTCCAGCAGCCACTGCGCCTCGGCATAGTCGCTGGTGGCCTCGTACACCCGCACCGGCTCGCCGGGGCCCGCTTCGGTGCGCAAGTTCTTGCCCAGGCGGCGGGTGTTGCGGCTGATGAGCTCGTTGGCGCTGTCCAGGATGTTGCCGAAGCTGCGGTAGTTGCGCTCCAGCTTGATCACCTGCTGTACGTTGTATTCGCGCTCGAACAACGCCATGTTGCCCACCTGCGCGCCGCGGAAGGCATAGATGCTCTGGTCGTCGTCGCCCACGGCGAACACGCCGCGCCCCGGACCCACCGGCGCAAACATCTTCAGCCAGGCGTACTGCAGCTTGTTGGTGTCCTGGAACTCGTCCACCAGCACATGGCGAAAGCGGCGCTGGTAGTGCTCGCGCACCGCATCCTGGTCGCGCATGAGCTCGTAGGTGCGCAGCATCAGCTCGCCGAAGTCGACCACGCCTTCGCGCTGGCACTGGTCCTCATAGGCCTGGTAGATGGCCGCCAGCGTGCGCGTCTGTTCGTCGCGCACTTCCACGTCGCGCGGGCGCAGGCCTTCTTCCTTGCTGCCGGCGATGAACCAGGTCACCTGCTTGGGCACATAGCGCTCCTCATCGAGGTTCATGCCCTTGATCACCCGCTTCACCGCCGACAGCTGGTCGGCGGAATCGAGGATCTGGAAACTCTGCGGCAGGTTGGCCAGCTTCCAGTGCGCACGCAGGAAGCGGTTGCACAGGCCGTGGAAGGTGCCGATCCACATGCCGCGCACGTTGATCGGCAGCATCGCACCCAGGCGCGTGAGCATCTCCTTGGCGGCCTTGTTGGTGAAGGTCACCGCCATCACGCCACCGGGCGACACCTGGCCGGTCTGCAGCAGCCAGGCGATGCGGGTGGTGAGCACACGCGTCTTGCCCGAGCCGGCGCCGGCGAGGATGAGCGCGGGCTGCGCCGGCAGCGTGACAGCAGCGAACTGCTCGGGGTTCAGGTTGCGCAGCAGCGGGTCGCCGGTGGGCGGCGAGAAGGCGTCCAGCTGGACCGGATCGTTGTCGGACGGGGGAAGGTGCTGCATCCGGGGATTCTAGGAGTTGCTCCTCGGTAAAGCTGTGCAAAGGCCCGCCCGCGCAGCCATCGCAGCCACGGCAGCTCCTTACGATTCGGCTCTCTCACCCGGAGCGCCACATGCCTTCATCCAAGCTGTACCGCCTGGCCTGCGTGGCCGCCACCGCATGGCTGGGGCTGATGGCCGGCTTCTTCTTCGCCTTTGCGGTCGACGTCGCACCGGCCATGACCCACCTGGACGCGACCGGCTACGTGGCCACGCAGCAGTGGATCAACCGCTCGGTGCGCAACCTGACGTTCGCGCTGGCCTACTTCGGCTCCGCGTTGCTGCCATGGGTGCCGTCCGCGCTGGCCGCGTTGCAGCGGCAGTGGCGTCCCGCCATCGGCTGGCTCATCGTTGCTTCGCTTTACTTCGTCGCGGTGTTCTGGGTGACACGCACGGTCAACGTGCCGATCAACGATGCACTGGCGCAGTGGCTGCCCGCCGCGCCGCCCGCCGACTGGGCGGCCGCACGCGACCGGTGGAACGAGGCCAACGTCTGGCGCACGGTGGCCGCGATGCTGTGCTTCGTGGGCGCGCTCACACTCACCGCAACGGTGGGGGCGGCAAAAGCCGCACGCTGAAAGCGCAGCACCGCCGCATTCGCGACAATGCCGGCTGTCCACCTGCCCCCAGGAGCTGCATGCCGCGCACCCCGTTCACTTTTGCCGTGCTCGGCTGTGCGGCGCTGTCCGCACAAACGGCCGGCGCATCGCTGCCCGCCGGCTGCAAGCCGCTCGCGCCTCAGCAGGTGGTGGAGTCCTTCCTGTCCGCCGATTGCGCCGCATGCTGGCAGCAGCCCGACCCTGCTTCGACAGTGACCGGCCCGCGCACGCTGCGGCTGGACTGGATCGTGCCGGGCGACCTGGGCGACGACGCGCCACTCGCCGCTGCCGCCTTGCCTGAAGCGAAAGCCCGCCTGAAGACGCCCCTGGTACCCGCAGACAGCAGCGTGCAGCAGCAACGCCTGCCGTCGCCTCTGCCCGGCGTGCAGCTGGCGGTGCAAAGCGGCCTGGCATGGAACGGCTACATCGGCCTCGCCTTCGATCTGCGGCAGGGCCGCAAACCGCTTCCTGCCGATGCGCAAGGCTGGGTGGCACTGGTGGAGCGGGTGCCTGCCGGGCAGGACGGCAGCGCGGTGCAGCGGCAGCTGGTGCGCGCGCTCGCCGGGCCCTTGCCGCTCACCTTTGCGCCGGGGCAGCGCCAGCTGCAGCACCTGCGCGCGGTGCTCGTGCCACCCAACAGCCGCGGCGAACGGCTGGCCGCCGTGGGCTGGATCGCGAGCGCCAACGGCCGCATGCTGATGGCGGCGCAGTCCGCACCGGCTGGCTGCGCCACGCCGGAGTAGGCCTGTCACTGGCACAACATCTGCTCCTGGAAGCATCGCCCCTGCTTTCAAGGAACCGAGGATGTCGTTGTTGTCAGCCAGGCCAAGCCGCCGCGCCGGCGTGCCGCTGAGCCTGGCGCTGCAAGGCGGCGGCGCGCACGGCGCCTTCACCTGGGGCGTGCTGGACGCGCTGCTCGCGCAGGGCACGCACCCCATCCATGCCATCAGCGGCACCAGCGCCGGCGCCGTCAACGCGGTGGCGCTGGCCCAGGGCTGGATGGACAACGGCGCCGAAGGCGCGCGCCAGGCGCTGGACCGGCTGTGGACCGCGATCGGCTCGCACCTGCCGTTCGAATGGCTCACGGTGGGCAGCGGCGAGTCGCTGGCCCTGGCACCGGGCGCGCGAGCCTTGCTGCACTGGACGCGCTACCTGAGCCCCCAGCAGCTCAATCCGCTGGACGTCAACCCGCTGCGCGACCTGCTGCGCGTACAGATCGACTTCGAGCGCCTGCGCCGCCATTCCCCGGTGCAGCTGTTCATCGCCGCCACCCATGCCAACAGCGGGCAGCTCAGGCTGTTCCGCACGCGCGAGCTGAGCTTGGACGCGGTGCTGGCATCGGCTTGCCTGCCCACGCTCTACAAGGCGGTGGTGATCGATGGCGAGCCGTATTGGGACGGCGGTTATGCGGCCAACCCGGCGCTGTTTCCGCTGATCGTGGACGGCGGGCCGGCAGACCTGCTGATGGTGCTGCTGAGCCCACTGCAGCATGCGCACGAGCCGCGCACGGCGCAACAGATCCACGAGCGTGCGCTCGACATCGCCTTCAACGCCACCTTCCTGCGTGAAGCGCGCCTGCTGGGCGAGGCTCATGCGGTGGCGCGGCGCAGCTGGCTGCCGCTGGGCCGGCTGGAACGCCGGGTGCGCCGCATGCGCTTTCACCTGGTGCATGCGCCTGAGCTGTTGGGCGCCTTGCGCAGCGAAACCCGGCTGATCGCCCACCTGCCCTTCCTGCAGCGGCTGCGCGACCAGGGCCGCGAGCATGCCGCCGCCTGGCTGGCCGGCGACGGGCACGCGCTGGGGCGGCGCTCCAGCGTGGACCTGGTGCGCCTGTTCGGCAGCCCCCGGCCAGCGCGCCAGGGCATGCCGGCGTAGAATCGATCACCGGGCCCAAATTTTGGCGTCCGGTTTTTTGTTTGCGCCCACCGCCCCCCGCTGGCGGCCTCGGGCGCCGGGACCGGCCCCAAGTCAAGCGCTCGCAGCCTTGCAGCGGCACTGCTCAACGCCCTTGCACATCAGGTCAGCGAAAGCACACTTGCCATGGAAATCTTCGACTACGACAACGTCCTGCTGTTGCCGCGCAAATGCCGCGTGGACAGCCGCGCCGAATGCGACACCAGCATGGAATTCGGCGGCCGCCGCTTCAAGCTGCCGGTGGTGCCGGCCAACATGAAGACCGTTGTCGACGAGCGCATCACCGAATGGCTGGCGGCGAACGACTATTTCTACGTGATGCACCGGTTCGACCTCGACAACGTGGCCTATGCCAAGGCCATGCGCGACAAGGGCCTGTTCGTGTCCATCAGCTCCGGCGTGAAGCCGGCCGACTTTGCGGTGATCGACCGGCTGGCGGCAGAAGGCGTGGGCGCGGACTACATCACCATCGACATCGCGCACGGCCATGCCGACAGCGTGCGCCGCACCATCGAGCACATCAAGCAGAAGCTGCCGAACACATTCGTGATCGCCGGCAACGTGGGCACGCCCGAAGGCGTGATCGACCTGGAGAACTGGGGCGCCGACGCCACCAAGGTGGGCATCGGCCCGGGCAAGGTCTGCATCACGCGCCTGAAAACCGGCTTCGGCACCGGCGGCTGGCAGCTCAGCGCGCTGAAGTGGTGCGCCCGCGTGGCGACCAAGCCGATCATTGCGGATGGCGGCATCCGCCATCACGGCGACATCGCCAAGAGCGTGCGGTTCGGCGCGGCGATGGTGATGGTGGGTTCACTCTTCGCCGGGCATGAGGAATCGCCCGGCGCCACGGTCGAGGTGGACGGCAAGCTGTACAAGGAGTACTACGGCTCGGCCTCCGACTTCAACAAGGGCGAGTACAAGCACGTGGAGGGCAAGCGCATCCTGGAGCCGGTGAAGGGCACGCTGGCCGACACGCTGCGCGAGATGCGCGAGGACCTGCAGAGCTCGATCTCCTACTCCGGCGGACGCCAGCTGATGGACCTGCGCAAGGTGAACTACGTGGTGCTGGGCGGCGAGAACGCGGGCGAGCACCTGTTCATGTGAAGCCGCGCTCGGGCACCCGGCCGTTCAGGTGAGCGGCGCTGCCTGATCGGTCTGCTGGGCGATGGCTTCGCCCGGCTCGCCTTGCGCCTGCAGGCGCAGCTGCATTGCCAGCATCTCCTTGCCAAGCGCCTCATTCTCTTCGGCGCTCAGCAGCTTGCTGACCTTGGGGAAGAGGTGCTCCTCCTCTTCCTTGTGGTGATGCTCGGCCTGCTCCTTCAGCACCTTGAACTTCGCTTCGAAGGTGGGGGCCGAGGGCTCCAGCACCAGCAGGTCGGCGAGCAGCCGCTTGAGCGAGAGGTGTTCCTCCAGCGACTCCAGCAGGATGTCTTCGGTGCGACGCGCCCGAACCGCCGGGTAGAACAGCTCCTCCTCGGAGCTCAGGTGCACGCCCAGCTCGTCGCCGATGAAGGTGAGCGCCGCCCGCCGCTCGGCGTCGGAACCGGCCAGCAGCGCGGAATTGAAGTGCGCTTCGAGTTCGCGGTGTTGCTGGATCAGCAGATCGACGGCGTTCATGGCGGGCAGGCGAGTGAGGGCCAGGCATGAGAGGCAGCGGGCGTGCCCGCTGCCTCGGCACCCGGCCAGCGGCTCAGCGCACGACCATGCCGGCGTGTTCGCCGGGTTCGGTGCTGCGCATGGGTGTGCGCCGCTGTGTCGCCTTCAAACGCAATGCATGGGCCGTCTGCGCCTGCACCGGGGGGCAGGTCCCGGTCTGCGCATACTGCAGCGCACCGGCCAGCAAGGCCTCGCTGGGCGAGCCCAGCGGATGGTCGAGGTCGTCCGCCACCGCGCAGGTGGGCTGGAAGCCATCGAAATACCGGCCCTGGTTGTTCGCGTTGACAGACTCGAAGTTCACCACGTTGAAGGTGGTGCCGCACTGGTTGTCGATCGGCAGGAAGCCCACCGGCTTGCCGCAGGTGGTGCCGCCGATCAGCACCACATCCACGAAGGGCCGCAGGCCGTTGACCACCAGCTCGCTGGCCGAGCAGGTGCGCTGGCCCGACAGCACGTAGACCCGGCTCACGCCGAGCGCCGACGCGAGCGAGGCGAAGCGGTAGCTGGCGTTGCTGCTGCTGTGCTTGTCGTTGTAGAGCAGCGAGGCGAAGACCTGGCCGTCCGCACGCGAGCCCGCGACATAGGACGCCAGGGTGCTGGCGGTGGACACCAGCCCGCCTCCGTTGTAGCGCAGGTCCAGCACCAGGTCGGTCACGCCAGCCGCCTTGAAGCTGGAGAACGCTGACTCCAGCGACGGCACCGCCTGGTCTACAAAATCCTTCAGCACCAGATAGCCCGCGCTCCGTCCGCCACTGTTCACCACGCTGGTGTTGGTGACGGGCGTGAGGTCATAGACACCGGCCACGAGGGTGATGGTGCGGTCGCCGGATGCATTGCGCACCTGCAGTGTCAACAGGTCGCCGGCCGCCGCGGGTGTCAATGCGGAGAAGTCGTTGGCGGCGGCCAGCTCGCTGGCGGGGCGGCCGTTCACGCTGAGGATCTGCTCGCCCCGTTGAAGGCCCGCAAGGGCGGCGGGCGACTTCGGCTCGATGAACCGCACGCGCAGTGGTTGCTCAGGGTGGTCGAGGATTTCGAGGCCGGCGACGAACAGCCCATACCCCAGGGTCTTGCCCTCGCCGAAGAAGAGCTCATGCTCGGCGGTCGGCTGGGTAAAGCTCCAGCGGTCGGCAGGGAACGCCGATGTCGTCCCCTGTGCGGGGCCGGGGTACAGCAAGGCCTGAAAGTAGCTGTCCACGGAGGTATAGGCGACGGGATCGGGGCTGGGGCTGAGGCCGTACCAGAAATACCAATCCCTCATGTAGTCGCGCAGCCAGACGTTCTGGTCGGCGACCGAGCAGCTCTGCGGCGCTTCCACCACCGGCGCACTGCTGCCGCCACCACCACATGCGGCGAGCACGGCGAGCGCCGCGCCCGACAGCCCGGCACGCCAGCGTGCGCCATGAGTCCCTGTTGTGTCCATAGCTCTCCCTTGCCGGGCGGGCGCTGGGCCTCACCCTAAAATCGGTGACCTTCCTGCAATGTAAAACAGCGCCGTGCGTTGACAGCACCAACCCGGCCGTTCGCCCAGGGCTCCCATGACCGACCTCGCCAAATCCTTCGAACCCGCCGCCATCGAGGCCCATTGGGCGCCGCTGTGGGAGCGCGCTGGCGTCTACAAGCCGACGCTGGACGAAGGCAAGCCCTCCTTCAGCATCCAGCTGCCGCCGCCCAACGTGACCGGCACCTTGCACATGGGCCATGCGTTCAACCAGACCATCATGGACTCGTTGACGCGCTACCACCGCATGAAGGGCCACAACACGCTGTGGGTGCCGGGCACCGACCATGCCGGCATCGCCACGCAGATCGTGGTGGAGCGCCAGCTGCAGCAGCAGGGCCAGAGCCGGCACGACCTCGGCCGCAAGAACTTCGTGGCGCGCGTGTGGGACTGGAAGGAGCAGTCCGGCTCCACCATCACCCAGCAGATGCGCCGCCTGGGCGCCAGCGTGAGCTGGCAGCACGAGTACTTCACGATGGACGAGAAGCTGTCCACCGTGGTGGTGGACACCTTCGTCAAGCTGTACGAAGAAGGCCTGATCTACCGCGGCAAACGCCTGGTGAGCTGGGATCCGGTGCTCAAGTCCGCCGTGTCCGACCTGGAGGTGGAAAGCGAGGAGGAAGACGGCTTCCTCTGGCACATCCGCTATCCGCTGGCCGACGGCTCGGGCGAGCTGGTGGTCGCCACCACCCGGCCCGAGACCATGCTGGGCGACACCGCGGTGATGGTGCACCCGGAGGACGCGCGCTACACCGGCTTACATGGCAAGCGGGTGCAGCTGCCGCTCACCGGCCGCACCATCCCCGTGATCACCGACGAATACGTGGACCGCGAGTTCGGCACCGGCGTGGTGAAGGTGACGCCCGCGCACGACCAGAACGACTACCAGGTCGGCCTGCGCCACCAACTGCCGATGATCACCATCTTCACGCTGGACGCAAAGACCAACGACGAGGTGCCCCCGGCCTATCGCGGGCTGGACCGCTTCGTGGCGCGCAAGAAGGTGGTGGCCGACCTGGAGGCGCAGGGCCTGCTGGTGGACACCAAGAAGCACAAGCTGATGGTGCCGCGCTGCGCCCGCACCGGCCAGGTCATCGAGCCCATGCTCACCGACCAGTGGTTCGTGGCGGTGAGCAAGCCCGGCCGCGACGGCAAGAGCATCGCCGAGAAGGCGATCGAGGTGGTGCAGGACGGGCGGGTGAAGTTTGTGCCCGAGCAGTGGGTGAACACCTACAACCAGTGGATGAACAACATCCAGGACTGGTGCATCTCGCGCCAGCTGTGGTGGGGCCACCAGATTCCCGCCTGGTACGACGAACAGGGCAACGTGTTCGTGGGCCGCGACGAGCGTGAGGCCGCGCAGAAATGGCAGCTTGAGCTGGACAACCAGCTGGCCGCGGCGCGCGCTGCGAAGGACGACGCCCAGTTGCGCCTGCTGGAGAACCGCCGTGCCGCCGGCCCGCAGCTCAAACGCGACGAGGACGTGCTGGACACCTGGTACTCCTCTGCGCTCGTGCCTTTTTCCACACTGGGCTGGCCGGAGCAAACCAAGGAACTGTCGATGTTCCTGCCGTCCAGCGTGCTGGTCACGGGCTACGAGATCATCTTCTTCTGGGTCGCTCGCATGATCATGATGACGACCCACTTCACCGGCAAGGTGCCCTTCGAGACGGTCTACATCCACGGGATGGTGCGCGACTCCGAAGGCAAGAAGATGAGCAAGTCCGAGGGCAACGTGATCGACCCGGTGGACCTGATCCAGGGCGTCGACCTGGACACGCTGGTGCAGAAATCCACCGTGGGCCTGCGCAAGCCGGAGACAGCGCCCAAGGTGGCCGCACGCGTGAAGAAGGAGTTCCCACAGGGCATGCCGGCCTACGGCGCCGATGCGCTGCGCTTCACGATGGCCAGCTATGCCAGCCTCGGCCGCAACATCAACTTCGACACCAAGCGCTGCGAGGGCTACCGCAACTTTTGCAACAAGCTCTGGAACGCGACCAAGTTCGTGCTGATGAACACCGAAGGCCAGGACTGCGGCCTGAAGGAGCACAGCAAGGCCGAATGCGAACCCGGCGGACCCTTCCACGGCTACATGCGCTTCAGCCATGCCGACAAATGGATCAGCAGCGAACTGCAGCGGGTGGAAGCCGCGGTGGAACAGGGCTTCGCCGACTATCGGCTGGACAACGTGGCCAACGCGATCTACTCCTTCGTGTGGGACGAGTACTGCGACTGGTACATCGAGATCGCCAAGGTGCAGCTGCAGACGGGCGACGAATCGCAGCAGCGCGCCACACGGCGCACCCTGATCCGCACGCTGGAAACCGTGCTGCGCCTGCTGCACCCGATCACGCCCTTCATCACGGCCGAGCTGTGGGAGCGTGTGGCGGTGGTGGCCGGCCGCAAGGCGGCTGGCGATGCGCAAAGCATCGTCACCGCGCCCTACCCCAAGGCGGACCTGAGCCGTGTGGACGCGGAAGCCGACGCCTGGATGGCCAAGCTCAAGGCGGTGGCCTTTGCGGTGCGCAGCCTGCGCAGCGAGATGAGCCTGTCACCCGGCGACCGCGTGCCGCTGGTGACGCTGGGGGATACCGGGTTCATCGAAGCGGCCGCGCCACTGCTGAAGGCGCTGGCCAAGCTGAGCGAGGTGCGGGTGCAAGCCGACGAAGTGGCGTTCACCGAGGCCACGCAGGCCTCACCGGTGGTGGTGCAGGGCGACGTGCGCCTCGCGCTGCACGTGGAGATCGACGTGGCCGCCGAAACCCTGCGGCTCACGAAGGAAAGCGAGCGCATCCAGGGCGAGATCGCCAAGGCGCAGGCCAAGCTGGGCAACGACAGCTTCGTGGCGCGTGCGCCGGCGGCCGTGGTGGAGCAGGAACGTCAGCGCCTGGCCGACTTCACCCAAACCCTCACTCGGCTGCAAGATCAACTTCGCCGCCTGGTGCCGTCGGCCTGAAGTTGTTGCGCGCTGGTGCCGCTGCGGTGAGGATCTCGTCGATGCGGCGGGCCACCGCCCAGGCGCTGCGCACGCGGGACTCGCGCGTGGTGCTCGCCACGCGCGGCGTGATCTGCAGGGTGTCGATGTCGTGCAGCGGGCGCCCCGGGTCCAGGGTGCCCGGCTCCAGGCTGTCGAACCAGGCCGCGGCCATGCGGCCGCTGTCCAGCACCTTGGCCAGCGCCGCTTCGTCGAACAGGGCCGAGGGCGCGATGCTCACCATCACCTGGTTGGGCTTGCAGTGCTGCAGGAAGCGCTCGCCCAGCAGGCCGTGGTAGCGGGTGAAGTAAGGCAGCTGCACGCACACCGCGTCGCTGCGCTCGAGCAGCTCGCGCAGGCCCACCGGGTCCACCCCCCAGCGCGCCCACAGGCCGTCGGAGGCATGCACCGCGGGGTCGTAGCCGATGAGGCGGGAACCGAAGGGCTGCAGCAGCTCCGCCATGGAGCGCGCGGCCTGCGCCATGCCGATCAGGCCGACGGTCGCGCTGCTCAGCTCCCGGCCCACGAGCAGGCCGTCCTCGCTGCGCACCGGTACGCGCCGCAGCATGGCGAGCAATGCACCGATCATGAACTCGGCCTCCGCCTGGGCGGTGGCGTTGAGGCTGCGCACCACTTCCACGCCGGCGCGGGTGCAGGCTTCGAGGTCGATGTTTTCCGCACCGGCGCTCACCCGGCCGACCGCCTTGAGCACCGGCGCGTAGTGCAGCGCCTGGGAATCCAGCGTCACCGAAGGCGGCAGCACCAGCGCCCGCACATTGAACAGCGCTTGGCGGAACTCGCGCGGCTCGCGCGCCAGCTCGGGCGCATAGCGCACCGGGTGGCGCTCGGCGAGCCAGCCCATCACCTCCGCATCGAGCGGTTCAACGATCAGCACCGACATGGCAATTCAGGTTCCGCCCAAAGGTCTCATGGAAGGCTGGAGCCCCCAGACCGGCGGGCAATGAAGCAAGGCAACGGCGGTCGGCAGTCGGGCGCACGGGGTGGGCACTCCAAATGCCAATGCCACAATCGGTTCCGACTCCTCAGCAAGGATTGTAAGTAAATGTTAGTCCAGAAGGCGATCTTCCCAGTGGCCGGTCTCGGTACGCGTTTTCTGCCGGCCACCAAGGCCCAGCCCAAGGAAATGCTGCCGGTGGTGGACAAGCCGCTGATCCAGTACGCCGTGGAAGAGGCGTATGCGGCGGGTGTGCGGGAAATGATCTTCGTGACCGGCCGCCACAAGCGCCCGATCGAAGACCACTTTGACATGACTTTCGAGCTCGAGGTAGCCCTCGAACAGGCGGGCAAGCAGGAACTGCTGGACACCGTGCGTTCGGTCAAACCCGACGACATGGAATGCATCTACGTGCGCCAGGCGCAGGCCCTGGGCCTGGGCCATGCGGTGCTCTGTGCCCAGCGCCTGGTGGGCAACCATCCCTTTGCGGTGCTGCTGGCCGACGACCTGATGGTGGGCACGCCGCCGGTGCTCAAGCAGATGGTGGAGCAGTTTGCCGACTGGCGCGCCTCCATCCTGGCGGTGCAGGAAGTGCCCGCCGAGCACACCGCCCGCTACGGCATCGTGGCCGGTTCGCAGGTGAACGACCGCTTGATGGACGTGACCCGCATCGTGGAAAAGCCCAAGCCCGAAGTCGCCCCATCGCGCCTGGGCGTCGCTGGCCGGTACATCCTGACGCCGGGCGTCTTCCATGAAATCGCGCACCAGCCGCGCGGCGTGGGCGGCGAGATCCAGCTCACCGACGGCATCGCCGGCCTGCTGCGGCGCGAAAAGGTGTTTGCCTACCGCTATGAAGGCAAGCGCTACGACTGCGGCAGCAAGGACGGTTTCCTGCAGGCCAACGTAGAGCTGGCGCTCGCTCACCCGCAGCTGGGCCCGGGCTTCCGGGATTACCTGAAGACGCTGGAACTCTAAGGTTCAGCGGCGGCGCAGGAAGTGGATGTATTCGTCCGCCTGCGTCGTCTGCTCCACCAGGTCGTTGCCCGTCTGGCGCGCAAAAGCCTGGAAGTCCCGCATCGACCCCGGGTCGGTGGCCACCACCTTCAGGATCTGGCCGCTGGCCATGTCGGCCAAGGCCTTCTTGGCCTTCAGGATCGGCAGCGGGCAGGTGAGCCCGCGGGTGTCGAGTTCTCGGTCCGCTTGCATGGTGGTGCGTGGCTTCAGCCCTTGCGGGGCCATTCGATGAACTCGGGATTGTGCCCGCGCGAACGCAGCCAGTCCGCCAGGGCATAGCCGGTGCCGGCCGGCCAGCACATGGCCTCGTGCGGCGCCACCAGCTTGTACTCCACCAGTTCCGGCGACAGGCGGATCTCGCCATGCGCGAGCGCGTGGTACGCGATGATGATCTGGTTCATGCGCTGGAAGTCGTACACGCCAATCAGCTTGAGCGCGTCCACCTCCAGCGCGGTTTCCTCCGCCACCTCGCGCCGTATGCCCTCTTCAGGCGTCTCGCCCGCCTCCATGAAGCCGGTGATCAGGCCGAAGGCATTCTTGTTCGGCCAGGCCGCATTGCGGGCGAACAGCAGCCGGCCTTCGCGGTCACCGCACTCGATCACCGCGGCCAGCACGGGCGTCGGGTTGTTCCAGTGCGTGAAGTCGCAGGCCGGGCAGCGGATGCGCGCCTTGGGCCCGCCGTCCTCGTCCAGCGTGATGGTCTGCAGCGGCGTGGCGCACTGCGGGCAGTAGCGGTATTCGAAGGCCATGGGGTCGCTCGCTCAGGCGGGGAACACGCCGGTGGACAGGTAACGATCGCCGCGGTCGCAGACCACGAACACGATGGTGGCGTTTTCCACCGTGGCGGCGACCTGCAGCGCCACCCAGCAGGCGCCTGCTGCGGAGATGCCGCCGAACAGGCCTTCCTCGCGCGCCAGGCGGCGGGCCATCTCTTCGGCGTCGGCCTGGCTCACGTACACCATCTCGTCCACCGCCTTGGGCTCGTAGATCTTCGGCAGGTAGGCCTCGGGCCACTTGCGGATGCCGGGGATGCGGGAGCCCTCCGACGGCTGGGCGCCAATGATGCGCACCTGCGCGTTCTGCTCCTTCAGGTAATGCGACACGCCGGTGATGGTGCCGGTGGTGCCCATGGCGCTCACGAAGTGCGTGATGCGGCCTTCGGTGTCCTGCCAGATCTCCGGCCCGGTGGTTTCGTAGTGCACGCGCGGGTTGTCCGCATTGGCGAACTGGTCGAGCACCCGGCCCTTGCCGTCCTTTTCCATCTGCTCGGCCAGGTCGCGGGCGTATTCCATGCCACCGGAGCGCGGCGTGAGCACCAGCTCCGCGCCAAACGCCTTCATGGTCTGGGCGCGCTCGACCGACAGGTCCTCCGGCATGATCAGCACCATGCGGTAGCCGCGGATCGCCGCGGCCATCGCCAGCGCGATGCCGGTGTTGCCGGAGGTGGCCTCGATCAGCGTGTCGCCCGGGCGGATGTCGCCGCGCTCCTCGGCACGCTTGATCATGCTGATCGCGGGCCGGTCCTTCACCGAACCCGCCGGGTTGTTGCCCTCCAGCTTGGCGAGGATGACGTTGCCGCGGCGATCGTTCTCCGCACCGGGCACACGTTGCAGGCGCACCAGCGGCGTGTGGCCGATGGCGTCTTCGAGGGTCTTGTACAACGGCATGCGGGACATCCTTCCTCCGGGGCGCATTGTGGCAGCAGCCCCGGGGGCGCGCAGGCCGCATGCCATAATCCGCGCCTTGACGTTGCCTACCGGCCGAAGTGGCGAAATCGGTAGACGCAGGGGACTCAAAATCCCCCGCCGCAAGGCGTGCCGGTTCGAGTCCGGCCTTCGGCACCACAGGCAATCGAGCAGGCCCTGCAGCTTTGCGCCAGCATCGCCGGCACGGCAAAGCGGCCGGGCTCACCACAGGCAAATCCCGCCGCTGGATGGTCCGACCAGGGATCGCTCGGCGCGGACGTCGGCCAAAGCAGGGAGCTTCCAGCAGTGATCGTGGAACTGATCGTTCGTGCAACGTTCGGCAACGGGCATGCACTGCGGGTGGCCATCGGGCGCCAGCGTCATGGTGTGCTCAAGCGCCTGCTCATCGCGTTGCACGCGGCGTTCCAGCACGCCCAGGCCAGCTCGATCGCGTGGAACGCCCGCTTCGACGGAGAGCCGTGTTTCCCGCACGGCGAGCTCGGTATCTTCATCTCCGGGGGCGCCAGCATCGGCCGCAATTGTGTGATCTTCCAACAGGTCACCATCGGCTCGAACACCGTGGCTGGCTCACGGGGTTTCGGTGCGCCAACCATCGGCGACGATTGCTACATTGGCGCGGGCGCCAAAGTCATCGGCAACGTGAAGATCGGGCATCGCGTTCGGATAGCGGCCAACGCTGTCGTTATGAAAGACGTGGCCTCCGACTGCGTGGTCACCCACGGGACGCAGGAAGTGCGCCAGACCACCCGCCTGGACAATCGTTTCTATACCTGGCACCAGGGTGGTTGGGCGTATTTTGATTCTGGTGCCTTCAAGCCGGTGACGGACCCGGCAGTGCTCGAGGGCCTGCGGCCTGGCCATCAGCCACCGGCAGAGCGGGTTTGACGCCAGCCAGGCCAACTCCACACGAACTGGCAGAATCGCCACTCCCTTCCTGAAGGCGAGCGCGCCGATCGGCGCGCCCCTTCGCTACACAGCGACGTTGCGAGCATGCCGCCCCTGCCACCGGTCACGAAGTTCCTCATGCTGCTGTGCACCGCCGTGTTCTGCGTGCAGCTGCTGCTCCCCGTTCCCCTCGTGACCTGGCTGGCCCTGTGGCCGGCGGAGAGCGGCCGCTTCATGCCCTGGCAGCCGGTCACCTATGCCTTCCTGCATGGCGATCCGCTGCACCTGTTCTTCAACATGCTGGGGCTGTGGATGTTCGGCAGCGAGCTGGAGCGGCTGTGGGGTGACAAGCGCTACATGCAGTTCCTGCTGGCCAGCGTGCTCTCGGCCGCCGCCGTGCAGCTGGTGTTCACGCTGATCACGGGATCGCTGTCGCCCACCTTGGGAGCCTCCGGGGCGCTGTTCGGGCTGCTGCTTGCCTTTGGCATGCTGTTCCCTCACCGCACCATCATGCCGCTGTTCCCCCCGATCCCGATGAAGGCGCGCACCTTCGTCATCGTGTTCGGCGTGCTGGAGCTGCTGTTCGGCCTGTCGGGCGGCAGCGGTGTCGCCCATTTCGCCCATCTGGGCGGCATGCTGGGCGGCTACCTGATGATCCTCTACTGGCGTGGCCGCCCCCCTTTTGGTGGCCGCGGAGGCCCGCGGCGCTTTCACTGATCGCTGCACTGGCGTCGGGCTGACGACGCGCATACCAGCGGGTACGACCTGTGCTACTCAAGGCATGCACCTGCGCATGCCTTTGGAGTTCGCCATGCGTTCCACCGCCCGCCCGCCCACGTCACGCTCCGTCTGGATCCGTTGGGCCTTGTGCCTGCTGGCGGCCTTGAGCTGGGTCGGCGCGCTGGCCGGGCCGGAGCCGGGAGACGAGGCGCAGTCGCGTGCCCTGGGCCGCGCCAGCGACGCGGTGGTGGGTGTGCGCGCGATTGCGGTGGAAGGCGCCCGCTCCACCGACAGCCTGGGCCCCGCGCGCCAGGGCTCGGGCGTGGTGATCGGGCCGGACGACCTGGTGTTGACCATCGGCTACCTCATCATCGAAGCCGACCAGGTGCAGCTGCTGCTGGACGACGGGCGCGAGCTGCCCGCGCGGGTGGTGGCCTACGACCAGGACACCGGGTTCGGCCTGGTGCAGGCGCTGGCGCCGCTGCGCCTGGAGCCGGTGCCGCTGGGTGATGCACAACAGCTGCAGGCGGAAGAACCGCTGATGGTAGTGAGCGGCGGCGAGCAAGGCGGCATCAGCTTGGCCCGCCTGGTGTCGCAGCGGGCGTTTTCCGGCTTCTGGGAATACCACATCGACAACGCGCTCTTCACCGCGCCAGCGCGCATGGACCACAGCGGTGCGGCCCTGTTCAACGCGCGCGGCGAACTGCTCGGCATCGGCTCGCTGCTGGTGCACGACGCGATGGGCGAGCAGGGGCCGCGGCTGCCGGGCAACATGTTCGTGCCGGTGGACCTGCTCAAGCCCATCCTGGGCGAGTTGCGCGCCCAGGGCATGTCCGCGCGCAGCCGGCGCGCCTGGATGGGCGTGAACTGCATCGAGCTCGGCGGCGCCGTGCGCGTGGTGCGTGTCAGCAACGACAGCCCGGCTGCGGTGGCGGGGCTGCAGCCCGGCGACCGCATCCTGCGCATCGACGGCACCGAGGTCGGCGAACTGGCCACCTTGTGGAAGCAGTTGTGGGACGGCGGCCAACCGGAACGCGAGGTGACCCTGGACATCCGGCGCGGGGACGAGGCCCGGCGGGTCACGATGAAGACGGTGGACCGGATGACGACGTTGAAACATGCGCAAGGGATCTGAGCGCCTGCGGCGCTCGATCCCTTCGGGTGAACCTACGGCTCCCCCTGCCCCCCTCCAGGAGGGGGTTCCAACTTGACTGACAAACCGTCTGCGACGGTGGGGTAGCGCAGGCGCAGACGCAGTTCGCCCTTGAGCCTGCTGTTGTGCAGGCGGCGGGATTCGCTCATGAAGCTCACGCGCATGGGGGACATCACCGTGCGCGCGTCCTCGCGGCTGATGCGGGGTGGGCGTGGCAGGCCGCAAAGGTCGGCGGCCAGGTCGAAGTAGTCGCCCATCAGCAACTCGGTGTCGTCGCTGGCGTGCACCACGCGTTGCGGCTTGCCGCGGTGCAGTGCGGCTACGCAGGCACGGGCCAGGTCGTCAGCGTGGATGTGGTTGGTGTACACGTCATCCGCCTGCCGCAGCACCGGCAAGCCCTGCAGCAGGCGCTCGCGCGGATGCCCGCCTTCGCGGTCGACCGCGTAGATGCCCGGGATGCGCAACAGGCTGACGCGCGCCCCGAAGGCACGGCCATACCAACGCAGCCGCGCCTCGGCATCCACCCGCCGGAGTGCGCGGGCCGTCTGGGGCGCTAGCGCTGCCGTTTCGTCGATCCAGGCGCCCCCACGGTCCCCGTACACGCCGGTGGTGCTGCCATACACCAGCCGCTGCACCCGCGCTTTGCGGCCCAGCGCGGCCAGCAGATGGGCGGTGCGCGTGTCACGCTCGCCCTGTGCGGGCGGCGGGGCCAGGTGCAGCACGGCGTCGGCCAGGCCGGCGAGGCGCTGCAGGCTCGCGGGGTCATCGAGGTCACCCAGCAGCGGCCGCACGCCGGCCGCGCGAAGCTCATCACGGCGCCCCGGGCTGGAGGTCAGGCCCAGCAACCGGTAGCGACCGCGCAGCAGGCGCGCCACGCGCAGGCCCACGTCCCCGCAACCGATGATCAGCAACGTGGGGCGGCGCAGGCGGGAAGGAATGGACACGGTGGAAAGGGGTGACACGGGAAGCGGGCAGAATTGCGAACCAGTTTACGGGTCGTGCATCCCCACCATGAGCTTTACCGTCACCGTCCAACCTTCCGGCCGCACCTTCGAAGTGCAGCGCGACGAGCCCATCCTCGTTGCCGCCATCCGCGCCGGTGTCGGCCTGCCCTATGGCTGCAAGGACGGCGCCTGCGGCAGCTGCAAGAGCAAGCTGCTCGAAGGCCGGGTGATCCACGGTGTGCACCAGCAGAAGGCGCTCTCCGACGCGGAGGAAGAAGCCGGCTTCGTGCTCACCTGCTGTGCCGCGCCCCAGACCGACTGCGTGGTGGAAGCGCGCACCGTGCCGGGCGCGGGCGAATTCCCGATCCAGAAGATGCCGGCCCGTGTCGCCAGCCTCACCCGCCCTGCCCCCGACGTGACCCTGCTGCGCCTGCAACTGCCGGCCAACGTGGTGATGCAGTACCACGCCGGTCAGTACGTCGAGTTCATCCTGCGTGACGGCTCGCGGCGCAGCTACTCGATGGCCAATGCGCCGCACACCCAGGCCCAGACGCCGGGCATCGAGCTTCACATCCGCCACATGCCCGGTGGCAAGTTCACCGACCACGTGTTCGGTGCCATGAAGGAAAAGGACATCCTGCGCGTGGAAGGCCCGTTCGGCAGCTTCTTCCTGCGCGAGGACAGCGACAAGCCGATGGTGTTGCTGGCCAGCGGCACAGGCTTCGCGCCACTGAAAGCCATCATCGAACACCTGCGCCACAAGGGCATCACCCGCCCCGCGGTTCTGTACTGGGGCTGCCGCACCAAAGCGGACCTGTACCTGCACGACTGGGCCCTGCAGATGGCCGCTGAAATGCCGAACTTCAGCTACGTGCCGGTGCTGAGCGAAGCCAAGCCCGACGAGGCCTGGACCGGCCGCACCGGCTTCGTACACCAGGCGGTGATGGCGGACCTGCCGGATCTCTCCGGCCACCAGGTGTATGCCTGCGGCGCGCCGATCATGGTGGAGTCCGCCAAGCGCGACTTCGTCGCCCGCTGCGGCTTGCCGGAAGACGAGTTCTACGCCGACGCCTTCACCTCCGAGGCCGACAAGCACGGCGCGTAGGCGGCGTGCTTGCGTAGCAGGCTCATGTCGCGCCAGTGACGTGAAGGCGCAACGCGCCGGCCGCAGACACACACACGGCGCGTGAGCATCACCCGATGCACAGACGGCATTTCCTGTTGCGAACACCGCTGCGTTAAGCTCGCGCCGCCGCGGCCACAAGCCGCGGCAACGCCGTCCGGCGCCCTGCCGGACGTTCCTCACGCATCACGAGTGCCGTCTTCGCCATGAACGCGATCATCGATCTTGCGCGCGCCATTCCGGCCGCCGCCACCGCCCCCGCCCTCACCTCCCTGTTCGGCCTGCCCGACGAGCCACCGCATGAACGTGTGTTGCTCGTGGCGGACCCCGCCAGCGGGCTGAAGGCCATCCTCGCCGTGCACAGCACGGCCCGCGGCCCGGCCTTTGGCGGCTGCCGCTTCTGGAACTACGCGGATGAAGCCTCCGCGCTGACGGATGCGCTGCGCCTGGCCCAGGGCATGAGCCTGAAGAACGCGATGGCCGACCTGCCCTTCGGCGGTGGCAAGGCGGTGATCCTCAAGCCGGCCGGCTGGCGCAATGACGCCGCCGAGCGCGAAGCCCTGTTCGCCGCCTTCGGCCGCGCGGTGCAATCGCTGGGCGGCGCCTACATCACTGCCGAAGACGTGGGCACCACCACCGCCGACATGCGGCAGGTGCAGCAGCACACCGGCTTCGTGAGCGGCATTCCGCGCGACGGTGCCTTCGGCGGCGACCCCTCGCCCAAGACCGCCTGGGGCGTGTTCGTGGCCATCGAGGCCGGCGTGATGCGCCATCTGCAGCGCAACTCGCTGGACGGTGTGCGTGTGGCCATCCAGGGCCTGGGCGCGGTGGGCATGCACCTCGCGCAGTTCCTGCACGACGCGGGCGCAACCCTGGTGGTGGCCGACGTGAACCCGGTGCGGGTGGACGAGGCGCGGGCGCGCTTCGGCGCCGAGGTGCTGCCGGTGGAGCAGATTCTCTCGGCCGAGGTGGACGTGCTGGCACCCTGTGCGCTGGGCGCGGTGCTCAACAGCGCCAGCATCCCCACGCTGCGCAGCCGCATCGTGGCCGGCGCGGCCAACAACCAGCTCGCCACGCCGGCCGATGGCGACGCGCTGCACGCACGCGGCATCCTCTATCTGCCCGACTACCTGGTGAACGCCGGCGGCATCGTCAGCGTGGCGCGGGAGTACCGCGGCGAAGGCGAGGAAAAGGCCGTGATGACTGAAGTGAGCCGCATCCGCGAACGTGTGCTGGAGTTGCTGGACCGGGCCACCGCCAGTGGCCAGACGCCCGCCCGCGCCTCCGACGCCTGGGCGCGCTCCAAGCTGCGGGCTGCCTGAGGACGAATGGGCTGAGGTAGGCTGGGTGGCATGAAACGCCGCCCCTTGCTCGCCCTGCCCTTCGTCGCGCTCACGGCGCTGAACGCCAGCGTCTCCTTCGCCCAACCGGGCGGCCGGCCGATCCGGCTGGTGGTGCCCTACCCGCCCGGTGGGCCACTGGACGCGGTGGCGCGCCTGCTCGCCGACAAGGTGAAGGACACGCTGGGCACCGTGGTCGTGGACAACAAGCCGGGCGCGGGTGGCAACCTGGGCGCCGACCTGGTGGCCAAGGCGCCGCCCGACGGCTTGACCATCGTGATGGGCGCCGTGGCCACCCACGCGATCAACCCCTGGCTGTACAGCAAGCTGCCGTACGACCCGGTGCGCGACTTCACGCCCATCACCCGCGTGGCGGAGGTGCCCAACGTGCTGGTGATGAACACCGAGACGGCGCAGCGCCTCGGTGTCCGCTCCCTCGCCGACCTGGTGGCCTATGCCAAGGCGCACCCCGGCCAGCTGAACTACGGCTCCGGTGGCAATGGCAGCGCGGGCCACCTGGCGGGCGAGATGTTCAAGACGCAGGCCGGCGTCTTCATGGTGCATATCCCGTACGCCGGCGCCAACCCGGCGCAGCTGGCCTTGCTGTCCGGCCAGGTGGACCTGAACTTCGACAACCTGGCGGCCGCCTCCGCCAACATCAGGGCCGGCAAGCTGAAGGCGGTCGCGGTCACGACCACGCGCCGCTCCAGCCCGATGCCGGATCTGCCCACGATCGCCGAAGCCGGCGCGTCGCTCGGGCTGGCGCGCTTCGACGTGAACACCTGGTTCGGGCTGTTCGGCCCGGCCAGGCTGCCGGCAGACGTCACCCAGCGCCTGAACAAGGCCTTCGTGGACGCACTCAACGCGCCCGACGTGAGGGCCCGCATGGCGGCGCTGCTCGCCGAACCCTCGCCCACCACGCCGGAGCAGTTCGGCCAGTTCGTGAAGGCCGAACTGGCCAAGTACGAGCAGGTGGTGAAGCGCTCGGGGGCGAAGGTCGACTGATCCGGCTCAGGACGTCTTGCGCCGGATCACGCTGGCCCGCTTGGCGTCTTCCGGGTAGTAGAACTGCACCTCGCCCTTGCGCCACACGCCCAGCCAGATCATGTTCATCGAGAACGCGTCATGGTCGCTGATGGAGAAGGGCCGGTCGTGCGTGGTCACCACGCCCGCGTACGGCTTCTCGAAGTTCTCCAGCGCCGCCTTCAAGGCCGTGCCGGAGGTGTCGCCGTGGGTCTGGAACACCGCGCGCAGCATCAGGTGCACCGCGTCGTAGCTCTGCGCCGCGGCCATCAGCGAGCCGATGCGCTGGTCGCCGGCATGGCGCTTCAGGCGAGCAATGAACGATGAGCGGCGTTCGTTGGACAGGTCCTGGATGATGGACTGGACCACCATGGACCCCTCGGCCGCACCGCCGGACTGGTCCCACACGGTGCGGAAGGACAGGGGCCAGGGCCCGAACAGCGGCCCGGTGAATCCAGCCTCCGCCCGCGCCTTGGCCAGCACCGCCTGCTCGGGGCCCACGGTGTAGCCGACGATCGCATCGGCCCCAGCCGCCTTCGCGGCCTTCGCTTCATCCACCAGGCTCTTGACGCCGAGCTCGAAGCTGGCCACGTACACCGGCTTCAGGCCCTTGTCGGCGAGGAACTTCTCCACGTCCTTCAGGCCGCCCTGGCCGTAGCCGGTCTTGTCGGCAAAGACCGCCACCTTGTGCAGCCCGCGCTTGTCCACGATCTCGTTGACGAGGAAGGCCGCCTGCAGCGTGTCGCGGGGTGACATGCGGAAGATGAAGCTGTCAGCCGCCGGGTATTTGGCGGTCACCGCCGAGCCGGTGGACACCGGCACCATCAGCAGGTGCTTGTGGTCCTGGAACACGTCCAGCGACTTCATCGCCACCCCGGTGTTGCAGTAGCCAACCGTGAAGTCCACCTTCTCCTTGAGCACCAGCTCTTCCGCGATGGCCCGCCCGGCGTCCGGGTTGGCCTTGTCGTCGCGTGCCACCAGTTCGAGCTTGCGGCCGACATAACCGCCCACCTCGTTGATTTCCTTGACGGCGAGCTCCGCGCCCAGGCGGGCGCTGTTGCCGAAGTCGGCCGACCCGCCGGTGAACGGGCAGACAAACCCCACCCGCAGCGGCTTGCCAGACCCCACCGGGGCCTGCGCCTGGGCAGTGCCTGTGGCGAGCACGAAGGCCGAAGCCAGGGCCAGGAACGGGACGGAAGGCTTCATGGAACGTCTCCTCTTGCTGCGAGCAGGCAGCGTAGGCGCCATTGGCTTACAGCCTGCTTGAAGAGATGCCTAGGGAAGACCCCTGCTGGTGTGACGAATGTTCGGTCCGGACAGCAGCCGTGATCCCACGGTGGCAATAGTGCTCAGCCCGCGAAGTGGCGCCGGCTGGCAAGCCGGCTCCCATGTCATGCTGGAGCGCCCTCTTGGAGGGGGCGCGGGGGAGCCCACGTTCGGCCGCAAGCGGCGCGCCGAGGAGAAGCCGTTCAGGCTTCCCCGAGGTACGCCGCGCGGACCTTCGGATCGTTCAACAGCGCCTTGGCCTCGCCGCTCATGGTGACTTCGCCCGACTCCATCACGTAGCCGCGGTTGGCGAGCTGCAGCGCGCGGCTGGCGTTCTGCTCGACCAGCAGGATGGTGGTGCCCTGCTTGTGGATGTCGTTCACCACCTCGAAGATCTTGTCCACCATGATGGGCGACAGGCCCATCGAGGGTTCGTCCATCAGCAGCACCTTGGGCCGGGCCATCAGCGCGCGGCCCATGGCCAGCATCTGCTGCTCGCCGCCCGACATGGTGCCGGCCAGTTGGGCGCGGCGCTCCTTCAGACGCGGGAAGATGCTGAACACCTTCTCCACGTCGGCGTCGATCTCGGTGTCGCGGCGCACAAAGGCGCCCATCAGCAGGTTCTCGGTGATCGTCATGCGGGTGAAGGTGCCACGGCCTTCCGGCACCATCACCAGGCCTTGTTTCACCAGGTCCCAGGACCCCTGGCCGCGGATGGACTTGCCCATGAACTCCACGTCGCCCGCGGCCACCGGCTGCAGGCCGGTGATCGCCTTCAGCGTGGTGGTCTTGCCGGCGCCGTTGGCGCCGATCAGGCTGACCAGTTCACCCTGGCGCACCTCGAAGCTCACGCCCTTGACCGCCTGGATGCCGCCATAAGCCACCTTCAGGCCATTGACCCGCAGCAGTACTTGGTTGTCACTCATTCGATGTCGCTCCTGCTGGACCGGGGTGATTCAATGTGCGGTGTGGCCGGCGCCTAGGTAGGCCTCGATCACCTTCTCGTTGCGTTGCACGTCGTAAGGCGTGCCTTCGGCGATCTGCTTGCCGTAGTCGAGCACCGTCACCCGGTCGCACAGGCCCATCACCAGTTTCACGTCGTGTTCGATCAGCAGGATGGTGCGGCCATCCTTGCGGATGCGGTCGATCAGCTCGCGCAGCACCACCTTCTCGGTGGCGTTCATGCCGGCGGCCGGCTCGTCCAGCGCGATCAGCTTGGGGTCGGTGGCCAGCGCGCGGGCGATCTCCAGCCGGCGCTGGTCGCCGTAGCTCAGCGTGCGCGCCTTGTATTCGGTGTAGCGGCCGATGCCCACATAGTCCAGCAGCTCCTGGGCGCGCGAGGCGATCGCGGCCTCTTCGCTCTTGAACTTGCCCGTGCGGAACATCGCGCCCAGCAGGCCGGAGCCGGTGCGGACATGGCGCCCGACCATCACGTTCTCCAGCGCGGTCATCTCGGCGAACAGCCGGATGTTCTGGAAGGTGCGCGCGATGCCGGCCTTGGCCACCTCGTGCACGGCGCTGGGCTTGTAGGGCGCACCGCCGAGTTCGAAGGTGCCGGAGTCGGGTGTGTACAGCCCGGTGATCACGTTGAAGAAGGTGGTCTTGCCAGCACCGTTGGGCCCGATCAGGCCGTAGACCTGGCCCTTCTCGATCGTGATGCCCACGTCCGACAGGGCTTGCAGGCCGCCGAAGCGCTTGGAGACGCCGCTGACCTTGAGAACCGATTCGCTCATGTTGTGCTGCTCCTCACTTGCTGGCCGGCGTGGGGGCGGCCTTGCCATGCTCCGGCGAGGGCCACAGGCCGCGCGGGCGGATCAGCATGATGGCGATCATCGCCACCGCGATCAGCAGCTGGCGCAGGATGGCGGCGTCCAGCCGGCCGCCGGTGATCATCTGCAGGTCGAACTGCCCGGACACCCAGCGCAGCACCTCCGGCAGCGCGGACAGCAGCAGCGCGCCCAGGATCACGCCCGGGATGTGGCCGATGCCGCCCAGCACCACCATGGCGACGATCATGATCGACTCCTGCAGGCTGAACGATTCCGGCGAGATGAAGCCCTGGAAGGTGGCGAACAACACGCCCGACACGCCGCCGAATGTGGCGCCCATGCCGAAGGCCAGCAGCTTCATGTTGCGGGTGTTGATGCCCATCGCCTTGGCGGCGATCTCGTCCTCGCGGATGGCCATCCAGGCGCGGCCGATGCGCGAGCGCTCCAGCCGGTAGCAGATCATCACGCTGAACACCACCAAGGCGAGGAACAGGTAGTAGTACATCGTCACCGAGTTGAAGTCGATGCCGAAGAACTCGTGCGTCTTGCCGAAGTTGAAGCCGAACAGATGAAACGAGTCGATCTGGCCGATGCCCTTGGGGCCGTTGGTGATGTTGATCGGCGAGTCCAGGTTGTTGATGAACACGCGGATGATCTCGCCGAAGCCCAGCGTCACGATCGCCAGGTAGTCGCCGCGCAGCTTCAGCGTGGGCGCGCCCAGCAGCACGCCGGCCAGGCCGGCCAGCGCCGCGGCGATCGGGATGACCACCCACACCCAGAGGTGGATGCCCTGCGGAAAGCTGCTGCGGATGGCCGCGAAGCTTTCAGTCAGCTGGGGCGACGCCAGCAGGCCAAGGCAATAGGCGCCCACCGCATAGAAAGCGACATAGCCCAGGTCCAGCAGGCCGGCATAGCCCACCACGATGTTCAGGCCCAGGGCCAGCAGCACGTACAGCAGCGCGAAGTCCAGGATGCGGACCCAGAAGTTGCCCGCCTGCTGGAAGACCAGCGGCAGGATCAGCAGCGCAACCGCCGAGATGAGGAAGACGACGTACTTGTTCTTCATGGCGAAGGTTCCTTCAGGCGCGGTCGGCCACGCGTTCGCCCAGCAGGCCCTGCGGCCGCAAGGTGAGCACGAGGATCAGCACGATGAACGCGAAGATGTCCTGGTAGTGGCTGCCCAGCACGCCGCCGGTCAGCATGCCGATGTAGCCGGCCCCCAGGGACTCGATGACACCCAGCGCCACCCCGCCGACCATGGCCCCGGCGAGATTGCCGATGCCGCCGAACACCGCGGCGGTGAAGGCCTTCAGGCCGGGCAGGAAGCCCATGGTGTGCTGCACGGAGCCATAGTTGGCGGCGTACATCACGCCGGCCAGCGCGGCCAGGCAGGCACCGATGATGAAGGTGGCGGAGATCACCATGTCAGGCTTCACGCCCATCAGGCCGGCCACGCGCGGGTTCTCCGCGGTGGCGCGCATCGCACGACCCAGCCGGGTGTGGTTCACCAAGTACATCAGGCCGGCCAGTGTGACGCCGGTGACCACCAGGATGAGGATCTGGGTGGTGTTGATCACCGCCCCGCCGATGAAGAACGGCTCGCTGGGCAGCAGGATCGGATAGGGCTTGTAGTTCGGCTTCCAGATGATCATCGCCAGGGTCTGCAGCAGCAGGCTCATCCCCATGGCAGTGATCAGCGGAGCCAGGCGGGGCGCATTGCGCAGCGGCCGGTAGGCGATCTTCTCGATGGTGAAGTTGAGCACCGCGCACACGACCATGGCGACGATCAGCGAGATCAGCAAGATCAACCAGCCGGGCAGGCCCGAGTCCTTGAGCACGGTGACGACGCTGTAGGAGACCAGCGCGCCCACCATCAGCACCTCGCCGTGTGCGAAGTTGATCAGGTTGATGATGCCGTAGACCATGGTGTAGCCCAGTGCCACCAGCGCGTACACACTGCCGAGCACCAGACCATTGATGATCTGCTGTACTAAGGTATCCATCGAGGAGGTCTCCTGGTTGTCCGCCGCAGCGCACGCAAGAGGTGGGCCGGGCTTCGCCTGTCGCACGGCTCCAAGGCCCGGTGCAGGCTGGGCGGGATTGTAGGTGGGGGGTTTCCCTGCAAACTCCCGGACTTACCCGCCGCGACGGCGACGAATTCACCAAACCCGCGCGCGTTCAGCGTGGGTTCTTCGACTCCGCATTCAGCCGGCGCATTTCCTCCAGCCGCTCCCCGATACGGGCCTCCACGCCACGGGGTACCGGCTCGTAGAAACGCAGCGTTTCCAGGCCCTCCGGCAGGTAGCGCTCGCCCGCGGCAAAACCATCCGGCTCGTCATGCGCGTATCGATAACCGCGGCCGTAGTCCAGCTGCTTCATCAGCTTGGTGGGCGCATTGCGAAGGTGCAGCGGCACCGGACGGGTGCCGTCCTGCTTGACGAAAGCCTTGGCGGCGTTGAAGGCCTGGTAGACCGCGTTCGACTTGGGCGCCATCGCCAGGTACACCACGGCTTCAGCGAGGGCCAGCTCGCCCTCCGGCGAGCCGAGGCGCTCGTACACCTCCGAAGCGTCCAGAGTCACCCGCAGGGCGCGCGGGTCGGCCAGGCCGATGTCCTCGCTGGCCATGCGCACCACGCGGCGCGCGATGTAGCGAGGATCGACCCCGCCGTCGAGCATGCGCACCAGCCAGTACAGCGCGGCATCCGGGTCGGAGCCGCGCACCGCCTTGTGCAGCGCGGAGATCGTGTCGTAGAACTGCTCGCCGCCCTTGTCGTAGCGGCGCAGCTGCTCGCCCAGCGCCCGCTCCAAGGCGCCCTCGTCCAGCTCCGCCACCGGGCCCGCCAGCGCCACCAGGTTTTCATAGGCGTTGAGCAGCCGGCGAGCGTCGCCGTCGGCATAACCGATCAACCGCTGGCGCGCCGCATCGGTGAGCGGCGGCGCGGCCAGCGCCTGCCGGGCACGCTCCACCAACGCCACCATGTCGTCGTTGTCCAGCGCCTTCAGCACATGCACGGTGGCCCGCGACAGCAGTGCGGAGTTCACCTCGAAGGACGGGTTCTCGGTGGTGGCGCCGATGAAGGTGAACAGGCCCGATTCCACATGCGGCAGGAAGGCGTCCTGCTGCGACTTGTTGAAGCGGTGCACCTCGTCCACGAACACCACGGTATAGCGCCCGCCCGAGCGCGCCACCTGTGCCCGTTCGACCGCCTCGCGGATGTCCTTCACACCCGAGAGCACGGCCGACAGCACGATGAACTGGGCGTCGAAGGCGCCGGCCATCAAGCGCGCCAGCGTGGTCTTGCCCACGCCGGGCGGGCCCCAGAGGATCATTGAATGCAGGCGGCCTGTCTGGAACGCCACACGCAGGGGCTTGCCGGGGCCCAGCAGGTGCTGCTGGCCGATCACCTCGTCCAGGGTGCGCGGGCGCAGCCGCTCGGCCAGCGGGGCCTGCGTGGCCGTCACCGGGGCTGCGGCCGCCGGCCGGGCCGGCTGCGGATCGTCATCGAACAGGGCATCCTGGGACATGGCTCTTGCATTGTGCAGCGCGCGCCCGGCGGCGCTGGAATTGCGCCTGCCTGAGGCCGCTATTCGCCGCTTTCGTCCACGGGCGGGCGCGTGACACTGGGGAGTCCGTCTTCATCCGTGTCCAAAGGAATCCCGACCATGAGTGCCAGCACCACCAGCGAAACCCGTGCCGTCAGCCAGGCTGCCGCCATGCAGGGCGTGCCGCGCGAGGTGTTGTCCTTCAAGCTGGGTGCCGAGGAATACGGCATCGACATCCTGCGTGTGCAGGAGATCCGCGGCTACGAGCCGCCCACCCGCATTGCCAACGCGCCGCACTTCGTCAAGGGTGTGGTGAACCTGCGCGGCACCATCGTGCCGATCGTGGACATGCGGCTGCGCTTCAACCTGGCGGACGCGCAATACAACAGCTTCACCGTGGTGATCGTGATGAACATCGCCGGCCGCACCATGGGCATCGTGGTGGACTCGGTGAGCGACGTGCTGGAGCTGGGCGCCGATCAGGTCAAGCCGGCGCCGGAGTTCAACGGCAGCATCGATTCCAATCACATCCTGGGGCTGGGCACGATCAAGACCGGCGAGCTCGAGCGCATGCTGATCCTGATGGACATCGAGAAGATGATGCTCAGCCCCGAGATGGGCTTGGTGGACGCCTGAGCGCGGGGCCCCGCGAGCGCCGGGCCGCCCCAAGCTCGTGGGGAAGCCCCCTCGGGGGGACGGAGCCGCGGTACGCCGCGGCCGGGGGCTGACATCATTGCTCGATCACGTCCGCGCCCTTCGGGGGCGTGAAGCTGAAGCTTTCAGGTGCGATCGACACGTTCGTGGCCACGCCATTGAATTGCAGGAGCGAGCGCTGGCCGAAGTTGTCCACGATCTCGAGCGCGGCCAGGGTCTTGCCCTTGAAGCCCACGTGCAGCGACTGGAAGCCGCCGTCCTTGGACTTGGGCGCCGCCTGCACCCATTCGAGCCCGTCCTTGGCCGGCAGCGGACTCAAGTCGAAATCCTTGTCGAGCGAGCCGCCGGCCAGCAGCGCCGCCGGCGTGGCGCCCAGCGCCTGGCCGATCTTGCGTGAGCTGGCCTGGTTCAGGTCCACGTCGTAGATCCACACCTTCTGGCCGTCGGCCACGATGGTCTGCTCGAAGGGCTTGGCGTAGCTGAAACGGAAGCGGTTGGGCCGCGCGAACTCGAAGCTGCCGCTGGAGTTCTTTTTCTTCGCACCGTCGGGCGAGGTGACGGTCTGGGTGAAGCTGGCGCGGCCGGTCTTGGCCTCGCGCACGAACTCACGCAGCGAGTCCACCGCGTCGGCATGGGCAGCAAAGACGGCACCGCCCAGCAAGGCGGCGGCAAGCAGGTTTTTCATTCGTCTCGTTTCGGAATCAGCAGATCGCGGTTCCCGTTCGTGGCCATGGCCGTTACGAGCCCCGACTTCTCCATTTGTTCCAGCAAACGGGCTGCCCGGTTGTAACCGATGCGCAGGTGGCGCTGCACCAGCGAGATGGACGCACGCCGGTGCTGCAGGACCACCTGCACGGCCTGGTCGTACATCGGGTCGGCTTCGCCATTGCCGCCGTCGCCACCCACGCCGCTGCCGTCACCGCCCCCCGCTTCGTCCAGCGTGCCGCCCTCGAGGATGCCCTCGATGTAGTTCGGCTCGCCCTGCGACTTGAGGTATTCGACAACACGGTGCACTTCCTCGTCACTGACGAACGCGCCGTGCACCCGCACCGGCAGGCCGCCGCCCGGCGTGAGGTACAGCATGTCGCCTTGCCCCAGCAAGGCCTCGGCACCCATCTGGTCCAGGATGGTGCGGCTGTCGATCTTGCTGCTGACCTGGAAGCTCAGGCGGGTGGGGATGTTGGCCTTGATCAGGCCGGTGATCACGTCCACGCTGGGGCGCTGGGTGGCCAGGATCAGGTGGATGCCGGCCGCGCGCGCTTTCTGCGCCAGGCGAGCGATCAGCTCCTCGATCTTCTTGCCGACCACCATCATCAGGTCGGCCAGTTCGTCGATGACGACTACCACGAAGGGCAGGCGCTCCAGCGGCTCGGGCTCCTCGGGCGTCAGGCTGAAGGGATTGGGCAGCTTCTCGCCGCGCGCCGCGGCATCGTCGATCTTCTTGTTGTAGCCGGCCAGGTTGCGCACGCCCAGCTTGCTCATCAGCTTGTAGCGCCGCTCCATCTCGCCCACGCACCAGTTGAGCGCGTTGCCGGCCTGCTTCATGTCCGTGACCACCGGGCATAGCAGGTGCGGTATGCCCTCGTAGACGCTCATCTCCAGCATCTTGGGGTCGATGAGGATGAGCCGCACGTCGCGCGCCTCGGCCTTGTAGAGCAGGCTGAGGATCATCGCGTTGATGCCCACCGACTTGCCCGAGCCGGTGGTGCCGGCCACCAGGCAGTGCGGCATCTTGGCCAGGTCGGCCACCATGGGCGCGCCGATGATGTCCTTGCCCAGGCCCATAGTCAGCTGCGAAGCCGCGTCGTTGTAGACCTGGGAGCCCAGGATCTCGGCCAGCTTGATGGTCTGGCGCTTGGCATTGGGCAGCTCCAGCGCCATGTAGTTCTTGCCTGGGATGGTCTCCACCACGCGGATGCTCACCAGGCTCAAGCTGCGCGCCAGGTCCTTGGCGAGGTTGACGATCTGCGAGCCCTTCACGCCGGTGGCCGGCTCGATCTCATAACGCGTGATCACCGGGCCGGGCGAAGCGGCCACCACCCGCACTTCCACGCCGAAGTCGCGCAGCTTCTTCTCGATCATGCGCGAGGTCATCTCCAGCGACTCGGGCGTCACGGTCGACTCCAGCCGGCTGGGCGCTGCGTCCAGCAGGTCCACCTGCGGCAGCTTGGTGTCCGACGGATCGGTGAACAGCGGCTTCTGGCGCTCCTTGGCCACGCGCTCGGACTTCGGCACCTCGATCACCGGCGCCTCGATGACGATGGGGCCGTGTTCCTCCACCACCTGGCGTTCCACCTCGGCCACCTGCTCGCGCTCGGCCAGCGCCTGCTGCCCGATGCGGATGTCTTCGGCCCGCTCCAGCCGCTCCTGGCGCTTGTCGCGCAGGGAATCCACCCGCGCGCCGATGGCATCGGCCACCCGCACCCACGAAAAGCGCAGCGCCAGCGCCATGGCCAGCACCAGCGTGGCGATCCAGAACACGCCGGAGCCGGCAAAGCCCAGCCACTTGGTGCTGAACAGCCCCAGCGTGTAGCCCAGCACCCCGCCGGCATGGCCGGGCAGGTGGCCTTCCAGGCGGTACAACCGGCTCCATTCGAGCGAGGTGCTGGCCGCCATCAACAGCAGCAGGCCGCCCCAGAACGCCAGCCTCGCCGCCGGCGTGGGAGGCTCGTGGCCGGCTTCATGGCGCAGCAGCCGCGCCAGCGCACCGAGCCAGGCGCGGGCCGACACCAGCACCAGCCACCACACCGAATAGCCGAAGAGGAACAGCGCCAGGTCCGACAGCCATGCGCCCAGCAAGCCGGCCTGGTTGTGCAGCGGGCTGCCATCACCCGAGGTGGTGAAACCGGGGTCGGTGATGCTGTGGCTGAGCATGGCCAGCACGAACAGCAGCCACACCACGGCACCGGCCACCAGCGCGGCCTGGGTGCGCCAGGCGGGAACGGCGGCGGGTTCGGGCGCTGCCGCCTTGCGGGGCGAAGACTTGCGGGTGTAGGTGGAACCGGATGCGGCGCTGCCATCAGCGCCCAGGGAACCGAGCGGGAACGTCATGGGCGCGATTGTGGATCAAGCACCCTTGCGAGAAGGCGGCGAGCCGGTGACCAGCGGTCACCAACGCGCCGGCAGTGACTTATTCGCCGCCGTGCAGGCGTTCCTTGAGGATCACGGAGCCGTTTTCCTGCGTCTCGATGACGCCGCGCTCCTCCAGGTCCTTCATCACGCGGCTGACCATCTCGCGCGAGGCGCCCACGATCTTGGCCATGTCCTGGCGCGAGACCTTGTTGCGGATGATCTTGATGCCGTTGTCCTCTTCGGCCATGTCCAGCAGCGTGCGCGCGACCCGGCCGTACACGTCCAGCAGGGCCAGCGACTCGATCTGGCGGTCAGCCGAGCGCAGGCGCGACACCAGGCCGCGCAGGATGGCGTAGGACAGGCTGGAGTTCTCCGGCAGGCAGCGGGCGAACTCGGCGCGGCCGAGGATGAGCATGTCGGTCTGCACCTCGGCGCGCACGGTGGCCGAATGCGGCTCGTTGTCGATCAGGCTCATCTCGCCCACATAGTCGCCCGACTGCAGCACGGCCAGGATGACCTCGCGGCCCCGCGAGTCGGCGGTGAGCACCCGGGCCCGGCCGTTGAGCAGGATGAACAGCGCATTCGACTTGCGGCCCTGCTCGACGATGATTTCCCCGCGGCGAAAGCGCCGCTTGACCACGCTGTCGGCGATCGCCTGCGCCTGGTCGTTCGTCAGCATCGAGAACAGCGGCACCCGGCGGATCAGGTCGAGATTCGAAAGCATGGACATCGATGGGGCCCTCTCTGGCTTGAAGTTGCAGGCGGTACGGCCGATTCGGCACTTTTACCGCACTTTCCTAGTATTTCTCAATTGTGCCGATTGACAGGGGTGCTGCCACTGGGTTCGAACCCCATGTCAGAGTTGCGAGACACTTCTGCCCTGGCACTTCCCCTTCATCACGTCGTTGGCTGACCCATGTCCACCCACAAGCACGCACAAGTCCTGATCCTCGGCTCCGGCCCGGCCGGCTACACCGCCGCCATTTATGCCGCACGCGCCAACCTCAAGCCGATGCTGGTGACCGGCCTGGCCCAGGGCGGGCAGCTGATGACCACCACCGAGGTGGACAACTGGCCCGCCGACGTGATGGGCGTGCAGGGCCCGGAACTGATGCAGCGCTTTCTGCAGCACGCCGAGCGCTTCAACACCGAGATCGTGTTCGACCATGTCAACGAGGTCGATCTCTCCAAGCGCCCGTTCACGCTCAAGGGCGATGCCGGCACCTACACCTGCGACAGCCTGGTGATCGCCACCGGCGCGTCCGCCAAGTACCTGGGCCTGCCGAGCGAAGAGGCCTTCATGGGCCGCGGCGTCAGCGGCTGCGCCACCTGCGACGGCTTCTTCTACAAGGGCGACACCGTCTGCGTGGTCGGCGGCGGCAACACCGCGGTGGAAGAGGCGCTGTACCTGTCCAACATCGCGAGCAGGGTGCACCTGATCCACCGGCGCGACAAGTTCCGGGCCGAGGCCATCCTGATCGACAAGGTCGACGCCAAGGTGCGCGAAGGCAAGATCGAGTTGCACCTGTGGCACACGCTGGACGAGGTGCTGGGCGACCAGAGCGGGGTCACCGGCGTGCGCCTGAAGAGCACGCAGAACGGCACCACCAAGGAGCTGGCCTTGAAGGGCTGCTTCATCGCGATCGGCCATTCGCCCAACACCGACATCTTCAAGGGCCAGCTGGAGATGAAGGACGGCTACATCGTCACCCGCACCGGGCTGGACGGCTTCGCCACCATGACCAGCGTGCCGGGCGTGTTTGCCGCTGGCGACGTGCAGGACCATGTGTACCGCCAAGCCATCACCAGCGCCGGCACCGGCTGCATGGCCGCCCTGGACGCGCAGCGCTTTCTGGAGCAGCAGTAGCCTGCGACGGTTGGCCGGGTCCGGAAAATCCGCTATACTCGCGGTCTTTGCCGAATTCGGCCGGGCGTTCCATTGGGGGCGTCCAAGCCCTCGAAGGGTGTCCACCCAGGCGGCTCGATGAGAGTCCCCTGCTCTAGGCACCGAGCCTGAAACGATTGAACCGGAGAAGCGTCATGGCACGCGTCTGTCAAGTCACGGGCAAGCGCCCGATGGTGGGAAACAATGTCTCCCACGCCAACAACAAAACGAAGCGCCGCTTCCTGCCCAACCTGCAGTACCGCCGCTTCTGGCTCGAAACCGAGAACCGCTGGGTCCGCCTACGCATCAGCAACGCCGCGCTGCGCCTGATCGACAAGGTCGGCATCGAGCAGGTCGTCGCCGACCTGCGCGCCAAGGGCGAGCTGTAAGCTCACCGCACATCTAGGAGAGCATCATGGCCACCAAAGGCGGACGCGAAAAGATCAAGCTGGAATCCACTGCGGGGACCGGCCACTTCTACACCACGAACAAGAACAAGAAGACGACGCCCGAAAAGCTCGAATTCATGAAGTTCGATCCCAAGGCACGCAAGCATGTGCTGTACAAGGAAACCAAGCTGAAGTAATTCAGCCGGCTTGTTCCTCACGACCCGCCCGGTGGCAACGCCCGGCGGGTTTTGTCATTCGAGGTCGTCGATGTGGCGCGGCCAGCTCGCCTTGAGCAAGCGCGACAGCGACCGGTCGGCCAGCACCTTGCCACCGGTCTGGCAGCGGGCGCAGTAGTTGGTTTCGTTTTCGGCGTAGACGATGCGCTGCACCGGTGCGCTGCACACCGGGCACGGCTGGCCGAACTTGCCATGCACCGCCATCCCGGCATGGAAGGCCGTCACCTTGCCGGGCCAGCCACCCGCCTTGTCCGCCTCGGCGCGCAGGCGCTCGGTCCACTCGTTCATCACCGCCCGCACGGCATCGAACAAGGCGGCCACCTGCTGCTCTGAAAGCGCCCGCGTGAGCAGGATCGGCGAGAGCCGCGCACGATGCAGGATCTCGTCCGAATACCCGTTGCCGATGCCGCTGAACAGGCGCGGGTCCGTCAGTGAGCGTTTCAGCGTGTGGTTCTCGCGCTGCAGGCGGTCGGCGAAGCTGGCCAGGTCACCGGCCAGCACGTCCATGCCTCCAGCGTCCAGTGCGGCCAGCGCGTCGCGGCCTGCCACCAGGTGCAGCGACGCGCGCCGCTTGCTGCCTGCTTCCGTGAGCACCAGGATGCCGCCCTCGAACTCAAAGGTGGCGAGTGCGATCTTGCCGGGCGGCTTGGCGCCGGCCGCCAGCCAGCGCAGACGGCCCGCGATCATCAGGTGGATGACGAGGAAGAGCCCGTCCTCCAGCGCCATCACCACCCGCTTGCCCAGGCGCTCCACGCCCAGCACCCGCCGGCCTTCGGCCTGTGTGATCGGCGGCACCGCGGTGCGCAGCAGGAACGGGTTCAGCACCCGCACCCGCTGCAGCACCTGGCCGCGCACGCGTGCATCCAGGCGCTCGACGTAGACGGTGACGTCGGGCAGCTCGGGCATCCCGCGGCCTTTAGCTCACTTGATCGTCACCCACTGCGTCTCCAGCCAGTTGTCCGGCCGGTGCACCACGCTCACACCCGCCCGTGTGGCCCAGGGAATGAACTGGCGGTGCAGCGGGATGTGGTGCACCTGCTCGTTGTGGCGCAGGAACACCTGCTTGATCAGCGCCTTGCGCTTGGCCGGATCGGCTTCCTTGCTGGAGGCGGCCACCAGCGCGTCCAGCTCGTCGTCCTTGTAGTTGCCGCGGTTGTATTCACCCACACCCTTTTCGCCGCGGTTGCGGTAGATCGGCGTGAAGGTGGTTTCCGCATCGGTGATCGAGCCGCCCCAGCCGAACAGGTACAGCGAGGTGTCCAGCTTTTCCGTCTTGGGGAAGTAGGTGGTCTTGGGCATCGCGTTGACCCGCACCTTGATGTTCAGCCGCGCCCACATCGAGGCCAGCGTCTGGCAGATGCGCTCGTCGTTGATGTAGCGGTTGTTGGGGCAGTCCATCGTGACCTCGAAGCCGTCGGCGTAGCCGGCGTCCTTCATCAGCTTCTTGGCGGCTTCCAGGTCGTAGGGCAGGCGCTTCTCGACCTCGGGGTCGTTGAAACTCGCGATCGGCGTGGGCACCAGCGCGCCGGTGGGCGCCGCCTGGCCGTTCATCAGCTTAGTCTTGATGGTCTCGATGTCGATCGCCTGGTACATCGCCTTGCGCACCCGCACGTCCTTGAAGGGGTTCTTGCCCTTCACGCTGGAATACAGCAGCTCGTCGCGGGCCTGGTCCATGCCGACGAAGACGATGCGGTTCTCCGGCCCGTCAATCACCTTCACCGTCGGCGTGTTGCGCAGCTTTTCCAGGTCGCGCGGCGACGGGTCCAGCACGAAGTCGATCTCGCCCGACAGCAACGCGGCCAGCCGCGTGGCGTCGCTCTTGATCGGCGTGTACACCACCTCCTGCACATTGCCTTCCTGCTTGCCCCACCAGTTGGGGTTGCGCTTGAGCACCGTCTTCACGTCGGGCTCGCGTGTCACCAGCATGAAGGGGCCGGTGCCGTTGGCATTGCGGGCGGTGAACATCTCCTCCTTGTTGCCGAAGTCCTGCGGCTTGGTGGCCTTGTGCTCCTCGCACCAGGCCTTGCTCATGATGAAGACCGTGTTCAGGTGGTCCAGGAAGATCGGGTTGAACTGGCTGAGGTTGAACTCCACCGTCAGGTCGTCCACCTTCTTCGGCTCGCCGAGTGCGGTGGCGTAGGCGGCGATCTGCGAGGTCTTCTCGCGCGCGCGAAGCACCGAGAACACCACGTCGTCCGCGGTGAAGGGTTTGCCATCGTGGAACTTCACCCCCGGACGCAGCTTGAAGCGCCACTGCAGCGGGCTGGTCTGCTTCCACTCCGTGGCCAGGCCGGGGATGAAACCCAGCTTCTTGTCGCGCTCCACCAGGAACTCGTAGATCTGATGGTTGATGTTGTTGGTGAGGTTCTCGTTTTGCGAATAAGGATCCATGGTCTGTGGATCCCCCGCGCTGGCCCATCGCAGGGTTTGCGCGCCCGCCGGCAGGGCGAGCGCCGCGGCCAGGGCGCCAAGGGCGAAGTAGTGCTTCATCGCTGAACTCCCGTCAATTGAGTGCGGGGCAGTTTAGGCAAGCTCCGGGCCGGGTGCCTGCGGGTTACTCCGCGGGCGCTGGAAACAAAAAAGCCGCTGGGACACAGCGGCTTTTGGTTCGGGCGGCCAGTGCTTCAGCGGAAGCGCGATTGCGGCACCGTCTTCAGCTCGCTGGGCAGCGAGCCGATGTAGTTGGCCAGCGTCTTCAGCTCGGCATGGCTGAACTGCTTGGCCTGGGCGGCCATGATGGGGTTGCTGCGGCCCACGTGCGGGTTCTTCTCCACCTGGTAGGCCTTCAGCGCCACGTAGAGATAGTCGCTGTACTGGCCGGCGAGCTTGGGGTAGCTGGGGTCCAGCGGCTTGTTCAGGTTGGCACCATGGCAGGACACGCACGCACCCTTGGTGAGCAGCGCCTGCACGTCGGCGGGCACCTGCAGCGTGTCGGGCAGCTTGGCGGGCTCGCCGGCCTTGGCGGCCAGCTGCTCGTAGTAGCTCGCGATGTCGTTCATGTCCTGGTCGGACAGCGACTGCGCGATGCCGCGCATGGTGGGGTGCTTGCGGTCACCCTTCTTGTAGGCGTTCAGGGCGCTGACGATGTACTTGGCACTCTGGCCGGCGATCATCGGCACCTTGTGCACTTCAGGAAAGCTGGCCTGGTAGCCCGGAATGTTGTGGCAGCCGATGCACATGGCAACCAGCTTGTCGGCCGCACGCGGCGAGGCCGCCGGCGAAGGGCCCGATGCCGCGGCCGCCGTGGCGGGCGCGGAGGCGGCGGTCTGGGCTTGGGCGGCCGGTGCGCCGAAGAAGGCGGCTGCAGCGAGGCTCGCGAGGAGGGTCGACAGGGTGAGCGCTTTTTTCATCGGAACCAGCTAGGGTGTTCAGGGCCAACCGAGAATTATAGGGGCGGCCCTATACTGGTCCGACACCTCCGACAGGCACTCTCCATGAAGTTCCAAGGTTCCGATCAATACGTCGCCACCCAGGACCTGATGCTCGCGGTGAACGCCGCCATCACCTTGAAGCGCCCGCTGCTCGTCAAGGGCGAGCCCGGCACCGGCAAGACGATGCTGGCCGAAGAGGTGGCCCGCACGCTCAAGCTGCCGCTGCTGCAGTGGCACATCAAGAGCACCACCAAGGCCCAGCAGGGCCTGTACGAATACGACGCGGTGAGCCGCCTGCGCGACAGCCAGCTGTCCGACGCCGAAAGCTCCGAGAAGGTACGCGACATCCGCAACTACATCGTCAAGGGTGTGTTGTGGCAGGCCTTCGAGGCCGACCAGCCGGTGGCGCTGCTGATCGACGAGATCGACAAGGCCGACATCGAATTTCCCAACGACCTCCTGCGCGAACTCGACCGCATGGAGTTCTACGTCTACGAGACGCGCCAGCTGGTCAAGGCCAAGCACCGGCCGCTGGTGTTCATCACCTCCAACAACGAGAAGGAGCTGCCGGACGCCTTTTTGCGCCGCTGCTTCTTCCACTACATCAAGTTCCCCGATGCGGACACGATGAAGTCCATCATCGACGTGCACTTCCCCGGCCTGAAGAAGGAGCTGCTGGGTGCCGCGATGAAGAACTTCTACGACGTGCGCGGCCTGCCCGGGCTGAAGAAAAAGCCCTCCACCTCCGAGCTGCTCGATTGGCTGAAGCTGCTGGTGGCCGAGGACATTCCGCTGGAGGCGCTGCAGTCGCGCGACGACAAGGTAGCCATCCCCCCGCTGGTGGGTGCGCTGCTGAAGAACGAACAGGACGTCACCCTGTTCGAGAAGCTCGTCTTCATGCAGAAGCACAACCGGTGAGCCGCCCCGACCCCAAAGAGCTGCTCGTCGAAGGCGTCAGCGACGCGCTCGGTTTCCTGCTCGGCGGCCTGGCCGGCTGGGCCGTGGGCCAGTGGCTGGGCTTCGACTTCTTTGCCGAACCAGGCTACAACGCCCGCGCCATGACCGGCCTGGTGCTGATCGCACTTGGCTGCGGCGCCGGCAAATGGGCTGCGCTGCGCTGGCGCCGCGGCCGCAAGACCAAGGTTTGACGGGACCCTCACTGAATGGCACGCCGGCGCCCCATCACCATCGCGGACCTCTGGCGCATCGCGCGCCTGGGCACACCGTCGCTCGCCCCCGACGGCCACGCCGCCGTCTGCGCGCTGACGCACTACTCGATGGAGGACAACAGCGCCCGCAGCGGCCTGTGGCTGCTGCCCACCACAGGCGGGGAGCCACGCGCCCTCACCCACTGCGGTGACAAGGACGGGCAGGCGCGCTGGTCGCCACGCGGTGACCTGATCGCCTTCATCGCCCGGCGCGACCAGCAGGGCGAGAAGGACGAGGAACCGCAGCTCTACGTGATCCCGCCCGATGGTGGCGAAGCACGCCGCGCGGCCAGCGTGGCCACCGGCGTGGAGGCCTTCAAGTGGTTCCCCGATGGGCGACGCATCGCGTTCGTTTCCTGGGTGTGGCCGGACCTGGTCGGCCAGAAAGCGCAGGCCAAGCGGCTGAAGGAATGGAAGGCGCGTAAGGAATCCGGCTACGTCACCAGCGAGGCGCTGTACCGCTACTGGGACCACTTCGTGCACCAGGACCGGGTGGCCCACCTGCATGTGCTGGACGTGCGGACCGGCAAGGTGCGCGACTTGTTCGAAGGCACGCCCTGGGAGCTGGAGCGCGCCGACCCTGACAGCAACGCCTTCGACATCTCGCCCGACGGCCGCCGCATCGCCTTCGCCCACGATCCGGCGGCGCAGAAGCGGCTGGACAACCGCTTTGCGCTGGCGGAGATCGAGCTCAGGAGCGGGCAGGTGCAGCCGGTGGCCGCCGACCCGGCCTGGGACATGAGTGCACCGCGCTACAGCCCCGACGGCCAGCGCATCGCCTTCCTGGCCCGCCACGAGGAGCGCCGCCACACCATGCCGGACCAGATCGCCACCTGGTCACGCGACAGTGGCCGCTGGGAGGTGCTGAGCGCGGACTGGGACCACGACGTGCATGCGCCGCTGCTGTGGCAGGCGGACGGCCGGGCGCTGTACTGCAGCGCCGAGCAGCAGGCGCGCACGCATGTGTGGCGCTTCGACCTCGCCACCCGCCAGGCCGAAGTGGTGGTGCGTGGTGGCATGGTGCACGGCTTTGACCTGGCCGGGGACACCCTGGTCAGCGTGGCCGATGCGATGGACCATCCGGCGCGGGCCACGGTGCATCGCCCCGGCGAGGCGCCGCGCCGCATCGAACGTTTCAACGACGAGCTGCTGGCCGGCCTGCAGTTCGGCCGGCACGAGGAAGTCACCCTGCGCGGCGCCCGTGGCGACGACGTGCACATGTGGCTGGTGTACCCGCCGGGCTTCGACCCGAAGAAGCGCTATCCGGTGATGCACAGCATCCACGGCGGCCCGCATGCGGCCTCGCTGGACACCTTCCACTACCGCTGGAACAACCAGCTCTTCGCCGCCCAGGGCTACGTGGTGGCCTGTGTGAACTACCACGGCTCCAGCGGCTTCGGCTTCGACTTCACCGACTCCATCACCCACCGCTGGGGCGAATACGAGCTGCAGGACGTGGAAGCCGGCACCAACTGGGTCCTGCGCCAGCGCTGGGCCGATCCGAAGCGCGTGTTCGCCACCGGCGGCTCGTACGGCGGCTTCATGGCCGCCTGGATGAACGGCCATGTACCGGCCGGCCGCTACGCCGCCTACGTCTGCCACGCCGGCTGTTTCGACTGGACGGCCATGTTCGCCGACGACGCATACACCTGGCATGCCAAGGAGCTGGGCGCCTGGTACTGGGACGATCCGGCCAAGGTGCACTCACAAAGCCCGCATGCCTTCGTGCAGCACATGCAGACCCCCACGCTGGTGATCCACGGCGCGCTGGACTACCGCGTGCCGGACGCCCAGGGGCTGGCCTACTACAACACGCTCAAGGCCAAGGGCGTGGATGCGCGCCTGCTGTGGTTCCCGGACGAGAACCACTGGATCCTGAAGCCACGCAACAGCGCGCTGTGGTACGGCGAGTTCTTTGCCTGGCTCAAGCGGCACGACCCGGCCGTCAACAAGGGCGGCAAAGGCAGCGGCAAGGAAGCCGGCGACGGCCGAAGCAGCGGCCGCGCCAAGCGCTGAAGCCTCAGCCGCCCACCCGCACGCAGTTGCGGCCGGCGCGCTTGGCCGCATACAGCGCGCCGTCGGCCCGTGCCAGCAGGGCGGCGAGCGCATCGTCAGCGCCCTGCCAGGCCGCGATGCCGACGCTGACCGACAGCGCCACCGGCGTCTCCTGCCAGATCAGCGGCACCGCCTCCACCCGCTCGCGCACCCGCTCCCCCGCCGCCTGGGCCTGCTCCAGCGTGGTGCCGGGCAGCAGCGCCACGAACTCCTCGCCACCGTAGCGGCCCAGCCGGTCGATGTCGCGCATCTGTGCGCCCATCAGCGCGGCCAGGTGCTGCAGCGCGCGGTCGCCGCCGGCGTGGCCGAAGCGGTCGTTGATGCTCTTGAAGTGGTCGGCATCGATCATCAGCACCGCGAACGGGGCCTCGAGCCGGCGCGCGCGGTGCTCCTCGTCCACCAGCGCATCGTCCAGCGCGCGACGGTTCATCACGCCGGTGAGCGCGTCGCGGCGTGAGGTGCGCTGCAGCTGGGCCACCAGGCGGGAGAACACCAGCGCCAGGAGGGTGAGCTGGAAGGTGAGCGTGATCACGAGGTAGACGAACGCGGCGATGAAGTTGCCCAGCGTGTCGGCCGACACCTCGTGCACCGCCCCCGCCGGCAGCAGCAGGGCACGCGCGCTGCGCAGCGCAAACACCAGCCCGCCCAGCGCCAGCGGTGCCGCCACCGCCAGGCCGAAGCGGCGCTGGCGCGGCCCGCCGGCCAGCGCCATCAGGTCCCAGGCGGTGGACAGGCACAGCCCGGACAGCAGCGCCGACAGCACACCCATGCGCCAGCTGCGGTGATCGTCCGCCATGCCCAGAAGGGACACGCCGATGGCCAGCCCCAGCACCGTCGCGTGCCAGCCCCAGCGCAGCGGTGCGCCGTAGAAGTGCCACACGCCGCGCTGCAGCGCGATCAGCGTCAAGGTGACGCAGGCATTGCCGGTCAGGCGCAACAACGGGTCGTTGTGCTGGGCGCCTGCCACATAGAGCGTGAGCGACAAGGCCGTCAGCAGCGCGCACCCCGCCCAGTGCAGCGCCGCCATCCGGGCGGCCGGCATCAGGCGGGCACCGATCACCCAGCCGATGCCCAGCACCAGCTGCTGGGCGCTCACCATCAGGTAGGCGATCTCGGTGCTGTTGAAGGACGGGGAAGCGGACATCGGGGCCGAAGTATGCTTGGGAACATTCGTTGCCAGCGGGCGATTCCGATGCTGATCAATTTCTTCTACACGCTGCGCGCGGCCAAATTGCCGGTCTCGGTGAAGGAATACCTCACCTTGCTGGAGGCACTGAAGGCCGAGGTGATCGGCCCCTCGGTGGACGAGTTCTACTTCCTGGCCCGCACCACGCTGGTCAAGGACGAAGCCCACTTCGACAAGTTCGACCGGGCCTTCGGTGCCTATTTCAAGGGCATCGCGCAGCTGGCCGACTTCACCCAGGAGGTGCCGCTGGACTGGCTGCGCAAGAACCTGGAACTCGAGCTCAGCCCGGAGGAAAGGGCCGCCATCGAGAAGATGGGCTGGGACGAGCTGATGGACACGCTCAAGAAGCGCTTCGAGGAGCAGAAGGAGCGCCATGAAGGCGGCAGCAAGTGGATAGGCACCGGTGGCACCAGCCCCTTCGGCAACTCCGGCTACAACCCGCAGGGCATCCGCATCGGCGGCCAGGGTGGCAACAAAAGCGCGGTGAAGGTGTGGGACCAGCGCGCCTACAAGGACTACGACGACACCAAGGAGCTGGGCACCCGCAACATCAAGGTGGCCCTGCGCCGGCTGCGCCGCTTCGCGCGCGAAGGCGCGGCCGAGGAGCTGGACCTCGACGACACCATCCACTCCACCGCGGCCAACGCCGGCCTGCTGGACATCAAGATGGTGCCCGAGCGCCACAACCGGGTGAAGGTGCTGCTGCTGATGGACGTGGGCGGCACCATGGATGAGCACATCCACCGCGTGGAGGAGCTGTTCTCCGCCACCAAGAGCGAGTTCAAGCACCTGGAGTTCTATTACTTCCACAACTGCGTCTACGACTTCATGTGGAAGAACAACCGCCGCCGCTTCAGCGAGAAGACGCCCACCTGGGACGTGATCCGCAAGTACAACAAGGACTACAAGTTGATCTTCGTGGGCGACGCCACCATGAGCCCCTACGAGATCGTGCAGCCCGGCGGCAGCGTGGAATACAACAACGAGGAACCCGGTGCCGAATGGCTGCAGCGCCTGACGCATGCGTTCCCGAAGTTCGCCTGGATCAACCCCGAGCCCCAGGGCGTGTGGCAGTACCGGCAGAGCATCGCGATCGTGCAGCAGCTGATGAACCAGCGCATGTTCCCACTCACGCTGGCCGGGCTGGAAGGAGCGATGCGGCTGCTCAGCAAATGAAGGCGGCGCTGGCCAGGCCCATCGCCTGCCTGCTGCTGGCGTTGGGCCTGGCGGGCTGCGGCACGCTCGATCCCTCGCAGCGCACGGGTGCGCCCACCGCACCGCCAGAACCCCTGGTGGAGCTGGTGGTGGACGCACCGGGCGAGCTGAAGGCCCTGCTGGCCAACAACCTCGATCTCGCCCGCCTGACCCGCCTGGCCGGGCAGGACAGCGTGAGCGATCCCGAGGTCGCGCGCCTGGTGGGCGCGGCGCCGGCGCAGGTGCGCGAGCTGCTGGAGACCGAGGGCTATTTCCAGCCGGTGGTGCAGGTGCGGCGCGAGCCGGACACCAGCCCGCCGCGGGTGCGGGTGAGCGTGCAGCCGGGGCCGCGGGTGCACATCGGCCGCGTCACCTTCGAGGTGGAAGGCGAACTGGAGCGCCAGGCCTCCGCTGGCGAGCCGCGCGCCCAGGCCGTGCTGGCGGCCTTGCGCGACGGCTGGCAGCTCCAACCCGGCGCGCCGTTTAGCAATGCCCGCTGGAGCGACGCCAAGGCGGCCGCCCTTGCCCAGCTGCGCGCCGAAGGCTATGCCGCGGCCACCTGGAGCGGCACCGGCGCCCAGGTGAACGTCAACGACGATTCGGTGCGCCTGTTCGTGGTGGCCGACAGCGGCCCGCTGTTCCGCGCCGGCGTGCTCGACGTGCAAGGCCTGGAGCACCAGGACGACAGCTCGGTGCGCAACCTCGCGGGCTTCGAACCCGGCGCGCCGCTCACCGACCAGCTGCTGCTGGACTACCAGGAGCGGCTGCAGACCTCGGGCCTGTTCGACCGCGCCAGCGTGGTGCTCGACCCCAACCCCGAGCAGGCCGCCGCCGCCCGCGTGACGGTGCGGGTGCATGAGCTGAGCCTGCAGCAAGCCACGGTGGGCATCGGCTACAGCGCGAATGCCGGCCCCCGCACCTCGCTGGAACACTGGCACCGGCGCCTGCTCGGGTGGCCGGTCATCTCCCGCACCCGCGTCGAATGGGGCCGCGACCGGCAGGCGGTGGAAGGCGACCTGAGCACGCATGTCAAACACGACTTCTGGCGCAACCTGCTGGGTTATTCGGTGGAGCGGCAGAAGACCAACGAGGACACCGTCACCTCCGCCAGCCTGCGCCTGGGCCGCAGCCAGGACACGCCGCACAGGCAGCGCTTTTATTTCGTGGAGGCCTTGAGCGCCACCCGCACCACGGCCGACACGCATGAACAAGCCAATGCGCTGTCCGGCAACTACCACTGGGGCTGGCGCCAGCTCGACAGCAACGTGCTGCCCACCAAGGGCTACACGCTCAGCCTGCAATCGGGCGCCGGCCGCGCGCACGACCAGAGCAACCGCGCCGGTGCCTTCGCCCGCCTGTACGGTCGCACCACGCTGTACCGGCCGTTGGGCGGCCACTGGTTTGGTAGCGCGCGCCTGGAGCTGGGGCAGGTGTATACCGCCAATGGCGTGGAGGTGCCGGACCCGCTGCGCTTCCGTGCCGGTGGCGACGAGTCGGTGCGCGGTTATGGCTGGCGCACCCTGGCGCCGCGAGCGGACGACGGTGGAGTCACCGGCGGCCGGGTGCTGTTCACCACCAGCCTGGAAGCCGGCCGCCCGGTGTCCGCGCGCCTGCCCAGCGTGTGGTGGGCGGTGTTCGTGGACGCTGGCCGCGCCGCGGACAACTTCTCGGAGCTGAAGCCAGCGGTCGGCGTGGGTGCGGGCGTGCGCTGGCGCAGCCCCGTCGGGCCGCTGCGGCTGGACCTGGCCTACGGCAATGAAACGCGCGAATGGCGGCTGCACGCCAGCGTGGGCATTGCCTTCTGACACCATGGCCGACCCGGTGAATCCGCCCAACCCGGCAGCCGGCGCGCCGACGCCGACGCCGACGCCGGCGCGCCGCAGCCGGCTGCGGCGCTGGAGCCTGGCCACCGGCCTGCTCTTCATCGGCCTGCTGCTCTTGCTGGGCCTGGCCCTGGTGGGTGGCTGGCAGGCCCTGCGCACCGAGGCCGGCACGGCGTGGCTGCTGTCCCAGGTGTCCGGCCTGCGCATCACCGGCGGGCGCGGGTCGCTGCAAGGCGGCCCCTTCGCCGCCGACCACGTGGCCTTCAAGCTCGACGGCAGCGCGGTGCAGGTGGACATCGACGCCATGGCCTGGCAAGACCTGCAATGGCAATGGCGGCCTTACTCCGGCGCGTGGCTTCGGCTGGTGGTCACAGGGTTGCGCGCGCAGCGCGTGGCGGTGCGCACCGGCCCTGCGAGCGACACACCCCTGCAAGCGCCACGCAGCCTGCAGCTGCCGATCGAGCTGCTGCTGCCTCAAGTGCAGGTGCAGGCGCTGCAGATCGACAGCGCAACACCGCTGCGCGAGCTGCGCACGAGCCTGCACTTCGGCGCTGACCAGGGCCGCGTGCACCGCGTCGAGCAGCTCGCCTTTGCGTGGGACCGGCTGCAGCTGCAGGGTCAGGGGCACATCGACGCCGTCGCGCCGATGGCGCTGGCCGCGCAGCTGCAGGTGCAGTCGCAAGCCCTGGCCGGCGCCACCGGCCCGCTGGGCAGCGCCTGGCAGGCCGGCGTCACGGCCGGCGGCACGCTGCAGCGCCTGACACTCGGCGGCCAGCTGCGTGCGGCGCCCGGCCCGCAGGCTCCTGCGGCGACCTTGGACCTGCACAGCGTGCTCACGCCCTTTGCGGCCTGGCCGCTGGCCGAGCTGCAGGCCCACATGGCTGGGCTGGATCTCGCGACCTTGGCCACCGGGCTGCCGGCCACGCGCCTGGACGGCCATGCCACCTTGGCGACCACCGGGATGGCGCAGCCGGCGCGCGTCGACCTGCAGGTGCACAACCGCCTGCCCGGCCGCTGGGACGAAGGCCAGCTGCCCGTGCGCAGCCTGCAGCTGGACCTCCGCGGCCAGCCGCGGGACCACCAGCGGCTGGACGTGCATGCGATGGCCCTGGCGCTGGGCACCACCGCGCAACCCGCCGGCGACATCCGCGGCAGCGGCCGCTGGAACGCCGGCACCCTGGCGCTGGACACCACCCTCAGCGCCGTGCAGCCGGCCCGGCTGGACCAGCGCCTGGCCGCCATGACGCTGAGCGGTCCGGTGACCATGACGCTGCATGGCGGCGACACCGCCACCGCGCGGCGCTGGGCGGCCGACCTGCGCGCCCGACTGGAAGGGCAGCTGGCGGGCGGCTCCGGTGCGCCGGTGCGCCTGCAGGCCGAGGGCAGCGCCACCGGCCTGGCCGATGGCCTGGAGATCACGCTGCGCCAGCTCAACGCCAGCGCCGGCACGGCGCGCGCGACCGCGCAGGCCACGGCCCGCGAGCAGCAGGGGCGTTGGCGCTTCAAGGGCAGCGGCGAGCTGGCCGAGTTCGATCCCCTGCCCTGGTGGCCCGGCCCCGAAGGCAGCGCCTGGCGCCAGGGCGGCCATCGCCTGAACGGCCGCTGGGAGGCGGACCTCGCGCAGCCGGCAGGCACCGCACAGCCCAACTGGCAGGCACTGCGTGGCCGGATGCAGCTGACGCTGGCGAACAGCCGCCTGGCGGGCGTGCCCTTGCAAGGCCAGGCGAGCCTGCGCGCCGATGCCGGCACACCGCAGGCCGCGCTGGTGGCCGACCTGCAGGCCGCCGACAGCCGGCTGCAGGTGGAGGCCCAGCTGGCGTTGCAGGGCGACGGCGCGGCCGATGCCTGGCGCGTCAACGCACAGGCGCCCGCACTGGCCGCCCTGGCGCCGCTCGTGCGCCTGGTCCCTGGGGCGGCCAACTGGGAGCCGCGCTCCGGCAGCGTCACCTTGCAGGCCCAGGCCCAGGGCCGCTGGCCCGCGCTGCGCAGCGAAGGCGATGCACGAATTGCCAAGCTGAAAGCGGGCAACGTGTCACTGGACACCGCCGACGCGCGCTGGCGTTTTGGCGGTGGTGCCACCGCGCCGCTGGAGGTCGCCCTGAACGCCGATGGCCTGGCCTGGGGCGCCCAACGCGCCGAGCGCCTGCGCCTGCAGGCCAGCGGCACGCAGCAGAACCACCAGCTGCAGCTGCGCCTGGACACCGCCGCACGGCCACCGGCCTGGACCGACGCCTTGCTGGGCAGCAGCGCCGGCCAGCCCACCGGACTGCAGCTGCAGCTCACCGGGGCCTGGCTGCCGCAGGCCGAGGGCGGCCGCTGGCAGGGCCAGGTGCAGCAACTGCATGCCGGCCCCATCGCCGGCGGCCCCGGCGCCGCATGGCTGGTGGCCGATGGCCTGCAGGCGGAGCTGGCCTTTGGCGGCCAGGGGCAGCTGCTGCAAGCCAACGCCCGCCCGGGCCAGCTGCAACTCCTGGGCGCCACCCTGCGCTGGCGCGACATGCGCTGGCAGGCCGGCAGCGGCGACAAGCCGGCCCAGGTGAACGTGCAGGCGCAGCTGGATCCACTGCGGGTGGCGCCGCTGCTGGCCCGTCTGCAGCCCGAGTTCGGCTGGGGCGGCGACCTCACCGTGGGCGGCCATGTGGCCATCACCACCGGCGCGGCCTTCCAGGCCGACGTGGTGCTGGAGCGCAGCCGCGGCGACCTGTCCGTCACCGACGAAGGCGGCACCCAGACGCTGGGCCTCACCGACCTGCGCTTCGGCGTGAACGCCAACGAAGGCGTGTGGCACTTCACCGAGGCGCTGGCGGGCAGCACCGTGGGTGTGCTGGCCGGTGCCCAAAGCCTGCGCCTGCCGCCGCGCGCGGTGTGGCCCGACAAGGATTCGCCGATGGAAGGCGTGCTCGAGCTGCGCGTGGACAACCTCGGCGTGTGGGGCCCGTGGACCCCGCCGGGCTGGCGCCTCACCGGCCAGCTGCACACCGGCGCCAGCCTGGGCGGCCGCTTCGGCGCGCCCGAATACACCGGCCGGCTCGAAGGCCGCGGTGTGGGCGCGCGCAACCTGCTGCAGGGCGTGAACGTGACCGACGGCGACATCCTGATCGCGCTGAAAGGCCCCACCGCGCAGATCGAGCGCTTCACCGTCAAGGGCGGCGACGGCCTGCTGCGGCTCGAAGGCGGCGCCAGCCTGGGCGACACCCCGCGCGCGCAGCTGCGGCTGAACGCCGGCCACTTCGAGCTGCTGGGCCGGGTGGACCGGCGCATCGTGGCCAGCGGCCAGGCCGAGCTGGCGCTGGAGCGTGACGCGATCCGGCTGGACGGCCGCTTCGTCGTGGATGAAGGGCTGATCGACTTCAGCCGCAGCGACGCACCCACGCTGGACGACGACGTGAGCGTGGTGCAGCGCCCGAGCACCAAGCCGATCGACAGCGCACGGGCGCAGGCGCAGGAAGCCCAGGCGCCGCCCAAGCCGCCGCGCAGCGTGCAGGCCACCATGAACATCGATCTCGGCGAGCGCCTGCACATCCGCGGCCGCGGCCTGGACGCCTACCTGCGCGGCCAGCTGCGCATGACCACGCCCAACGGCCGGCTCGCCGTCAACGGCACGGTGCGCACCGAGAACGGCACCTACGCCGCCTACGGCCAGAAGCTGGAGATCGAACGCGGCCTGGTGGACTTCAGCGGCCCGGTGGAGAACCCGCGCCTGGACATCGTGGCCCTGCGGCCCAACACCGATGTGCGCGTCGGTGTGTCGGTGGGCGGCACCGCGCTCAAGCCGCGGGTGCGCCTGTTCTCCGAGCCGGAGATGGCCGAAGCCGACAAGCTCTCGTGGCTGGTGCTGGGCCGCGCGCCCGAAGGCCTGGGGCGCGCGGACACCGCCTTGCTGCAGCATGCGGCCCTGGCGCTGCTGTCCGGCGAAGGTGAATCCACCACCGACAAGGTGATCAAGGCGCTGGGGCTGGACGACTTCTCGGTGCGCCAGGAAGGCGAAGGCGACCTGCGCAACACCGTGGTGTCCTTGGGCAAGCAGATCTCGCGCCGCTGGTACGTGGGCTACGAGCGCGGCGTGAACAGCACCGCCGGCAGCTGGCAGGCGATCTACCGCATCGCCCAGCGCTTCACCCTGCGCGCGCAGGCCGGCGAAGACAACGCGCTGGACCTGATCTGGACCTGGCGCTGGAACTGAGGCTTCGAGCCCCGCGCGGCCGGGCGCAGCACACCCCGGCCTCCAATACTTCCTTGCAGGCGGCATCTCCCGGAGACCGCACCACACATCAAGGAAAACCCTGAACGGCCTGTGCAAAAAAGTACAGGCATTCGCGGGCCGAGTACCACGCGCCGCAGGGGGCCGGACCTACGCTTCGCACCAGTGCCGCCACCAGCTGCGGCCGCCCTTCCAACCGAGATCTGGAGACATCATGAAACTCAAGGCGATTGCATTGGCGTGCTGCCTGGTGGCCCCGCTGATGGCCGGTGCCACCGACCTGGTGGTGGCCACGGTGAACAACGGCCACATGATCGAGATGCAGAAGCTCACCAAGCATTTCGAGCAGGCGAATCCCGGCATCAAGGTGAAGTGGGTGACGCTGGAAGAAGGCGTGCTGCGCCAGCGCGTGACCACCGACGTGGCCACTAAGGGCGGCCAGTTCGACGTGATGACAATCGGCATGTACGAGACGCCGATCTGGGGCAAGAAGGGCTGGCTCAACGAGCTGAAGCCCGATGCCGGCTACGACGTGGACGACCTGCTGCCGGCCATCCGCAACGGCCTGTCGGCCAACGGCAAGCTCTACGCCGCGCCGTTCTATGGCGAGAGCTCGATGCTGATGTACCGCACCGACCTGGCCAGCAAGGCCGGCATCAAGTTCGCCGACCGGCCCACCTGGGAGCAGGTGCGCGACGCCGCCGCCAAGATGCACGACCCGGCCAACGGCGTGTACGGCATCTGCCTGCGCGGCAAGCCGGGCTGGGGCGACAACATGGCCTTCATCACCACCATGGTCAATGCCTTCGGCGGCCAGTGGTTCGACATGAACTGGAAGCCGCAGCTGGAGAGCAAGCCCTGGAAGGACGCGGTGAACTTCTACGTGGACCTGCTCAAGAAGTACGGCCCGCCCGGCTCCTCGTCCAACAGCTTCAACGAGATCCTGGCGCTGTACAACGAAGGCAAGTGCGCGATGTGGGTGGACGCGACCATCGCCGCCTCCTTTATCACCGACCCCAAGCAGAGCAAGGTGGCCGACAAGGTGGACTTCGTGCAGGCGCCCTCCGCGGTGACCGACAAGGGCGCGAACTGGCTCTGGGCCTGGGCGCTGGCCATTCCGGCCGGCTCCAAGAATGCCGACGCGGCGCAGAAGTTCATCAACTGGGCCACCTCCAAGGACTATGTGCAGCTGGTGGCCAAGGAGGCCGGCTGGGGCAGCGTGCCCACCGGCACCCGCAAGTCCACCTACCTGTCGCGTGAGTTCCGCCAGGCCGCGAAGTTCGGCCAGGCCGAGCAGAAGGCCATCTTCTCCGCCAACCCCAACGAGCCCACCCTGCCCAAGAGCCCGTATGTGGGCGTGCAATACGCGGCCATTCCCGAGTTCCAGGCGATCGGCATCGCGGTGGGCCAGCAGATGAGCGCGGCGCTTGCCGGCAAGACCTCGGTGGACGACGCGCTGAAGGCCTCGCAACTCGCCGCCGACCGCGAGATGCGCAAGGCGGGCTATTACAAGTAAGCCGGAGCAAGCTGTGCTGAGTACCACCACCGACGCTGCGACGCTGGCGGCGCCCGATGCAGCGCTGGACGCCGCCGCGCCGGTGGCGGCGCCCTCGCTCGCAGGCCGGCGCCGCGCCAGCCCCGGATCGGCCGAGCCGCAGCGCGCCGTCGCCCGACCCTTCGCCCGCGTGCTGCTGGCGCCGGCGGTGGTCACGCTCTTCCTCTGGATGATCGTGCCGCTGCTGATGACCCTGTACTTCTCGGTCATCCGCTACAACCTGATGCAGCCGGGCGAGCACGAGTTCATCGGCCTGATGAACTACGAGTTCTTCGTCACCGACCCGTCGTTCTCCACCGCGGTGGGCAACACCTTGCTGCTGCTGGGCAGCGTGATCGCGATCACGGTGGTGCTGGGCATCGCCATCGCGCTGCTGGTGAACGAGCCCTTCCCCGGGCGCGGCATCGTGCGGGTGCTGCTGATCTCGCCCTTCTTCGTGATGCCCACGGTGAACGCGCTGCTGTGGAAGCACATGATGATGAACCCGATCTACGGCGTGTTCGCGCAGATCAGCAAGGCGGTGGGCGCGCAGCCGATCGACTGGTTGACCGACTACCCGCTGTTCTCGGTGATCGTGATGGTGGCCTGGCAGTGGCTGCCCTTTGCCATCCTGATCTTCATCACCGCGCTGCAGAGCATGAACCGCGAGCAGCTGGAAGCCGCCCGCATGGACGGCGCCAACGCGGTGCAGCAGTTCCGCTTCCTGGTGCTGCCCCACCTGTCACGCGCGATCGCGGTGGTGGTGATGATCGAGATGATCTTCCTGCTGTCGGTGTTCGCCGAGATCTTCACCACGACCGGCGGGGGCCCTGGGGATGCCAGCACCAACATCGCCTTCCTGATCTTCAAGCAGGCGCTGCTGAACTTCGACGTGGGCGTGGCCTCGGCGGGGGCGCTGTTCGCGGTGCTGCTGGCGAATGTGGCGGCGGTGTTCCTGATCCGCATGGTCGGAAAGAACCTCGAAAGGTAGCCATGGCCTCCCCTGTTGCACTTCGGTTTCCGCCGGGCCTGGTGGCGCGCACCCTCGCCGCCTGGGCCGTGGCGCTGCTGGTCTTCTTCCCCATCGCCTTCATGCTGCTCACGTCCTTCAAGACCGAGCTGCAGGCGATCTCGGTGTCCACCATGTGGCACTTCACGCCCACGCTGGACAACTACACGCTGGTGCAGACGCGCAGCGACTACCTGCAGTACGCGCAGAACTCGGTGATCACCAGCGTGGTGTCCACGCTGGTCGGCCTGCTGATCGCTGCGCCCGCGGCGTATTCGATGGCCTTCTTTCCCACACGCCGCACCAAGGACGTGCTGATGTGGATGCTGTCCACCAAGATGATGCCGGCGGTGGGCGCGCTGGTGCCGGTGTACGTGATGGCGCAGAGCACGCAGCTGCTGGACACGCGGCTGGGGCTGATCATCGTGTTCACGCTCAGCAACCTGCCGCTGATGGTGTGGATGCTGTATTCGCACTTCAAGGACATCCCGGTGGACATCCTCGAAGCCGCGCGCATGGACGGCGCCAGCCTGTGGCATGAGTTCCGCCACATCGTGCTGCCGTTGAGCCTGGGCGGCCTGGCCTCCACCGGCCTGCTGTGCCTGGTGCTGAGCTGGAACGAAGCGTTCTGGTCGCTCAACCTCACCGCCGCCAAGGCCGGCACGCTGGCCGCGCTGATCGCCTCCTATTCCAGCCCCGAAGGCCTGTTCTGGGCCAAGTTGTCGGCGGCCTCGGTGATGGCCATCGCACCCATCGTGGTGTTCGGCTGGTTCAGCCAGAAGCAGCTGGTGCAGGGGCTGACCTTCGGCGCCGTCAAGTAAGGAGAAAGACACATGGCATTCCTGCAACTGAGCGGCGTCGAGAAGTTCTTCGGCACGCACCGCGCCATCAAGGGCATCGACCTCACCATCGAGCAAGGGGAGTTCGTCGTCTTCGTCGGCCCGTCCGGCTGCGGCAAGTCCACCTTGCTGCGGCTGATCGCGGGGCTGGAAGCCGTCGACGGCGGCAGCCTCATGCTGGACGGCCGCGACATCACGCGCCTGCCCTCGGCGCAACGCGACCTGGCGATGGTGTTCCAGAGTTATGCGCTCTACCCGCACATGACCGTGGCGGAGAACATGAGCTTCGCGCTGCGCCTGGCCAAGGTGGACAAGGCCGTCATCGCGCAGAAGGTGGCGCGTGCGGCCGAGATCCTGAACCTCACGCCCTACCTGGAGCGGCTGCCCAAGGCCTTGTCGGGCGGGCAGCGCCAGCGTGTGGCGATCGGCCGCGCGATCGTGCGGGCGCCCAAGGTGTTCCTGTTCGACGAGCCGCTGTCCAACCTGGACGCGGCGCTGCGCGGGCAGACCCGGGTGGAGATCGCCAAGCTGCACCGCGAGCTGGGCGCCACCACCATCTACGTCACGCACGACCAGGTGGAGGCCATGACCCTGGCCGACCGCGTGGTGGTGCTGCGTGACGGCGCCATCGAGCAGGTGGGCTCGCCGCTGCAGCTGTACGACCAGCCGGCCAACCGCTTCGTGGCGCAGTTCATCGGCACGCCGCAGATGAACGTGGTGGAGCTGGCCGAGCTGCCCATGGCCGCGGCGCAGGCGCGCAACGCCGCCTTCGTGGGCGTGCGGCCGGAAGCCCTGCGCCTCACTGATGCCGGCCGCGGCCAGATCGCGGCGCAAGTGGAGCTGGTGGAAGCGCTGGGCGCGGAGACCCTGGTGTACCTGCACACCCAGCGCGGCGCGCAGATCGTGTTGCGGCAGAACAGCCGCACCTCGCTCGCGGCCGGCGACGCGGTCGGCGTGGACGTGGACGTGAGCCACCTGCACCTGTTCGACACCGAAGGGCGCCTGCTCGCCACCGCCCACTGACGCCGCCCCGGAACTCCGATGTCCCCTGACGCTTCCTCGAATCGCCTGCGCATCCTGCACCTCGGGCTGGGCGCCTTCCACCGCGCCCATCAGGCCGTCTACCTGCACCAGCTGATCCAGCAAGGCGACACGCGCTGGCAGCTGGCCGGCACCAACCTGCGGCCGGACATGGCCGATACCCTGCTCGCGCTGCAGCGCCAGGGTGGCGCCTACACGCTGGAAACCGTGTCGCCCAGCGGCCAGCGCCATTGCGACCGCATCACGTCGATCACCGAAGTGATTCCGCATGAGCCGAAGCTGGCCACTGCGATCGCACGCGCGGCCGACCCGAGCACGCGCATCGTGTCCTTCACCGTCACCGAAGCGGGCTACTACCTGGACGACCAGCACCGCCTCGACCTCACTCATCCCGACGTGGCCGCCGACCTGGCCGGCCGCAGCAGGCAGACGATCTACGGCGCCGCAACCGCCATGCTTGAGGCGCGCATGCGGCAGCAGGCCGGTGGCCTCACCTTGCTGAACTGCGACAACCTGCGCCACAACGGCGACCGCTTCCGCGACGGACTGCTGCAGTTCATCGCCGCCTTGCAGCAACCGGAGCTGCTGGACTGGGTGCACACCCACACCAGCTGCCCCAACGCGATGGTGGACCGCATCACGCCACGGCCCGCGCCCGAGCTGAAGGCGCGCATCGCGCAGGCCATGCACTGGAACGACGAAGTGCCGGTGATGGCGGAGGACTTCATCCAGTGGGTGATCGAGGACCGCTTCTGCAACGGCCGCCCCGCGTGGGAAACGGTGGGCGTGCAGATGGTGGCCGACGTGCAGCCCTACGAAGAAGCCAAGATCCGCATCCTCAATGCCAGCCACAGCTGCATCGCCTGGGCCGGCACCCTGCGCGGCTTGAGCTACATCCATGAAGGCACGCAGGACCCGGTGATCCGCCGCATGGCGCACGACTACGTGACCAACGACGTGATCCCCTGCCTGCACAACCCGCGGCAGGCAAGCCCGGTGGACCTGGGCGCCTATCGCGACACGGTGCTGCAGCGCTTTGGCAACCGCGCCATCGCGGACACCAACCAGCGCGTGGCCGCGGACGGGTTTGCCAAGATCCCCGGCTTCATCGTGCCCACGATCCGCGAACGCCTGGCCGCGGGCCAGGGCATCGCCAGCGTGGCCCGGCTGCCGGCCTTGTTCCTCGCTTTCCTGCAGCGCTGGCATGAAGGCCGTTTGCCGTATGCCTACCAGGACCAGGCGATGAACCCGGAGCGTGCCCATGCGATCTGCGCGGCCGCCGACCCGGTGCAGGCCTTCAGCACCGAGCCTGCGCTGTGGGGCGAGCTTGCCGGCAACGAAGCACTGCACACGGCGCTCGCGGCCGCCCGCCGCGAGATCGCCACATTCATCGATGAAGGAGTGCTGGCATGAATAGTTCGTCGCAACGCCTGCTGGGCCGCCACGCCCTGTTGACCGGCGCGGCCGGCGGCATCGGGCTGGCGGTGGCCGAGGCGTATGCCGCCGAAGGGGCGCGCTGCACGGTGGTGGATCTGTCGCAAGCCCCATCGGCCGGCGTGCGCGCACTCATGGAAGCGGCGCCCGAGGCGGTGCACTACCTGGCCGCGGACATCACCGAACAAACCCAGATCGATGCCATGGTGCAGGCCGCGCAAGCCCGCTTCGGCCCCATCGACGTGCTGTTCAACAACGCCGCGGTGTTCGACCTGGCGCCCCTGCTGGACAGCGACGAGGCCATGTACCAGCGGTTGTTCGACGTGAACGTGAAGGGCATGTTCTTCACCATGCAGGCGGTGCTGCGGCAGATGGTGGCCCACGAACGGCGCGGCCGCGTGGTCAACCTCGCCTCCCAGGCCGGCCGCCGCGGCGAGGCGCTGGTGTCGCACTACTGCGCCAGCAAGGCCGCGGTGATCAGCTACACCCAGTCGGCCGCGCTGGCGATGGCACCGCACGGCATCCGCGTGAACGCCATCTCGCCCGGTGTGATCGACACGCCGATGTGGGGCCAGGTGGACGCGCTGTTCGCCCGCTACGAAGGCCTGCAGCCGGGCGAGAAGAAAGCCGCGGTGGGCAAGGCGGTGCCACTGGGCTACATGGGCGCGCCGCAGGACATTGCGGGCGCGGCCGTGTTCCTGGCCAGCGACGAGGCTTCGTACATCACCGCACAGACACTCAACGTGGACGGCGGTAATGTGATGAGCTGACACGCCACGCGTCACGCCATGCACGCCCCCACCCACCGCCGCCCACCCGCTCCCGAGCTGGAGCACGCGCTGCTGCGCAACCCCGACCTCGGCTACGAGCCGCCGGAAAGCGGCGGCTTCCTGCGCTGCCTGGACCACGGTTTCCCTAACCCGCTGGTGCGCTGGCACTACCACGACGAGTACGAGCTGCACCTGATCGTGGCCACCTCGGGCAAGGTGTTCGTGGGCGACTACATCGGCCACTTCAGCCCCGGCCACCTGGTGCTCACCGGCCCGCGCCTGCCGCACAACTGGATCTCCACCGACGCGCCGCCCGAGGGCGTGGCGCTGCGCGACCGGGTGGTGCAGTTCGCGCACGAGCCGCTGGAGCAGGCCGCGCAGCACATCACCGAGCTGCGCGAGGTGCTGCCGCTGCTGGAGCGCGCCCGCCACGGCATCGAGTTCTTCGGCCTGTCGGACCTGGCCTATTCGCGCATGGAGCACATCCGCGCCAGCCGTGGCCTGGCGCGGCTGGCCGCGTTCTGCGAGTTCCTCACCCTGCTCGCCCGCTCGTCGGACTACCGGCTGCTGTCCAGCGTGCAGCTGCAGAGCTTCGACGACGATGAATCGCTGGCGCAGATCAATGCCGTGGTCAGCTACGTGAGCGAGCACTGTGCCGAGCCCTTGTCCATGGCCGAGGTGTGCCGGCGCTTCCACATGACCGAAAGCCGCTTCTCGCGCTTCTTCCGCCGCGCCACCGGCAACACCTTCACCGACTTCGTCAACCGCATGCGCATCAGCAAGGCCTGCGAGCTGCTGATGCAGACCGACCGCTACGTCACCAACATCTGCTACGACGTCGGCTTCAACAACGTGGCCAACTTCAACCGCCGCTTCCTGGAGATCAAGGGCATGACACCCACCGACTTCCGGCGCCAGGCGGAGGTGCGCTTCGGCGCCGGCACATAGGACGCAACAACGCCTCCCCCTAAGCCAAGGGCGGCACCTGGGAACCGACCCAGCTAGCCGACCCGAAGCGCTTGCGAGACATTGCGGCCAGCCTCGCGCAGGCGGGGATCGCTATCGCAGGGAGAGTCCATGAGGATCGACAACATCGGCGGCACCACGATGCACGCCGTGGAAGACGAGCCGGCGCTTGACGTACGCACCGGCCAGGCAGACCCGGCCGCCGCGGGGCAGCCGCAAGCCCAGCCGGAGGCGCTGGCGCCGATGATGGTGGTCGACGAAAGCGGGGCCGCGATGGCGGTGCTGGTGGAGCAGGACACCGCGGCCGCACGCCGGCTGCTGGCCACCGCCACCGTGGCGGAACCGGCGCCGGCGCAAGTGGCCGGGCCGCAACCGGCCACACCGGTGGCGCAGGCCATCGCTGCGGCCTACCCCGGCACTACGACGAACCCCGCAACACCTCTGGCGCTGCAGGCCGTGCCACCGGCCGCCAATGCGCCGGCCATGGCCGCATCCGGCTACACCGGTGAGCCGCCGGTCGATGCGCAGTGGCTGGCCGCCCGCGAGACCACGCTGGTGGCCGTGCGTGCCGACTACGAAGCCGCGCGGGCGCAGGCCCAGGCCAGCGGCGGTGCGGGAGCGGGCTGGGTGCCCGCGCTGATGATCACCGACGAAAGCGGACAGACCCACAGCGCCAGCGGCGCCGCTGCGGTGTTTATCCCCGACCCCGGCGCGGCACCCAGCATCGTGGGCTACGACGAAAGCGGCCCAGTCTACGGCCCGCCCGCGGGCCAGTGGCTGGAGTTCAACGAAGAGGCCTTTGCGGCGACCTACCGTGCCCAGGCCGGTGCACCCCTGCAGGCGCTGGCGGCGCAGTACGGCACCGACGTGCCCACCCTCTTTGCCCAGCATCCCGACATCTGGCGCGTCGCCACCGCGGACCACGCCCTCAATGCCGGGCCGCCGCCCGCCGGCCGCGCCATGGGCGACGCCGGCCAGCTGGGCATGCTGGACCTGTACATGGCCGACCCGCAGGTCAAGGCCCTGATCACCACCTACGGCGGTACGCCGGCGCCGGCCATGGACGGCATTGCGCTCGAACAGGTGCGCATCTACGGCGAGCAGCGCTACGAGCAGCTGAGCCGGCTGTCCAACGCCATGCAGTCGGTGCGCGACCAGTACACCAGCGCGATGGGCCAGGCCCAGGCCGCGGGCAACGGCCCCGGCTGGGTGGAGCGGGCACGCACCGTCACGGTGAGCGACGAGAGTGGTGTGCAGAGCACGCACACGCTCTACGTCACCGACGAGAGCGGCCAGCCGCTGCGCGATGCCTCGGGCCAGCCGATGGCACAGACGGACCGCGTGTTCGACCCCGACGCGTTCACCGCCTGGTACGAGCAGCAAGGCGGCCTGCAGCACGAGGCCTTCGCCGCCTTCTACGGCGCCAGCCACAGCCAGTTCGCCACGGACGAATCGGGCCGCAACTTCGCCAGCAGCATCAGCTTCGACAACCCGAACTGGTCGATGTACGGGGTGGGCGGCGGCATGCAGCACCGCGACCTGCTGGGCATCGACCCCAACCGGCCGCCCGAGCTGAACGACCGCAACATGGTCGGCTTCGACCTCGAGGCCGGCTGGGCCACGCCCCACGGCAACATCCACCAGGACCGCGACTGGTTCGAGACCGCGGTGCAGATGGTGATCGTGGGCGCGGTGGCGTACGTGTCGGCCGGCACCCTGGGCCCGGCCGCCGCGGGTGCGATGGGGCTCACGACCACCACCGCGGCGGGCGCCACCGCGCTCACCGCGGCCGGCGTGGTGGTCTCCGCGGCCGTGGCCGGCGCGGCCACCTCGGTGGCCAGCGGCATGCTGAGCGGTAACCTCACGCTCAAGGGCGTGCTGCAGGGTGCGCTGGCGGGCGGGCTGACCGCGGGCCTGATGAACGGCCTGGGCCCGATCGCCAACGAGGTGGGCGGCGCGGCCGGCACGATCGCGCTGCGCACCACGGTGCAGGGCGGCGTGCAGGCCCTGCTGGGCGGCAAGTTCGAAGACGGGGCGCTGGCCGGCTTTGCCGGCGGCCTGGCCGACCTGGCCAGCAGCAACATGCAGGCCAACATCGCGGAGGCGGTGAAGAACGGCAGCATGACCGCCACCCAAGCGGCATCGGCCAAGATGTTCGCCCGCGTGCTCGGCTCGGCCATCCGCGCGGCAGGCAACCCGGACGATCCGGAACACGCCTTCGCCAGCGCGTTCCTCGCCGACACGCTGCAACAGCTCGACCCCAAGCCAGAGACGAGAACTGCCTTCGACGACGAGGGCAACCTGATGCCTGGCATCGTCGACCCCAACGCGTCGCCCGAGCAGCAGCGGGCGCAGCTGCAGGCGCAGCTGGAGCGCCAGGGCTTCAGCACCGAGCAGGCCAGTGCCCTGGCGGCACAGGAGTTCGACAGCCGCGTGGCGGTCACCTACCCCGTCGGCCCTGGCAGCGGGCCGGTGCGGCCCGACAGTGAGCGCAACTGGGACATGACGCGCCGTGACGACACCGGGCGCATCGTGGAGCGCAACGTCTGGCAAGGTGACAACAAGGTCCTCAGCTATCGATCGGACGTCGAGGGCCAGTACACGCTGACCGCGGGACCGAACCATGCCCTGGTGCGCGGCACCGACGGCCAGCTTCAGCTCGTTGGGGCGGACCAGATCCAGGCAGGCGCCTGGACCGTCGTGGTGCCGCCCGGCCAGACACTCGTGACCAACGGCGCGCAGGCGCTCACGCTGGCGGGCAATGCCGACCCCCGGCAGCTGATGCTCGCCTCGACGCTGGTCGCCCCGTGGACGCTGGCCGAAGGCGCCCTCGTGGGCGAAGGGGCCCTGTCGGGCCTGGGCACCTGGGCCGCCCGCTGGGCCCCCACGGCCTTGCGCGGGGCAGGCGCCCTGGGCCTGGCGCTGTATCCCACGCCACTGGGAGGCGGCGAGACGGTGGTGCCGTTCAACGAGAACACCCGTTTGGTGAAGCCCGGCAGCGATGTCACCGACGGCTACCTGGAAGTGCGCAGCGAGTCAGGCGAGTGGCTGCGCCTGCAGGACCGGCAGTTCAACGAATACGCCGTCCGCGACCTGCTGACCACCCAGCGCACCAGCATGCTGACGCCCGAGGAACTGCGGCAGCTGACCGGGCCGTTGATCAACGTGGCCCCGCCGCCGGCGGGGCCGGGGGTCATCACGACGCCACCGCTCAGCCCCGAAGACCGCGACTTGCTCGACAAGCCGATCACGACGCCGATCGCGCCGCCCTCGCCCGCGATCATCCCGGGCTCACCCATCGAGCCGCAGACAATCGACGAGCTCATCATCACGAGCCGCGGCTTCGAGCCCGGCACAGCCGAGCACAAGGCCGCGACCTGGGACTACTACCAGGAGCGCGGCGGTGAGTGGGACTACGATCGCTGGTCCTCCACCTATGACGCGAATCAAACCCGGGCGGCGCAGGCCAACGATGCCGCAAACCGCTACCGCGACATGGTCGGCTGGGGCGCGCGGGAGGTGACGGTCCAGGTGGAGCTGGATGGACGAACGGAGAACCGGAGACTCGACATCGCCGACCCTGACCTTCGCAAAGCCATCGAGTACAAGACTGGTTATCAAACTGCCACGGCCGACAACCTGTGGGAGCTCGCACGCGACGCCGAACTCGTGAAGCAGGGATGGAGCGTGCAGTGGGTGTTCCGGGATCGCGTATCAGCGCCGTTGGAAGATGCCCTGAGGCGAGCCGGGATCGACGTGAAGATCGGAGATTGATGTGACTGCGAACGCGACAACCGACGACCAATTCCAGGTGTGGCTCATTGAGATGGACAACGCGCTGCAGCGGTTCGTTGCTTCGGCGCCGCCTCAGCTGGCCGGCAAGCTGGACTTCACGCCGGAATCCCTGGACGTGGTCGAAGCCTGGGCCCTGTCGAAATACCAGTCGCCGCAAGAGATTCGGCCCTCGTCGGAGACGGCGTTCCATGACGGTGCCGCGCGCTACATCGGGGAGGTCATTCGCAAGCACACCGGGAGCAAGTGGTCGCTGGACCGCTCGGATCCCAAGAAACTGAACTACGGCGTTCCGGCGCTGACCGGCGGCAAGCTGAGCATTGGCATGGCGCCGCTGACTTTGGTCACCGCCCTGCTCGACCGCCGGACTGGCAAGTACTTGTCGACCATTTTCCGCAACGTCACGGCGTGAAGACCCCACGACACTTTGCCGCCTCGCTGTGCGCAGCGGCACTCGCAGGCTGCGCCGCCCCTTACCAGCCCTACGCGGGCGGTGACGCTGCCAAGGTGCGCATCGCACTCGGCCAGGCGGGCGTGTTCTCCAGCGTGGCTGGCAACCTGAGAACGATCACCGACGGCAAGTGCAGCGCCCCGGTGCGCCTGCCGCAGCTGTTTCCCTACGCTGAACCCAGCACCGCCACCGTTCGCAAGGACGGCCGCAGCGACACCGGCCCGTCGCTGTATCCGCGCGCGGGCATGGTGGGCTCCCCTGACCCCACACGCAGCGATGTCGTGGAGCTGCAGTTGCCAGCCGGGCGTTATCAATTCGCGCTGTTCGGCTCGCTCGGCCCATCGATCTGCGGCATGGGGGTGGAGCTCCACCTCGAACGATCCGGCCAGTACGAGATCGACATCGGGATCGACGGCCTGGCGCGCCAGTGCCGGGCACAAACGAAACGACTCGACATGCCGACAGCAGCCCAGGCGCAGTGGCGCAGCACCCCGATGCTGCCTGCGACACCCTGCTCGACATAGCGCCATGAACCTGCGCTTCAAGACCAGCCTGCTCGAACACGCCAAGGCGGTGGGCGCATGGGCACGTGCGCGCCATGCGCGCACCACCATCGACGCGATGGACCTGTCGCTCACGGTGCGCTTCGAGTCGCGCGAGTTCCGGCTGCTGCCGCAGTTCGTGGGCCGACGCGACGGCAAGCAACTGGTGTACTTCGACGTGCCCGACCGTTTTGCCATCGGCTTCGTCGGCTGGCTGCCCTACCGCGCGCAGGGCTGGGACATCTCGCTCAGCAAGCTCGACTTCAAGAAGGCTGCGCGCGATCTCGACATCCCCACGCCGGCGCACTGGCTGCAGCTCGAATCGGTGACCGCGCCCTTCGTGGTCAAGCGCGCGCGCGGCGCGTTCGGCTATGGCATGCGCGGCCCGTTCAAGGCCAGCGAGGCCGGCAAGCTGAGCCTGCAGGAGGGCGAATACTGCGAAGAGTTCAAGTGGGGCCGCATCGCACGCGCCTGGTACTGGAGCGGCACGCTGGCGGTGCTGGAGGTCTTTGACATGCCGCGTGTGACGGGCGACGGCAGCCACACCTACGCCGAGCTGTTGCAGCGCGCCAGCCCGGAAGCGCCGGCGGACCACGAGCACCTGGCGCGCCTGCAAGGTGTGGAGCCGGGTGATGTGCCACCCGCGGGCACGCAGGTGGTGTGCGACTACCGCTACGTGTCCCCCTTCAATCCCACGGTGTACGAAAACAGCAACCTGCTGCCGCGGCTGGCCGGCACCCCGCTGGCGCAGCGTTTCGTGGACGCAGGCCAGCGCCTGTGGCCGCGCATCCCCGGCCCGCCTGGCCGCCAGATCGGCTTTGCGCTGGACGCGATCGTGGACGCGAACGACCAACCCTGGTTCCTGGAAGTGAACAGCAACCCGCAGTGGCATCCGGACATCTACGGGCCGATGCTGGATGCACTGTGTCCGATGGCCGCCGCATGAACACCCGGCTGGCCGAGCACCGTGCATCGCCATGGCGATGGCGCATCGGGGTGGCCCGGCCGGAGGACCGGGCCGGCGTGGAGGCCGTGCGCCGCAGCGCCTACCGGCAGGCCCGCGAGTTCAGCTGGAAGGACGAAGCCCTGCTGCAGTGGGGCCCCGCGGACGACGCCGCCACGGTGCTGGCGGCCTGGGACACCGATGGCCAGGTGCTCTCCACGGTTCGCGCCACCGTGCTGCCGACCATCGCGCAGGCCGAGGGCTTTCTCGAATATTCGCTGGCTGGCATCGACATCGCCGCGCCGGCGCTGGTGCTGTCGCGGGCGGCCACCACACCGGCTGCGGCGCGCCAGGGGCTCAACTCGCTGCTGCGGTACGCCTACCTGTGCGGCGCTGCGGCCTGCGAGCCGATTGCCAGCGTGATGACCATCGTGTACGAAGGCGGGCCACGGCTGAACGCGATGCGCGAGGCGGGATATGACTTTTCCCGGCCCTGCGCCAACTGGGATTCCGAGGCCGTGACACACACGCGGGCCTTGCTGGCCTCCATGCCCCGCCAGCGTTTGCCGCACGCGCTGGCCGCGTTGTCGGCCACGCTGGCGGGCGACTTGCGCAGCGTGTGGCTCGACAGCACGGCCATCGCGCGGGCTTTTTCTGCCCACTGCCACGCATGCTCCCCTGCGCCAGCCCGCCTGCACGCTGGCGCCACGCCCTGACCCGCGCTGCCAGCGCAACGGCCGGGCCGCCCGGCACAGGTCTTACACTGCGGCCTGCGCCAGCGGCCTGCCGCGTTTTCCGCCTGCGCCGCCCATGCGAGCCGGGCAGCACCCTCCCGCCGTAGTTCAATGGATAGAACGAGCGCCTCCTAAGCGCTAGATACAGGTTCGATTCCTGTCGGAGGGACCACCCGTTTCAGGTGCTTGATGGGGGATGTCCCCTGCTCTAGAGTGAATGCAGCTGTGCTGTATTCAGGGGCAAGGAGGAGCCTGTCTCCATGAAAGCTTCCGGGCACGCGCGCCGGCACACGGTTGCACGGCGCTTCACCGACGAGCGCGTGCTGGCCCTGCAGCAAGCCCTGGCCGAGCAAACCCGTGCCCGCGAGGCCGCGGAGCTGGCGCTCAAGGCCGCCCAAACGGCCGAACGGGCGCGCATGCAGACGCTGGTGCGAATCGTCCACGACCTGCGCGCCCCGATGCAGTCGACCATGAGCTGGATGCATCTGCTGCGCGCGGCGGAGGATCCTGCCAAACGCGACCTGGCGCTGGAGCGCATCCAGCACAACATCGACCGCCACGCCCAGATGCTGGGCGAACTGAGCCTCCTGGCCGGCGAGCCTGGTGCGCCGGGCACCGGGCGCCGGGCGGGTGAACACGCAGAGCCACCACCCGCCACGGAGCCGGCGCAGCCCACCCAGCCGGGCGCCCTGCATGGCGAGCCCCGGCTGTCCAGCCGGGAACGGGCCGCCTTGCGCGGCTTGAGGGTGCTGTACGTCGAAGACGCCGTGGACACCGCGGAGGTGGTGCGCCTGATGTTGTCCGACCTGGGCATGGATGTGAGCGTTTGCCACCGCTTCGACGAAGCGCTGGAGCGCATCCGCCGCGGCCGCTTCGACGTGCTGCTGTCCGACCTGTACCTGGACGGCCTGGGCAACGGGCTGGACCTGGTGCGGGAGCTGCGCCAGCTGCCGCCGGAGCAGCGGGTGCCGGCCGTGCTGCTGTCCGCCTATGGCGAGGAGGAGCACCGGCGCGCCAGCGCGGCGGCCGGCTTCAGCGCCCACCTGACCAAGCCGGTGGACATGACCGCCGTCGCCCACACCCTGGCCAAGGTGGTGGCCAAGGCCTGAGCGGCTGGCCGCACGGCCGTTATTCGCGCACCTGCACGCCCTTCCAGAAGGCCACGCGGCCCTTGATCTCGGCCGCCGCTTCCTTGGGCTCGGGGTAGTACCAGACGGCGTCGGGATTGGCGTCGCCGTCCACCAGCAGGTTGTAGTAGTGCGCCGTGCCCTTCCAGGAGCAGGTGGTACGCGTGTTGCTCGGCATCAGGTAGTTGCGGTTGACCGCGCTTTCGGGGAAGTAATGGTTGCCTTCCACCACCACCGTGTCGTCGCTTTCCGCGATGACTTCACCATTCCAGATCGCTTTCATGTGATTCCTCTCGTTTTCCCGCTTGAAAGGGGGCCGGGGGCGTGCAACTTTCGAGGGTGAAGCACGCTCCAAGCCAGGGCCCGGTTTTATACTGATCCGGGCATTTTCTTCCCTCTCTCCCTCACGAAAGAAGCAGTTCACATGGGTGCCAAGATGAAAGTGGCCGGCCTGGTCGCCCTGGGGGCGGTGGCTGGTGCCCTGACCACCATCCAGTTCCAGGCGTTTGCGCGCAGCTCCCTGAGCCCCCTGCCCCTGGAGGAATTGCAACAGCTCGCGGCGGTATTCGGCCTGGTGAAGGCGGAATACGTGGAGCCGGTGGACGAGAAAAAGCTCATCGGCGATGCCATATCCGGCATGGTGGCCGGCCTGGACCCGCACTCCCAGTATTTCGACAAGAAGAGTTTCAAGGAGTTTCGGGAAGGCACTTCCGGCCGTTTTGTCGGCGTCGGCATCGAGATCGGCATGGAAGACGGCCTGGTCAAGGTGGTCTCCCCGATCGAAGGCTCCCCGGCCTTCCGCGCCGGCATCAAGGCGGGTGACCTGATCACCAAGATCGACGACACCGCGGTCAAGGGCCTGAGCATGGACCAGGCGGTCAAGCGCATGCGCGGCGAGCCCAACACCAAGGTGCAGCTCACCCTGTTCCGCAAGAGCGAAAGCCGCACCTTCCCGCTGACCATCACGCGCGAAGAGATCAAGGTCCAGAGCGTGCGCGCCAAGGTGGTGGAGCCCGGCTACGCCTGGGTCCGCATCACCCAGTTCCAGGACCGCACGGTGGAAGACTTCGCCCGCCGGCTGGAAGAGATCTACAAGCAGGACCCGAACCTGAAGGGCCTGGTGCTGGACTTGCGCAATGACCCGGGCGGCCTGCTCGAAGGCGCAGTCGCCGTGTCGGCCGCCTTCCTGCCGCAGGATGCCCTGGTGGTGAGCACCAACGGCCAGTTGCCGGATTCGAAGCAGAGCTTCAAGGCATCGCCCGAGAATTACGCGCGCCGCGGCGGTGACCCGCTGAAGCGCCTGCCCGAAGCCGTCAAGCGCGTGCCGCTGGTGGTGCTGGTGAACGAAGGCTCGGCCTCGGCCAGCGAGATCGTGGCCGGCGCACTGCAGGACCACCACCGCGCCATCGTGATGGGCGCGCAGACCTTCGGCAAGGGCTCGGTGCAAACCGTGCGCCAGCTCACCGGCGACACCGCGCTCAAGATCACCACCGCGCGCTACTACACGCCCAGCGGCCGCTCGATCCAGGCCAAGGGCATCGTGCCCGACGTGATGATCGACGAGACCGCCGAGGGCAATGTGTTCGCCGCCCTGCGCATGCGCGAGGCCGACCTCGACAAGCACCTGGGCACCGCCGACGAGAAGAAGGACGAAGCCCGCGAAAAGGCGCGCGAGGAAGCGCGCAAGAAGCTGGAAGAGCAGTTCGCCAAGAGCAAGGAAGCGCCCAAGCCGCTGCCCGAGTTCGGCACCAACGAGGACTTCCAGCTCGCCCAGGCGCTCAACCGCCTGAAGGGCAAGCCGGTGCTGGTGAGCAAGACCATGACCGAGCGCAAGGCTGAAGTCGAAAACAACTGATCCCGGCCTTCAGCGCCGCCCACCGAAGGCCCGCCGCGTGCGGGCCTTTGCCTTGGGGCGCCCCGCAGGCCGATTTCGTATGCTCGCCGGATGAACGACCAACAGCTGCTGCGCTATTCGCGCCACATCCTGCTCGACGAGATCGGCATCGAGGGGCAGCAGCGCCTGCTGGCCGGGCACGCGCTGGTCATCGGCGCGGGCGGGCTGGGCTCTCCCGCGGCGCTGTACCTGGGCACCGCGGGTATCGGCACGCTGACCCTGGTGGACCACGACAGCGTGGACCTCACCAACCTGCAGCGCCAGATCGCGCATTCGATGGCGCGAGTGGGCGCACCCAAGGCCGAGTCGGCGGCGCAGAGCGTGGCGGCCATCAATCCGGAGGTGCGGCTGCAGCCGCGGGTGCAGCGCGCAGATGCCGCGCTGCTGGACGAGCTGGTGGCAGCGGCCGACGTGGTGCTCGACTGCAGCGACAACTTCAAGACCCGCCATGCGGTGAACGCCGCCTGCGTGGCGCACCGCAAGCCGTTGGTGGCGGGCGCCGCCATCCGCTTCGACGGCCAGATCTCGGTGTACGACACACGCCAGACCGACGCACCTTGTTATGCCTGCCTGTTCCCACCCGACGCGGGTTTCGAGGACGTGGCCTGCAGCACCATGGGCGTGTTCGCGCCGCTGGTGGGCCTGATCGGCAGCCTGCAGGCCGCGGAAGCGCTGAAGCTGCTGGCAGGCATCGGCACCTCGCTGGCCGGGCGGCTGCAGATGGTGGACGCGCGCACCATGGAGTGGACCGAGATCCGCGTGCGGCGCAGCCCGGATTGCGCGGTGTGCGCGCCGCATCGGCCGCAGTGATCCACTGCCTCAGGCGCTAACGATCCAGCCTTCCAGCCGGTCGTGCGTTTCCGGCAGCCCGTGGCTCGGCTGCCCCGCCGCCCAGCCCGCCTGCATCAGGCACAGCACCGCATCGAGCTTGTCGCCGCTCGCATCGTCCACCAGCGCATCGCGTTGCGCATGGCTCAGCTTCAAGCGCAGCCCGAGCCGCGTGCGGCCCTGCTCCAGCGCCTCCACGACGTCCTTGCGCGCGATCAGCCGCTCGGGTGTCTGCTTGGCGGTTTCATCGCTCTTGTAGGAGCGCCGCCCGATCAGCTCACGCGCCAGCAGGCCAGGGTAGCCCTCCAGCGCCACGCGTGCGCGGTCGCCGTCCAGGCCGACGGCCGGCAGGCTCACACCTGCGGCCACCAGCAGCGGCACCCCCGCATGCAGCATGTAAGCCACCGGCGGGTTCACCCACTTCATCGACGGTGACGAGCCCGCCGGCGCATCGCAGGCGCGGTGTGCGAACTTGGCGCCCACCGGCCGCGCGGCGCAGAAGGCCGCGAAGGTGCTGCGGATGTCTTCGCGCGTGAGGCCCGCGTAGTGCTCGACCAGTCGCGCCCACTCGGTGGGCCAGCCCAGGTGTTCCACCAGCTCGCGCGGCAGCCCGAACGGAAAGTCGAAGGCGCCCAGCCAGGCACCCGGCGCCTGCAGCCAGTCGGCAAAGGCGTCCAGGCTGGCGCAGGCCTGCGTGGTACCCAGCCGCAGCACTGCGCCGTGGCGCTCGCCATGCGCCACGGTGATGGGCTTGCGGCGGGTGGGCCGGCTGCTGAAGTCAACACCGACCAGCGGCGGAAAAGCGGAAGACATGGCGTGGATTGTGGCGGGGGCAGCACCTGCACAATCCCTCCAGGAACCTCTGCCGATGCGCCCGCTGACACGACGACTTTTAATCTCCCTGGCCGCGCTGGGCACCCTCGCCGTGGTGCTGCTGCTGGCCTACCACTTTGCCCTGCAGCGGCTGCAGGCGGTGCTGCTCGATGCGCTGGGGCCACGCGCGAGCGTGGACGCCATCGACCTGGGCTGGACCGGCGTGGAAGTGCGCAACCTGCGCATCCGCGCCGAGCGTGGCGGCCGTCGGCCCTGGCCGGCTGCGGACGAGTTGCGCGCCGAACGCGTGCGCGTGCGGCCCGACCTGGCCAGCCTGTTCGGCGGCCGCTGGCGCATCGGCCGGGTCGAGGTGGACAAGGCCTACCTCTCGCTGTACCGCACGCGCGATGGCAAGCTGCATCTGCTGCCGGCGCTGCTGGAGCGGCCGGCGCGCACCGATGCGCCGTCTGACGGCGATACGCCTGCGGCCGCGGCCCCCCTGGTGCTGCTGGACCGCGTGACGCTGCGAGACGCGGAGGTGGATTTCTACGACGCCTCCGTGCGCCAGCCGGCCCACCGCATGCGGCTGGCCGCGCTGCAGGCCGAGGTGCGCGACATCCGCCTGCCCACCGTGGACCAGCCGATGGACATCGCGGTGCAGGCGTTGTTCAAGGGCCCGCACCGCGACGGCACCCTCAAGATCAACGGCACCTTGACCCCCGCCACGCACGACGCCGCCCTGAAGGCCGACTTCCGCGGCGTGGAGCTGGTGGCGCTGGAGCCCTACCTGCTGAAGGTGGCCGAAGGTGGCGTCAAGAGCGGCACGCTGGACCTGGCGCTGAAGGCGGACGTGAAGAACAACCGGCTGCAGGCGCCCGGCACCCTGACGCTCACCCAGGTGGAGCTGCGCAGCGGCGGCAGCTTTGCCGGGGTGCCGCAGCGCGCGGTGCTGGCCGCCATGGGCCGCGACGGCCGCATCGAACTGCACTTCACCTTGGCCGGCCGCCTGGACGACCCCAACTTCTCGCTCAACGAGGACCTGGCCACGCGCATCGCATCCGCCATGGCGGAAAAGCTGGGCGTGAGCATGGGCGGCGTGGTGGAGGGCTTGGGCGGCGTGATCAAGGGCCTGATGGGGCGCTGAGCACTGCGGCGCGGTATGGCGCTTGCCGGCGCTGGACACAACAAGGAGCAGACGACGATGAACCCGATCCTGGTGGAATTGCAGCGCGGCGACATGGTGGAGTCGGTGCACGCTGGCGCGTTTGCGGTGCTGGATGCCGATGGCGGCGTGCTGCTGCAGGTGGGCGACATCGACCGCCCGGTGTACCCGCGCTCGGCCAACAAGATGCTGCAGGCCCTGCCCCTGGTGGAAAGCGGCGCGCCCGAGCGCCTGGGCCTCACCGACGAGGAGCTGGCCATCGCCTGCGCCTCGCACAACGGCGAGCCCGAACACGTGCGCACCGCGGCCGGCATGCTGGCCAAGGCCGGCGTGGACGCGGCCGTGCTCGAATGCGGCGCGCACTGGCCCTATCACGAAGAGACCGTGCGCGCGATGGCGGCCCACGGCGCCACGCCCACCGCCTTGCACAACAACTGCTCCGGCAAGCACTCCGGCTTTGTGTGCCTGGCCTGCATGATGGCCGGCGCCAGCGCCCTGCCCGACTTCGTGCGCGGCTATGTCAAGCCCGACCACCCGGTGATGCGCGAGATCACCGCGGCACTGGAAGCCACCACCGGCGTGAAGCTCGCCAACGGTGCGGCACCGCGCGGCACTGACGGCTGCTCCATCCCCACCTACGGCGTGCCGCTGCGCAGCCTGGCGCTGGCGTTCGCGCGCTGGGGCACCGGCATCGGCCTGCGCGAAGGCCATGCCCACGCGGCTGCCAGGCTGCGCAGGGCGATTGCCGCAGCGCCCTTCATGGTGGCCGGCACCGGCCGCTTCGACACCGTGGTGATGGACCGCCTGCGCGAGCGTGTGTACTGCAAGGTCGGCGCCGAAGGCATGTACTGCGCCGCCCTGCCGCAGCGCGGCCTGGGCGTCGCCATCAAGATGGACGACGGCAACAACGCGCGCGCGTGCGAGGTGGTGATGGCTGCGCTGATCGAGGCGCTGGCGCCACTGGACGACGAGGAGCGCGCGTTCATGCAGGCGATGAGCACGCTGGTGATGCGCAACTGGAACGGCATCGAGGTGGGCTCGCTGCGGCCCAGCCCGGCGCTGAGGCAGGCGCTGGCCGCGAGCCGGTAGCCGGCCGCGGCCAAGGCACCGTCAATCCGGAATGTTCGGCTCCACCAGCGTGGCCAGCTGCATCAGCGACTCCTGCCACCCCAGGTAGCACATCTCCACCGGGATCGCGGCGGGAATGCCGGTCTGCGTGATGCTCACGTCGGTGCCGCAGGACACCGCACGCAGCTCGACCGTGGTTTCCATCTCGCCGGGCAGGTTCGGATCGTCGAACACGTCGGAGTAGCGGATGCGCTGCCCGGACACCAGCTCGCGGTATTCGCCGCCGAAGCTGTGGCCGTTGCCGCTGGAGAAGTTGCTGAACGACATCTTGAAATGGCCGCCGACGCGGGCGTCCATCTGATGCACCTTGCAGGTGAAGCCATAGGGCGGCAGCCACTTGGCCATGGCGTCGGCGTCGAGGAAGGCGCGGTAGATCTTGTCGGGCGCGGCGCGCAGCACGCGGTGGAGGCGGACGGTGTTGTCGGGCATGGTGGTCTCGCGGTGGTTGAAGAAGAGGACGGCCCTCTGATCTGACGACGATCGGACCGCAGCGGTTTCGACAGAGTTCGCGCGGGCATTGTTGCCCGCTCGGAACGTAGCCGCCGCTGCTGTGCTTAGACTGCATCCACATGTCTCTCCTGCTCCTGCTTCTGCTGCCCTTCGTGGGCAGCGCCGTCGCTGCGCTGCTGCCCACGCGTGCACGCAACATCGGCTCCAGCTGGGCCGGCGCGGTGGCGCTGGCGGTCGCCGTGTCGCTGGCGCTGCTGTACCCGCAGGTGCGCAGTGGCGGCGTGGTGTCCGAGCGGTTGGCGTGGCTGCCCAGCCTGGGGCTGGACCTGGTGGTGCGCATCGACGGCTTTGCGTGGATGTTCGCGATGCTGGTCACGGGCATGGGGGTGCTGGTGGTCATGTACGCCCGCTACTACCTCTCGCCGGAAGACCCGGCGGCCCGCTTCCATTCGCTGCTGCTGGGCTTCATGGGGTCCATGCTGGGCGTGGTCGTCTCGGGCAACCTGATCCAGCTGGTGCTGTTCTGGGAGCTGACCAGCGTGTTCTCCTTCCTGCTGATCGGCTACTGGCATCACCGCAAGGACGCGAGGCGAGGCGCGCGCATGGCCTTCACCGTCACCGCCAGCGGTGGCCTCGCGTTGCTGGCCGGCGCACTGCTGCTGGGCCACATCGTGGGCAGCCATGAACTCGACGCTGTTCTGGCCGCCGGCGACCGCGTGCGCGCACATGCGCTGTACCCGCTGGTGCTGGTGCTGGTGCTGCTGGGCGCGCTGACCAAGAGCGCGCAGTTCCCGTTCCACTTCTGGCTGCCGCATGCGATGGCCGCGCCCACGCCGGTGTCGGCCTACCTGCACTCGGCCACGATGGTGAAGGCGGGTGTGTTCCTGCTGGCCCGGCTGTGGCCTGTGCTCTCAGGCACCGACACCTGGTTCTGGCTGGTGGGCGGCGCGGGCCTCGCCACCTTGCTGCTGGGCGCGTATGCCGCCATGTTCCAGAACGACCTCAAGGGGCTGCTGGCGTACTCGACCATCAGCCACCTCGGGCTCATCACCCTGCTGCTCGGGCTGGACAGCCCACTGGGCGCGGTGGCGGCGGTGTTCCACATGATGAACCACGCCACCTTCAAGGCGTCACTGTTCATGTCGGTGGGCATCATCGACCACGAGACGGGCACCCGCGACATGCGCCGCCTGCACGGCCTGTGGCGCTTCATGCCGATCACCGGCACCTTGGCCATGGTGGCCTGCGCGGCGATGGCGGGTGTGCCCCTGCTGAACGGCTTCCTCTCGAAGGAAATGTTCTTCGCAGAGACGGTGTTCCTCACCTCGCATCCCTGGGTGGAGGCGGGCCTGCCCGTGGCCGCGACGCTGTACGGCGTGTGCGCGGTCGTTTATTCGCTGCGCTTTGGCCACGCCGTGTTCTTCGGCCCGCCGCCGCGCGGCCTGCCGCGCGAGCCGCATGAGCCGGTGCACTGGATGCGCGTGCCGGTGGAACTGCTGGTGCTCGCCTGCGTGGTGGTCGGCACCGTGCCGGCCTGGGCCATCGGCCCGCTGCTGGCTACCGCAGCGCAGCCGGTCGTGGGCGGCCCCCTGCCGGTGTACAGCCTGGCGCTGTGGCATGGCCTGAACAAGCCGCTGGTGATGAGCCTGCTCGCGCTGGCCTGCGGCATCGTGGCCTATCGCCTGTTTGCCGCCCGCATCCAGCAGCGCGCGCTGCGGGGCACGCCCCTGCTGCACCGGCTCGATGGCCAGCGCCTGTTCGAGCGCACGCTGGCGCTGCTCACCGGGCAAGCGGGGCGCCTGCTGCGGCGTACCAGCACGCGGCGCCTGCAGCCGCAGCTGCTGTGGATGCTGACGATCGCCGGTGCCACCGCGCTGGGCTCGGCCTGGGTGGTGCCGCTGGTCTGGGGCGACCGGGCGCGCGTGCCGGCCACGCCGGAGTTCGTGCTGCTGTGGCTGATCGGCGGCGCGTGTGCGGTGGGCGCGGCCTGGCAGGCCAAGTTCCACCGGCTGGCCGCGCTGGTGCTGCTCAGCGTGGTGGGGCTCGTCGTGTGCCTGAGCTTTGCATGGTTCTCCGCCCCGGACCTGGCCTTGACCCAGCTGGCGGTGGAAGGCGTGACCACGGTGCTGTTCCTGCTCGGGCTGCGCTGGATGCCGCCACGGGTGGCGCTGGACGACCCGCGCACGCGCGGCCGCGCCCGATGGCGGCGCACCCGCGACCTGGTGCTGGCGTTGCTGATCGGCGCCGGCCTGGCTGCCTTGTCGTACGCCCTTCTCACGCGCCAGGCGCCACAGAGCATCTCGCCCTTCTTCATCGAGCACGCGCTGCCCCAGGGTGGCGGCAGCAACGTCGTCAACGTGATGCTGGTGGATTTCCGCGGCTTCGACACGCTGGGCGAGATCACGGTGCTGGGCATCGTTGGGCTCACCGTGTATGCACTGCTGCGGCGCTTCCGACCGCCGCGCGAGGCGATCGACCGCCCGGCGCAGCAGTCGGTGGGGCACGCGGCCGGCGGCGACCTGCTGGTGCCCGCGGTGCTGGTGCGGCTGCTGCTGCCCGTGGCGGGTGTGTTCGCGTTCCACCTCTTCATGCGCGGCCACAACCAGCCGGGGGGCGGCTTCGTCGCCGGGCTGGTGATGGCCATCGCCTTCATCGCGCAGTACATGGTGGGCGGCACGCGCTGGGTGGAAGCGCGCCTGCCGCTGCGGCCGCCGCGCTGGATCGCTGGCGGCCTGCTGGTCGCCCTGGCCACGGGGCTGGGCGCGCTGGCGTTCGGCCACCCTTTCCTCACCGCGCACACCGCGCATGTCACCTTGCCGGGCATCGGGCTGGTGCACCTGCCCAGCGCGGCGCTGTTCGACCTGGGCGTGTTCGCCGTGGTGCTGGGCGCCACCCTGCTGCTGCTCACAGCGCTGGCCCACCAGTCGCTTCGGGTGCGGCGGCCGCGCCCGCCGGCTGGGGCATCGCCGGCCGCCAGCGCCAGGGAGGCCGTCTGATGGAGGTGGTGATCTCGTTGGCCATCGGCGTGCTCGCCAGCGCGGGCGTGTGGCTGGTGCTGCGCCCGCGCACGTTCCAGGTGCTGATCGGCCTGTCGCTGCTGTCCTATGCCGTCAACCTGTTCATCTTCAGCGTGGGCAGCCTGTCGATCGACAAGGAGCCGATCGTGCAGACCGGCGTGCCGCCGGACCTGCTGCACTACACCGACCCGTTGCCGCAGTCGCTGGTGCTCACCGCCATCGTGATCGGCTTTGCCACCACCGCCCTGTTCCTGGTGGTGCTGCTCGCCCTGCGCGGGCTGAGCGGCGGCGACCATGTGGACGGCGAGGAGGAGCAGCCATGACCGGCGTGGCCGACTGGCCGGTGCAGCGGCTGCTCGTGGTCCCGGTGCTGCTGCCGCTGGCCACCGCCGCCGTGCTGCTGTTGCTGGCGGACCGGCGCCGGGCGCTGGCCGCCGCGCTCAGCCTGGCCTCGGCGGTCGCCGGCCTCGGGCTGGCCATCGCGCTGCTGTGGTGGGTGGACCGGCATGACGCGCCGGCGGCCTTCGGCGTGTACCTGCCCGGCAACTGGCCGGTGCCCTTCGGCATCGTGCTGGTGGTGGACCGGCTGTCGGCCCTGATGATGGTGCTGGCCGGCAGCGCCGGGGTGGCGGCGCTGGCCTTCTCGCTGGCGCGCTGGCACCGCGCCGGGGTGCACTTCCATCCCCTGTTCCAACTGCAGCTGATGGGCCTGTACGGCGCCTTCCTCACCGCCGACCTGTTCAACCTGTTCGTGTTCTTCGAGGTGCTGCTGGCCGCGTCCTATGGCCTGCTGATGCACGGCGGCGGCAGCGACCGCGTGCGCGCCGGCCTGCACTACATCGCGATCAACCTGGTGGCCTCGCTGCTGTTCCTGATCGGCGTGGCACTGCTGTACGGCGTGACCGGCACCTTGAACATGGCCGACATCGCACACAAGCTGCCGCAGGTGCCTGCCAGCGACCGTGGCCTGCTGCACGCCGGCGCGGCCATCCTCGCCATCGCCTTCCTCGCCAAGGCTGCCGTGTGGCCGCTCAACTTCTGGCTGCCGCCGGCCTATGCCGCGGCCGGTGCGCCGGTGGCGGCACTGTTCGCCATCCTCACCAAGGTGGGCGTGTATGCGCTGCTGCGCCTGTGGACACTGTGCTTTCCGGCCAGCGCGGGCGCATCCGCGCTGTTCGGCGGCGGGGTGCTGGCCTGGAGCGGGCTGGTCACGCTGGCCTTCGGAGCGGTCGGCATGATGGCCTCGCAGCGGCTGGACCGCCTGGCCGGCTTCAGCGTCATCGCGTCGTCCGGCACGCTGCTGGCTGCCATCGGGTTCGACACGCCCGGCTTGAGCACCGGCGCGCTCTACTACCTGGCCAGCTCCACGCTGGCGGGCTGCGCGCTGTTCCTGCTGGTCGAGCTGATGGAGCGGGCGCGCCAGGTGGAGCTGGCGCCTCCGCCGGACGATGACGACCACCTGCCCGACTTTCTGGACGCGGAGCCGCCGCGCGATGCCAACCTGGACGACGAGGAAGAGGTGCTGATCGGCCATGCGCTGCCCGGCGCGCTGGCCTTCCTGGGCCTGGCCTTCCTGCTCTGCACGCTGGTGGTGGCCGGGCTGCCGCCGCTGTCGGGCTTCATCGGCAAGCTGGCCATGCTGTCGGCCCTGCTCGACGCGCCGGTGGGGGCCGCCGGCCTGGCGGCAGGGCGTACGCTGTTCGTGCTGCTCATCGTGTCTGGCCTGCTCGCGGCCACCGCGCTGGTGCGCGTGGGCATCCGCCACTTCTGGGCACCCGCGGGCCGGCCCGCGCCCCGGCTGCGCATCGTCGAATGCCTGCCCATCGGCCTGCTGCTGGGCGCCTGCATCGCCCTGGTGCTGCAGGGCGAGGCGGCACTGGCCTACATGCGCGCCACCGCCGAGGCGCTGCACCAGCCGCAGCACTACATCGGCGCGGTGCTGGGCAGCCGGCCGGTCACGCGCGGCGGCCCCGTGCCGGCCGCTCCGGGGGCCGCCCCGTGAAGCGCTGGTGGCCCGCCCCGCTGCTGTCGGCCGCGTTGCTGGCGCTGTGGCTGCTGCTCAACCCCTCGCCCGGCGTGGGGCAGGTGGTGCTGGGCGCGGTGGTGGCCCTGGTGATGCCGGTGCTGCTGGCACCGCTGCGGCCGGCGGCCGGCCCGGTGCGGCGGCCCGCTGTGCTGGCAGCGCTGATCCTGCGCGTGGGCGGCGACGTGGTGCTGTCGGCACTGAGCGTGGGCCGCGGCGTGCTGCGGGCCGGCCGGCAGGCGCCGCGCGGGCGCTTCGTGACCGTGCCGCTGCACCTGCGCGATGCCCATGCGCTGGCAGCGCTGGCCATCATCACCACCGTGGTGCCGGGCACCGTGTGGTGCGAGCTCGCGCCCGATCGCAGCGCACTGCTGCTCCATGTGTTCGACCTCGGTGCCGACGACGAGGCGGCCTTCATCGGGCACTTCAAGGCCCGCTACGAACGACCCCTGCTGGAGATCTTTGAATGAGCCCGCTGCTGTCCGCGGCCATCACGGTGACGCTGCTGCTCTACGGGCTGGCCATGGCGCTGACCCTGTGGCGCCTGATGCGCGGCCCCAGCGCCCAGGACCGCGTGCTGGCGCTGGACTTCCTGTTCGTGGTGGGCCTGCTCGTCATGCTGGTGCTGGCGATCCGCTATGGCAGCAGCATGACCTTCGAGGCCGCGTTGCTGATGGCGCTGTTCGGCTTCGTGGGCTCGGTGGCTCTGGCCAAGTTCCTGCTGCGGGGGGAGGTGATCGAATGATCGAGCTGATCGTCGCGCTGCTGCTGGTGGCCAGCGGCGCGCTGGTGCTCACGGCGGCCGTGGGCCTGTGGCGCCTGCCGGACTTCTTCCTGCGGCTGCATGCCCCGGCCATGGCCTCCACGCTGGGCGCCTGGCTGGTGGCGCTGGCGACGGTCCTGCACTTCTCGGCGCCAGCGCAGGCGCCATCGCTGCAGGCCTGGCTGGTGATCGTGCTGCTGAGCATCACCGCGCCGGTGAGCACCGTGGTGCTGGCGCGCGCGGCACTCTTCAGGCGCCGACAGGCGGGCGATCCGCTGCCGCCACCGCTGCGCAGTACCGCCGAGTCGGGACCGGCGCCTCGCACACCCGAGACACCGGAGCCCTGAGCTCGCCGGAGGAGCGGGCGAGACGAGGGCGCAGCGGGCGCCGCGCCCTCGGTGACCGCTCAGCGTGCCGCGGCGGGCCGTGGCGCGACACGCCAGGCCCTCATGGGCGGGGGCAGCGGCGCATCACGCGGCCGCGGCACGATCAGCATGTCGCATTCCGCCCCCGACAGCACCCGGCTGCTCACGCTGCCGAGCAGGAACTCGCCCAGCGTGGACCGGCCCTGCTTGCCGGCGACGATGAGGTCGGCGCCCAGCAGCCTCGCCTGCTGCAAGGTGGCCAGGTCGGCGGCACCGCGGCCCACCGAGAACACCAGGTGCGTGCGGTCCAGGCCGAGCCGGGCGGCCAGGCGGCGCATGCGGCTGCCGGTGGCGGCCGCCGCGTTGGCGCCCAGCTTGCGGATCAGGGACTCGTCCACGTCGGCGCGGCGCAGCACCGCGTCGCGATGCGTGTCCAGCGCATGGAACACATGCACCTGCGCGTTGGCCGCCAGCAGCGCGGCCAGCTGCAAGGCGCGATCCGAACCCGCGGTGAAGTCCACCGGGCTCAGCACCCGCCGGTACGGCGCCTCGGCCGGCTTCTTGATTACGAGCACCGGGCGCCGGCAGGTGCGCAGCATGCGGTCGGCGGTGCGGCCGATCAGCGGCTTGGGCAGCCGGCTGTGGCCGCGCTGGCCCAGCACCACCAGGTCGGCGTGGGCCGATGCACGCATCAGCGTGGCCAGGGGGTCGCCGACGGCGACCTCCACCGTGGCCCGCACGTCATAAGCGGCGGCGATCTCCACCGCCACGCGATGCAGCGCGGCCCGCGCCTGCGCGCCCTTCAGGTCGATGTCGGTGGTGGGTGAGAACCAGTCGCGCAAGGGCTTGCAGCCGTCGGCCGGCAGCACGTGCAGGATGTGCAGCCGGGCGCCATGCTCATGCGCCAGCAGGGCCGCGCGGCGCACGGCATTGTTGCCATCGGCGGAGAAGTCGGTGGCGGCCAGGAGAGAGTTGAACGTCGTCATGGAGCCTCCTTCACTACAACGAAAAGTCGCCACTGGATTCAGGCTGGAAGAGGATCGCCAGCACCTCGGCGCTCTTGTCCTCCCCCACCGGCGTGGCCCAGCGCGCCACGCTGCCCACGCGCAGGCCCAGCAGGCTGCGGCCCACCGGCGACAGCACCGACACGAAACCGGCGGCCGGCTCGGCGTCGGCGGGGTAGCACAGCGTGAGCGTGCTGCGCTGCCCGGTCTGCAGGTCCTGCAACAGCACTTGCGAATACATGGTGACCACGTCCGGTGGCACCTCGCGCGACGGCACGATGGCCGACGCGTCCAGCAGGTCCTCCACGTCGTGCCCGCGGCCCGGCAGGCCCTCGCCCAGCGGGTCGCGCCGCAGCAGGTTCAGCAGGCGGACATGGTCCAGTTCAGTGAGCGTGCGCTCGAATGTCAAGGCTTCCACGAGGCGGTCCTTCAGTGTGTGGACGCGCACCTGCACGATGCAGGCACGCGTCAGCGCGCGGGCGAGGTGCCCGGCGATCTGAGGAGTTGCGCAAAAGGGTGGAAGCGATCGCCGGGCTCAGGGATGTGCGGCCGGCTGACGGGTGCGTGGCCCCCAGCCGGCGCGCGAGCGCCCGGGTGTGCACCGCGGGCACGCGTCACGCGAAACCTTTTCGCGAGCAGCGCCGCGGGCCGCGACGTGGAAGGGGGTGGAACACATGAAGCCCACTCTAAGGGTGCGGCGCATTGGGTGCAGGGCACGCGAAACAAGTCGCACTGGAGCGTGTGCGTATTCACCTCTGCGCGGCGATGGTCTGCGATGGTCTGGATGGCCGTTGTCGAAATCTGCCCGGCTCATTCGTCGTGCAGGATGACCGGCGAATCCTTCGCCCGCCCCGCTGCCCTGCGGCAGCTTGCTGGCGTGACCGCACATGACCTCTTCCCCGACCCGGCTGGTGCTGCTCGTGGCCACGCGCAAGGGCGCCTGGCTGTTCCATGGCGACAGGCGGCGCGACACCTGGCGCGTGGACGGCCCGCACTTCCTGGGCCACATCGTCAGCCACGTGCAGCTGGACCCGCGCGACGGCCGCACCCTGCTGCTGGCCGCCAAGACCGGCCACCTGGGGCCCACCGTGTTCCGCTCCACCGACCTCGGCCAAACCTGGAAGGAAGCACGCCAGCCGCCCGCCTTCAGCCCGCCGACGAACGGCCTGCCCGCGCGCACCGTGGACCACACCTTCTGGCTCACGCCGGGCCACGCGAGCGAGCGCGACACCTGGTATGCCGGCACCTCACCGCAAGGCCTGTTCCGCTCGGAGGACGGCGGCGTCAGCTGGATGCCGCTGCCCTCGGTGAACGATGACGCCCAGTTCCGCGAATGGATGGGCAGCGCGCAGGACGGCACACCCGACGGCCCGAAGCTGCACTCCATCATCGTGGACCCGCGCGATCCGGCGCACCTGCTGTTCGGCATGTCCGGCGGCGGGGTGCACGAGTCCCGCGATGGCGGGCGCAGCTGGGCGCCCCTGATACAGGGCATGGAGGTGGTGGAAGGGTTCGACGCCCGCACCGTGACCTTCCACGACCCGCATTGCGTGCGCCTGTGCCCCAGCCAGCCCGACCGCCTGTACCAGCAGAACCACTGCGGCATCTACCGGCTGGACCGGCCCGGCACGGCCTGGCAGCGCATCGGCCGCCACATGCCGGCCGACGTGGGCGACATCGGCTTTCCGATGGTGGTGCACCCGCACGACGCCAACACCGCCTGGGTGTTCCCGATGGACGGCACTGACGTGTGGCCGCGCACCAGCCCGGCGGGCCGACCGGCCGCGTATATGACACGCGATGGCGGCCAGCGCTGGCAGCGGCTGGACGAAGGCCTGCCGCGAGAGCAGGCCTGGTGGACGGTGAAGCGCCAGGCGATGACCGCCGACAGCAGCGCCGAGCCCGCGCTCTACCTGGGCACCACCAGCGGCGAACTCTGGGTGGGCCACGACGGTGGCGCCCGCTGGGCCAACATCGCGCGCCACCTGCCGGAGATCTACGCGGTGGAAGTGGCGGAGTTACCGGCATGAACGTGCTGGTGCCGAGTGCGCTGCGCAGCTACACCGGCGCGGCGCAGGTGCAGGCGCAGGGCGACACGCTGCTGGCGCTGTTCGACGACCTGGAGCGGCGCTATCCGGGCATCCGCTTCCGGGTGGTGGACGAGCAGCAACAGCTTCGGGCCAACATGCGCGTCTTCGTGAATGGGCTTGGTGTGCGCGACCTGGCGCAGCCCCTGCAACCGCAGGATGCGGTGGCCATCGTGCAGGCGCTGAGCGGTGGATGAGGCGCGGCTGATGAGTCCGGGAATCCGTAGTCCGCACGGGTTGTGCCCACGCCGGCGCCTGCTACGATCGCGCGCGCCTTAAGGCAGATGCAGTCATGCCAGGCATTGCCCTCGTTCATGCGCGAGGCTTGTTTCGCCAGGGAGCCCCATCATCGATACCGGACTGCTCAAGGAACTGCGCATCGAAGGTGCGCAACGTGAGGACCATGACAGCGGGCCGCCGAAGTGGGTGTGGGGGCTGCTCGCCGGCCTGGTGCTGCTGGGCGCCCTTGGCGTTGGCGCCTGGTGGTACGTGGCGGGCAACCGGCCCGTGGCGGTGCAGACCGTGACCGTGCGGGCCAACGGCCAAGGGCCCTCCGCTGATGCCGTGTTGCAGGCCACCGGCTACGTGACGGCGCGGCGCTCGGCCACCGTGTCCGCGCAGATCACCGGCACGCTCACCGAGGTGTTGATCGACGAGGGCTTTCGCGTCAAGAAGGGCCAGGTGCTGGCCCGGCTGGACGACAGTGGGCTCAAGGCCGGCCTGGCCACGGCGCAGGCGCAGGCGCGCAGTGCACAAGCCGCGGTGGCGCAGCAGCGCGCGCAGCTGGCGCAGGCCGAGGCCGATGCGCGCAGACAGTCGGAACTGGCCGCGCAAGGCATGACCACGCGCCAGAGCCAGGAGCAGGCCGCCACCTCGGTGACAGCCCATCGCGCCCAGCTCGACGCAGCCCAGCGCCAGGCAGAGGCCGCGCAAGCCCAGGTGGCGCAGGCCCGCGTGAACTTCGACTACGCCACCGTGCGCGCGCCCTTCGACGGCGTGGTCACCGCCCGCGCGGCGCAGGTGGGCGAGATCATCTCGCCGCTGTCCGCCGGTGGCGGCTTCACCCGCACGGGCGTGGGCACCATCGTCGACATGGACTCGCTGGAAGTCGGCGTGGACGTGAACGAGGCCTACATCGCGCAGGTGAAAGCCGACATGCCCTGCGAGGCGGTGCTGGACGCCTACCCCGACTGGAAGATCCCTGCCCATGTGCTGGCGGTCATCCCGAGCGCCGACCGCGGCAAGGCCACCGTGAAGGTGCGCGTGGCGCTGGACCAGAAGGATGAGCGCGTGGTGCCCGACATGGGCGTGCGCGTCACCTTCCTGGCCACCAAGCCGAAGTCGCAGGCCGCACCGGCGCCCGGCGTGCTGCTGCCGCCCGAAGCGCTGGTGCAGCGCGACGGCACGAACACGGTCTTCGTGGTGAACGACGGCCAGGCGCAGCAGCGCGCAGTGAAGCTGGGCGCCGACGTCGGCAAGTTCCGCCTGGCCACCGACGGCGTGAAGGCCGGCGAAGCGGTGGTGGTGTCACCGCCGGCCGAATTGAAGAACGGTTCCAAGGTCGCCAGCAAGGAATGACGCGACCCCTGCACAACGAACGCATGGAGGCATGACATGACCCGACTGATCGAGATCCGCGACCTCTCCAAGGTGTACACCCGGGGCAAGCAGACCGTGGAGGTGCTGCACCACATCGACCTGGATGTGAACCAGGGCGACTTCCTCGCGCTGATGGGCCCCTCGGGCTCCGGCAAGACCACGCTGCTCAACCTGATGGGCGGGCTGGACGCGCCCAGCGGCGGCGCCATCAGCGTGGCCGGCGAACGCATCGATCAGCTCAGCGGCGCCCAGCTGGCCAAGTGGCGCGCAGCCAAGGTGGGCTTCGTGTTCCAGTTCTACAACCTGATGCCCACGCTGTCGGCGCAGAAGAACGTGGAGCTGCCGCTGCTGCTGACCAAACTCTCCGCGGCCGAGCGCAAGAAGCGCGCGTCCATCGCGCTGCAGCTGGTGGGCCTGGGCGACCGCGCCACCCACAAGCCCACCGAGCTGTCGGGCGGCCAGCAGCAGCGGGTGTCGATCGCACGCGCCATCGTGTCGGACCCGACCTTGCTGGTGTGCGACGAACCCACCGGTGACCTGGATCGCCAGTCGGCCGAGGACGTGCTCACGCTGCTGCAGGTGCTCAACCGCGAACACGGCAAGACCATCGTCATGGTCACCCACGACCCCAAGGCCGCCAGCCGCGCCAGCCGCACGCTGCACCTGGACAAGGGCACCCTGGTGACCGCGGCCGAAGCCGCCGCCGCCTGAATCGCGAGGTGACGCGATGAAATACCTGCACCTCATCTGGGCGGCGCTGTTCCGGCGCAAGCTGCGCACGGTCCTGACGCTGGTGTCCATCATCACGGCGTTCCTGCTGTTCGGCCTGCTGGACGCCGTGCGCGTGGGTTTTGACCAGGCCGGCCAGAGCGCCAACGGCGCCACCCGTTTGCAAACCGGATCGAAGCTCAGCTTCATCCAGCTGCTGCCCATGTCCTTGGGCGCGCGCATCGCGCAGGTGGACGGCGTGAAGGACACCACCTACGCCAACTGGTTCGGCGGTGCCTACAAGGACCCGCACAACCAGGTGTTCAGCTTCGCGGTGGCGCCCAACTACCTGGACATCTACCCCGAAATGGAAGTGTCGGCCGAGCAGCGCAAGGCCTTCGCTGAAACGAAGACCGGCGCTCTCGTGGGTGAAGCCCTGGCCCAGCGCTTCGGCTGGAAGGTGGGCGACCAGCTGCCGATGCAGTCCACCATCTTTCCGGACAAATCCGGCAGCCTGAACTGGACCTTCAAGATCGTGGGCCTGATCCACGTGTCCGACAAGAAGGCTTCCGGCTGGTTCGACCAGCTGATGCTGCTGCGCTGGGACTACTTCGACGAGACCACGCCCTACAACCGCGGCCAGGCCGGCTGGTACGTGACCCGCGTGAAGGACGTGAACCAGGCCGACCGCGTGGCCAAGGCCATCGACGCGATCTCGGCCAACTCCGACCACGAGACCCGCACCCTCACCGAGCAGGCCGCCACGGCGGCGTGGATGAAGCAGCTGGCCGACATCAACCTGATCGTCACCTCGATCATGGGCGCGGTGTTCTTCACCTTGCTGCTGCTGTCGGGCAACACCATGATGCAGGCGGTGCGCGAGCGCACCAACGAGATCGCGGTGCTCAAGACGCTGGGCTTCTCGGGCCACAGCGTGCTGGCGATGGTGCTGGCTGAATCGATGCTGCTGTTGCTGCTGGGCGGCATCGTCGGCCTGGGGCTGGCCAGCGTGATCGGGCCGGCCGTGGGCGCGGCCAGCAACGGCATGCTCAACCTGCCGGCCGCCGGCGCGGCCAGCTGGGCCATCGGCATCGGGCTGATGCTGTTCTTCGGCGTGGTGGTGGGTGCGCTGCCGGCGCTGAATGCGATGCGCCTGAACATCACCGATGCACTCGCAGGGAGGGCCTGACATGAAGTACCTCAAGAACTTCGGCCTCGTGCTGCTCACCCTCATCGTGCTGGCCGCCTGGGTGATGCTGCCCTGGCAAGGCGCGCTCGCGCTGCTGGTGTTGCTGGCGCTGTGGCTGTTCCTCTTCCGCGGCGGCGCGCAGGCCCGCTCGGTGGCGTCGGTCGGCATCAGCACGCTGAACCAGCGCCTGGGCTCGTCGGCCGTCATCGTGGTGGGCATTGCCGGCGTGGTGGGCGTGCTGGTGGCGCTGCTGGCCATGGCCGAGGGCTATGCGCAGACGCTGCGCAACTCCGGCGGGCTGGACACGGCCATCGTGCTGCGCGGCGCGTCGGCGGCCGAAGTGGCCTCCGTGCTCAGCCGGGAAGACATCGTGCAGATCAGCCAGGCCGCCGGCATCGCACGCAACGACAAGGGCGAGCCGCTGGTGTCGGCCGAAACCGTGGTGGCGGCCAACCTGCCGGTGAAAGGCACCACCACCGACGAAGAAGGCAGCGCCCAGGTGCGCGGCGTGGGCGAAGAAGCGTTTGCCGTGCGCCCGCACCTGAAGATCGTGGAAGGCCGCCGCTTCCAGCCCGGCCTGCGCGAGCTGGTGGTCGGCAAGGGCGCGGTGCGCCAGTTCGCCAACCTGGGCGTGGGCTCCACCTTGAAGCTGGGCAACCAGCCCTGGACGGTGGTGGGCATCTTCGCCTCGGGCGACGCGATGGAGTCCGAGCTCTGGGCCGATGCCAGCGTGGTGAACGACGCCTACCAGCGCGGCAGCGGCCGCAACTCCGCCACCGTGAAGCTCACCAGCGCCGCCGCGTTCAAGGACTTCAAGGCCGCGCTGGCCGCCAACCCCCAGCTGCGGGTGGACGCCAGCACCACCTTGGACTTCTTCGCCAAGCAGTCGGAGCAGATGACGCAGATGCTGCGCATCATCGGCATCACCGTGGGCGCCATCATGGCCGTGGGCGCGGTGTTCGGCGCGCTCAACACCATGTTCGCGGCCATCGCGTCACGGGCGCGCGAGATCGCTACCTTGCGGGCGATCGGTTTCCGCGGTTTGCCGGTGGTGGTGGCGGTGATGCTGGAGACGATGTTGCTGGCCCTGATCGGCGGCGCCATCGGCGGCGTGATCGCCTGGGGGCTGTTCAACGGCTACGAAGCCTCGACCATGGCGGCGGGGTCGGTGGGCAAGCTGAGCTTCAACCTGCGCGTGTCGCCGGGGCTGCTGTGGGAAGGGATCAAGTGGGCGCTGGCAATCGGGTTCATCGGCGGGCTGTTCCCGGCGGTGCGGGCGGCGAGTCTGCCGGTGACGGCGGCGTTGCGGGAGTTGTGAGGTGGGCGGCCGGCGCCTTCCGCCCTCCAGGAGACAGCGCCTTTGGCAAAGGGATGCCTCGCCTCGCCCTCATCCGGTCTTGCAGCGGATGTCACTGGCGCAACAGACGCAAGCCATCGCCCAGTCGATGTAGATCTCTGCGGTCGAAGTTGCCTCCTCGCGGGGCCGGAGCACCCGGAAACGAAGCTGCTTAACGGGTGCTAGCACCGCGTGCCGCGCGCGGCTGCGTTGAAGCTGTAGTAGCGAAGGGGACACGCCGCTGGAGTGATTGAGATTCGCATCGGCGCTGTCGGGGATGCTTTTTAGGCAGTGGAGCGGAGAAACGTTGCAGCGGGAAGAGACGCCCTACACAAGCGCCCTGCTGAGAGCAAGGCAAAGGGCCGCACGGTGGCAGAGACGCCATCAATCTTCTCCACCGTAGTCGGGGAATGAAGAACAATGTCGTTTAGCGAGGCGAGCGCTCCGCGGCGGCCCACTTGATCTCACTTCATTTTGGAGGCATCGCAGATGATTTCTGATGTGCTTGCGACGTATCTACTTGGGACCCTTGACGGTTTCAGTTTCGAACGGCTGATACAGAAGCTATTGGCGGCGCGTCACGGTGATCAGTTTGTCGCCCTCGGGGGCATCCACGACGGTGGTGCAGACGGTTTCTTTCGATCAATTCTGGAGGATCGCACTCGCGTTACAAACTTCGTACAAATGAGCATTCAGGAGAATGCCGCGGCGAAGATAAAAGACACCATCGCGCGTCTAAGAGAGTTTGGCAGGGAAGTTAAAACGTTGACATACTGGACGTCTAGAAAACTAACCGTCGACACGCTCGAAGATGACCTTAGCGAGGAACTTGGAATAACCCTGAGAATTCGCGACTGGGATAGCGTACTTCGTCTCATCAATGAAAATGAAGCGACGGTCAAGTGTTTTGAGAAGTACTTCCGGCGGGAACTATTCGAACTCACAAACGAGCGGTCACCTACCCCAAAAGACAACGTTGACCTTGTGTCGGACCCCAGCGTGTATGTCTTTCTGCAATTTGAGCGGTCCGAAAGATTTAGCAAAGGCGGGTTGATCGCCCCAATCGTCGATTCGCTGATATATTGGGCATTGCGGGATACCGACCCAGATGTCCCTCAACTATTGACCCGAGGGGCCCTAAAGGGTCGCCTAGCTGAGTTGCTTCCGGCGGCGGCTAGTATCGTGGTCCCTAATATCGATGCCCGTCTTGAGCGTCTCTCCGCTAAGGATGGAGGCGGGAATCAGCGCGTGCGGCACTATCGGCAGTCGGACAGTTACTGCCTCCCTCATGCAATGCGAGCAGAGTTAGCCGCAGAGAGCGCGAAAGAGCTCGCTTTAAGGGCCGATCTGAGGAAATCCCTATGTGCACGGGCGAAAGAGTATGGTGCCACCGAGACCGAGGCGGTTGCCGAGACGTGCGAAAGAGCGCTATATCGGCATTTTCACGAGCAGGGATTGATTCTAGCCGCATTCCTAGAAGGGCGACTCGAGGGAATTAATATTTTCGATCAAATAGTGGAAGAGGAACTACGCGCAACAGTTCTCTCCGGAGCGCGCCTTTCGAAAGAGTCCTACGCGGCTGCTCTCCGCGTTCTGCAGCGTGTGCTTTATACCCCACTTCCGGTGGAACATGAGTTTCTGCGCCGCCTTAGTAAGACGACGCTTCTACTTTTCACGCTGAAGCACAGTCCGAAGCTTATCGAATACTTCAATAAGATGACCGGTAAGTTTCGACTATTGGTAGGCGCAGACATCCTTGTTAAAGCGCTATCTGAAACGTTCCTTCCAAGCGAACACCGGCATGTCACCAACTTACTAAAGGTTGCTAGGGCTACAGGGGCAAACTTGATCCTCACCGAGCCAGTGGTGAATGAACTATTCAATCATCTTCACTCGACACACCTTGAGTTTAGAAACTATTATGCCGAACAGGAGCCGTACATCACTGCCGCCTTGGCTTCTCAGAGTGATCGAATAATGATCCGCACGTATTTCTACGCAAAACTCCTAATGAAAAGGGTGACAGGCTGGAGGACGTTTGTCGAAATGTTTGTCGATTTCGATGATCTAGCCGGAAAATCACCACGAGGCCAAATGCAACTACAGGCCTTTTTGTGCAAGACGTTCGACCTCGAACCACTGTCACGCGCGGAGCTTGCGAAAGGGGTAGACATGGAAAGAGCGGATGAACTAGCGAGGGCGCTAGAAGGCAAAAAGGATGTGCTCGCGAAGAACGACGCGCTAATGTGCTTTGCCGTCTATGCCCAGCGCTCTAGAGGCTCAGAGCACGCCACATATGACGGCTTTGGCGTGCGCACATGGTGGTTAACCAAGGAAACGTCACTACTTCAGCATACGGGTGCAGTCGTCCGAGAGCACGGCGGAACGCCATTCATCATGCGTCCGGAGTTTCTACTCAACTTTTTGTCTGCGTCTCCCAAGGCAAAGGAGATTGACCCAGTGGTGCGAGATTTGCTTCCAAGCCATGTCGGGTTGCAGATTGGTCAACATCTCGATTCGCGACACATGCACAAGCTCCTCGAGCATGTCGATGAGTGGAAGGCCCTCCCCGACGCCCGCAGAGAAATACGGATCACTGAAGCGGTCGATAAGCTGAAGTACGACCGCCTAAAGCGCTATGAGAGCAATTTGGATCTCTCAAGTTCCGATGAAGCAGACGCGGTGCTTGCAGCTTTGCGGGCCAGCGCTGAGTCCAACCCACATTGACAGCAAGCGGTTCAACGCGCGACTCGCGAATTTTCCACGGCCGCCAGCACCTCGACCCTCACCTGTTCCATCAGTTCCCCCTTCAACTCCGCAAACCCCGGCGTCGTCTTCACCGACCAATGCCGCGGATGCGCGAGCTCCACCGGCCTATCCAACTTGATCCGCCCCGGCCGGGCGCTCATCACCACCACGCGGCTGCCCATGAACACCGCTTCGTCGATGTCGTGGGTGACGAACAGCACCGTCGTGCGCTCGGCTTCCCAGATGCCGAGCAGCAGCTCCTGCATCAGCTCGCGGGTCTGGTGGTCCAGGGCGCCGAAGGGTTCGTCCATCAGCAGCATGCGGGGGCGGTTGGCGAGCGCCCGGGCCAGCGCGGTGCGTTGCTGCATGCCGCCGGAGAGCTGCTTGGGGTAGTGGTGCTCGAAGCTCGTCAGCCCCACCTTCTCGATGAAGCCCTGCGCCACCTCCAGCTGCTGGGCGCGCGGCACGCCGCGTTCGCGCAGGCCGAAGCACACGTTGTCGCGCACGGTGAGCCACGGGAACAGGGTGTAGCTCTGGAACACCATGCCGCGGTCGGCGCCGGGGCCGGTGATGCGCTGTCCGTCCAGCGTCACCTCGCCGGTGGTGGGCCGGTCCAGGCCGGCCACGATGCGCAGCAGGGTGCTCTTGCCGCAGCCCGAGGGGCCCAGGATGGTGATGAAGTCGTTTTCCGCGACGCTCAGGTCGGTGGCCTGCAGGGCCAGCGTGTCGCCGTGGGCCGACACGAAGCGGCGCGACACGCCGCGGATCGACAGGATGGGGTCGGCCGTGGTCTGGGTGTCGTTCATCGGCCCAGCTGCGCCCAGGGGTAGAGCTTGCGGTTCAGCGCCTTGAAGGCCAGATCGCTGGCCAGGCCGATGAGGCCGATGACGATGATGCCGAAGATGATCTGGTCGGTGGCCAGCAGCGCCTGGCTGTCGGTGATCATGTGGCCGATGCCGCTGCTGGCGCCGATGAGCTCGGCCACGATCACGTAAGTCCACGCCCAGCCGAGCACCATGCGCAGGATCTCGGCGATCTCGGGTGCGGCCCCCGGGATGAGCACGCGCCGCACCAGGCTGCGGTCGGTGCTGCCCAGGGTGTAGGCGGCTTCCACCAAATCACGCCGGGTGTTGCCCACGCTCACCGCGATCATCAGCACCAGGTTGAAGAACGAGCCGATGAAGATGACGGCCAGCTTCTGCGCCTCGCCGATGCCGGCCCACAGGATGAGCAGCGGGATGAAGGCGCTGGCTGGCAGGTAGCGCGCAAAGGACACAAAGGGCTCGAAGAAGGCTTCCACCGGCTTGTAGGCGCCCATCATCACGCCCAGCGGCAGCGCCAGCGCCGCCGCGATGGCAAAACCGCCCAGCACCCGCCACACCGTCATGCCGATGTCCTTGGCAAAGCCCATCTCGGCCAGCAGCGTCCAGCCGGACTTCACCATGGTGATGGGGTCGGCCAGGAAGGTCTTGGAGACGAAGCCGCCCAGCGTGGCCAGCGCCCACAGGCCGACGAACACGATGAAGAAGGCGATGCCCAGCGCCACGCGGGCGCCGGGGGACACGGGCTGCAGCGGGGCCACGCGGGGAGCGCTGGCTTACTTGATGAAGCGTGTGTCGGCCAGCTTGGCCAGGTCGGGCACCTGCTTGATGATGCCGGCCTCCAGCAGCAGGTCGGCCGCTTCCTTGCTGAAGGCCGCGTGTTCGCCGGCAAAGAACTTCTGGTTGGCCGCGCGGTCCTGCCAGCGCAGGAACTTCTGACTCGCTTCGAAGGCCTCGGCCGTCTGCTTGACGTCCTTGCCCATGATCTCGAAGCTCTTCTTCGGGTCGGCCTTGATCATGTCCACCGCGTCGAAGTAGGCGTCGGCCAGGGCCTTGGCCGCCTTGGGGTTGTCGGCCAGGAACTTGGGCGTGCAGCCGAAGGTGTCCATCACCATCGGGTAGTCGAGCGTGGTGGCGATGATCTTGCCGGCCTCGGGCTTGGCGCGCACGGTGGAGAGGTAGGGCTCGTAGGTCATGCCGGCGTCCAGGTCGGCGGTGCCGGCCACGAAGGCGTTGGCCGCGCCCTGGGGCTCCAGGTTCACCACCTTCACATCCTTGATCGACAGGCCGTTCTTCTTGAGCATCCAGGCCAGGGTGAAGTAAGGCGCGGTGCCGGGCGCGCTGGCGGCCACGGTCTTGCCCTTGAGGTCGCTGATCTTCTGGATGTTGGGCTTCACCACCATGCCGTCGGCGCCGTAGCTCTTGTCCAGCTGGAAGATCTGCGTGGTGGCCACGCCGTTGGCGTTCCACACGATCCAGGTTTCCACGGTGGTGGCAGCGCACTGCACGTCGCCGGAGGCAATGGCGAGGTGGCGGTCCTTCTGCGGGATCTTCTTGATGGTGACGTCCAGGCCGTGCTTCTTGAACAGGCCGGCTTCCTTGGCCAGGGTGAGCGGCGCAAAGCCGGTCCAGCCGGAGATGCCGATGCCGACGGCGGTGTCTTCGGCATGGGCAGCGCCAGCCAGGGCGAGCGTGGCGGCCAGGGCGATGCAACGGATGATCATGCGGGCTCCTCTGTCGGGCGATGGATGGTGTGGCGGGTCAGGCGGGGAACCACAAGGCGGGTGTGTCGAGCTTTCGCAAGATGCGGGCCAAGGAACCGTCCAGCACCAGCGCTGTGGCCCGCTCGATCTCGGGCGCCAGGTAGCGGTCCTGCATCATCGGCGCACACTGCGTGCGCAGCAAGGCATGCGCGTCTTCCAGCGCGGCCGAGCTCTTCAGCGGGCGCAGGAATTCGATGGCCTGCGCGCTGGCCAGCAGCTCGATGCCCAGGATGTGGGCGGTGTTGTGGATCATGGGCTGCAGCCGGCGCGCGGCGAAGGTGGCCATGCTCACATGGTCCTCCTGGTTGGCCGACGTGGGCAGGCTGTCCACGCTGGCCGGGTGCGCCAGGCTCTTGTTCTCCGACGCGAGCGACGCGGCGGTCACGTGGGCGATCATGAAGCCGGAGTTCAGGCCGGCGTCCGCCGCCAGGAAAGGCGGCAGGCGCGACACGCCGGTGTCGATCAGCATCGCGATGCGGCGCTCGGCGATGGCGCCCACCTCGGCAATGGCGATCGCCATGCCGTCGGCCACCTGGGCCACGGGTTCGGCGTGGAAGTTGCCGCCCGACACCAACACGCCCTGCCCGTCCGGCCCTTCGGCAAACACCAGCGGGTTGTCGGTCACGGCGTTCGCTTCGATCAGCAGCACCTTGGCCGCGTGGCGCAGGGTGTCCAGGCAGGCGCCCACCACCTGCGGTTGGCAGCGCAGGCAGTACGGGTCCTGCACGCGGTCGTCGCCCTGCAGGTGCGACAGGCGGATGGCGCTGCCCTGCAGCAGCGCGCGGTAGATCTGCGCCACGTCGATCTGGCCCAGCTGGCCGCGCAGCGCATGGATGCGCGGGTCGAAGGGGCCGTCGCTGCCGCGCGCCGCATCGACCGTGAGCGCGCCGATCACCAGCGCCGCTTCCAGCACCGGCTCGAAGCGGAAGAAGGCATGCAGCGCCAGCGCGGTGCTGGTCTGCGTGCCGTTGATCAGCGCCAGCCCTTCCTTGGCGGCCAGCTTCAGCGGCGTGATGCCCGCTTCCTGCAGCACGCCCAGGGCCGGCTTGCGCAGGCCGTTGACCAGCATCTCGCCTTCGCCCAGCAGCGCGAGGGTCATGTGGGCCAGTGGCGCCAGATCTCCCGACGCGCCCACCGAGCCCTGGCTCGGCACATAAGGCACCAGGCCGGCGTTGTGCACCGCCAGCAGGCAGTCGATCACTTCAGGCCGCACGCCGGAGTGGCCACGCGCCAGGCTGGCGGCTTTCAGCGCCACCATCAGCCGCACCACGGCGGGCTCCAGCGGCTCGCCCACGCCCACCGAATGCGAGCGGATGAGGTTCAGCTGCAGCAGGTCGAGGTCGCCTTCGCTGATGCGCTGGTTGGCCAGCTTGCCGAAGCCGGTGTTCACGCCGTACACCGGCTCCTGGCCGTGCGCGGCCTTCTGCACCACGGCGGCGCTGCGGCGGATGGCTTCATTGGCGCTCGTCGCCAGGGTCAGTTGTTGCTGCTCGGCGTGGATGGCTTGCAGCTGCTCCAGCGTGAGCTGGCCGGGTTGGATCTGGATGGTCATGGGTTCTGTGGGTTCAGCGGCCGAGCATCGGCAGCTTCAGGCCTTGTTCGCGGGCGCAGGCGATCGCCTCTTCGTAGCCAGCGTCGGCATGGCGCATCACGCCGGTGCCGGGGTCGTTCCACAGCACGCGTTCGATTCGCTTGGCCGCCGCATCGGTGCCGTCGCACACGATCACCACGCCGGCATGCTGCGAGTAGCCCATGCCCACGCCGCCGCCGTGGTGCAGGCTCACCCAGGTGGCACCGCCGGCGGTGTTGAGCAGCGCGTTCAGCAGCGGCCAGTCGGACACGGCATCCGAGCCATCCTTCATCGCCTCGGTCTCGCGGTTGGGCGAGGCCACCGAGCCGCTGTCCAGGTGGTCACGGCCGATCACGATGGGGCCTTTCAGTTCGCCTGACTTCACCATCTCATTGAAGGCCAGGCCGGCCCGGTGCCGCTCGCCCAGGCCGATCCAGCAGATGCGCGCCGGCAGGCCCTGGAAGGCGATGCGCTCGCGCGCCATGTCCAGCCAGCGATGCAGGGGCTTGTCCTCGGGGAACAGCTCCTTCATCTTGCGGTCGGTCTTGTAGATGTCCTCCGGGTCGCCCGACAAGGCCACCCAGCGGAACGGCCCCTTGCCGCGGCAGAACAGCGGGCGGATGCAGGCAGGCACGAAGCCGGGATAGTCGAAGGCGTTCGCCACGCCGTTGTCCAGCGCCACCTGGCGCAGGTTGTTGCCGTAGTCGATGACCGGAATGCCCATCGCGTGGAACTGCAGCATCGCCTGCACGTGCTGGGCGCAGGAGCGGCCGGCGTCCGCGGTGAGCTGCGCGTGTTGCGCTGCGTCCTTCTGCGCGGCTTGCCAGCGCTCCACCGTCCAGCCCACGGGCAGGTAACCGTGCACCAGGTCGTGGGCGGAGGTCTGGTCGGTCACCAGGTGGGGCTTGGGGCCGCCGGCGGCGGCGCGCTTCGCGAGTTCAGGCACCAGCTCGGCCGCATTCCCCAGCACGGCGATGGACTTGGCTTCGCCCTTGGCGGTGTAGTGCGCGATGCGAGCCAGTGCGTCGTCCAGGTCGTTCGCCTGTTCGTCCACATAACGCGTGCGCAGGCGGAAGTCGATGCGGGTCTGCTGGCATTCGATGGTCAACGAGCATGCACCGGCGAGGGTGGCGGCCAGCGGCTGCGCACCGCCCATGCCGCCCAGGCCGGCGGTGAGGATCCACTTGCCGGTCCAGTCATTCTTGTAATGCTGGCGGCCCGCTTCGACGAAGGTTTCGAAGGTCCCTTGGATGATGCCCTGGCTGCCGATGTAGATCCACGAGCCGGCCGTCATCTGGCCGTACATCATCAGGCCCTTGCGGTCCAGCTCGTGGAAGTGCTCCCAGGTGGACCACTTGGGCACCAGGTTGGAGTTGGCGATGAGCACCCGCGGTGCATCGGCGTGCGTGCGGAACACGCCCACGGGTTTGCCCGACTGGATGAGCAGCGACTCGTCCTCGTTCAATCCGCGCAAGGCCTGCAGGATGGCGTCGAAGCTCTCCCAGTTGCGCGCCGCCTTGCCGATGCCGCCATACACCACCAGCGCATCCGGGTTCTCCGCCACCTCGGGATCGAGGTTGTTCTGGATCATGCGATAGGCCGCCTCGATGAGCCAGTTCTTGCAGTGCAGCTCGGGGCCGCGCGGGGCGCGCACGGGGCGGGGTCCGGATGCTTGGTGGGTCATGGATGGGGTCTCGAGGGTCCTACAGGAGGGTTGCACTCTACTTGTCTATACAAGCTCATGCAAGTAGGATCGCCGACCATGCCGCCATCCCACCGCGACGCGCAGCTGCTCGCCTCTTCATCCCGCAGTGCAGCAAAGACGGCTTCGGCCATCGCACCGTACGCACAGGTCAAGCAGTACCTCAAGGAGGCGCTGTCGCAAGGCCGCTGGCCCCCCGGCGCGCTGATGCCGTCGGAGGCCGAGCTGGTGGCGCAGTTCGGCGTGAGTCGCATGACGGTGAACCGCGCTTTACGCGAGCTGCAAGCCGAAGGCCTGGTGGACCGGGTGCAGGGCGTGGGCACGTTTGCTGCTGCCTTGCACCGCGTGTCGTCCACGCTGACGATCCGCGACCTGCATGAAGAGATCGTCTCGCGCGGCCATGTGCACGAGGCGCAGGTGCACATCAAGCGCAAGGAGCGCGCGCCCGCCGCACTGGCCCAGCGCCTGGGCTTGAAGACCGGCGCCGAGGTGTTCCACACCCTCATCGTGCACAAGGAAAACGGCGTGCCGTTGCAGTGCGAGGACCGCTACGTCAACCCGGCCTGCGCGCCCGACTACCTGGGCGTGGACTTCACCAAGACCACACCCACGCATTACCTGCTGCAGGTGGCGCCCTTGTGGGAAGCGCAATACTCCATCGAAGCCAGCGCACCCACCGAGCAGGAGGCCCAGCTGCTGTGCATCTCGCGGCGGGACGCCTGCCTGGTGCTGGTGCGCCGCACCGTCGCGCAGGACGTGCCCATCACGCTCGCGCGGCTGGTGCATCCGGGCGGGCGTTACCAGATCGAAGGGCGGTTCAAGCCGTGACAGCGATCCTGCAGCAGCTCTGCGCCCACGACGTGGCGCCGCAACCGTGGAAGAACGGTGGCGGGCGCACGCGCGAGCTGCTCACCTGGCCGGGGCCGCAGGACTGGTGGCTGCGCATCAGCGTGGCCGACATCGAGCAGGACGGCCCGTTTTCGCCTTACCCCGGCGTGGACCGGTGGTTCGGCGTGCTGGAAGGCGCCGGTGTGGAGCTCACCTGGCCGCAGGCAGTGCGCCGTCTGCACGCCGGCCACTCGCTGCTGCACTTCGACGGCGCGTCCGCGCCCGACTGCCGGCTGCTGGACGGCACCACCCGCGACCTGAACGTGATGCACCGGCGCGGCCTGGGCCGCATCGTGGTGCAGCGCGCCCAGGCGCAGAGTGCGCCGCCCGAAGGCTTTGGCCACTTTGCGCTGTTCAACCTGGAAGCCCTGGACGTGCAGCGCACCGGCCGCCCTGCGCTGCATGCCGCGCCGTGGAGCCTGACCTGGGGTGAAGGCGCAGGTTGCTGGACCGAGGTGCCGGCGGACGGCCACGCCTGGTGGATCGGCTTCGACGAACACGGAGCGGCCGCGTGAACACGGCGGTGTTATGGCGTGGCGCGCGCCTGTTCACGCTGGCCGGCAATGGCCCCTGGGGCGCGGTGCCCGATGGCGCCATGGTCACCGAGGGCGACACCCTGCGCTGGGTGGGCCCGCTGGCCGAGCTGCCGCAGCCGCTGCGTGCTGCGGTCGGCGCCGAGCACGACCTGCAAGGCGCCTGCGTCACACCCGGGCTGATCGACTGCCACACCCACCTGGTGTATGGCGGCGAACGCGCTGCCGAGTTCGAGCAGCGCCTGCAAGGTGCCAGCTACGAGGAGATCGCGCGTGCCGGCGGCGGCATCCGCTCCACCGTGCGGGCCACCCGCGAGGCGAGCGACGAGGCGCTGCTGGCATCGGCCACGCGCCGCGCGCGTGAGCTCATGGCCGATGGCGTCACCACGCTGGAGGTGAAGTCGGGCTACGGCCTGGCCGCCGAACACGAGGCGCGCTGCCTGCGTGTGGCGCGGCGCCTGGGGCAGGTGCTGCCGCTGAGCGTGCGCACCACCTACCTCGCCGCGCATGCCGTGCCGCCGGAATACGAGGGCCGCCCCGACGACTACGTGGACGCGCTCATCGGTTGGCTGCCGGCCCTGCACGCCGAAGGCCTGGTGGACGCGGTGGACGGTTTTTGCGACCGCATCGGCTTCACCCGCGAGCAGACCCGCCGCATCTTCGAAGCCGCCCGGGCCCTGGGCCTGCCGGTGAAGCTGCATGCCGAGCAGCTGAGCGACCAGAACGGCGCCGCACTGGCGGCCGAGTTCAAGGCCATGTCCTGCGACCACCTGGAGCACCTCAACGAGGCCGGCGTGCGCGCGATGGCAGCCGCCGGCACGGTGGCGGTGCTGCTGCCCGGGGCCTACTACTTCCTGCGCGACACCACCTTGCCGCCGGTGCAGGCGCTGCGCGAGCACGGCGTGCCGATCGCCATCGCCACCGACCACAACCCGGGCAGCTCGCCGGCGCTCAGCCTGCAGCTGATGCTGCACATGGCCTGCACCCTGTTTCGGCTGACACCGGAAGAAGCCCTGCGGGGGGTGACGGTGCATGCGGCTCGCGCGCTGGGCCTGCGCGACCGCGGCCAGCTGGCCGCCGGCCAGCGCGCCGACTTCGTGGTGTGGGACCTGGACCACCCGCGCGAGCTGGCCTACTGGTTCGGGCGCAATGCTTGCCGCCAGGTGGTGCAGGGCGGCCAGGTGGTGCGCCCGGACGAAAGCGCAACATGACGAGCACCGACCTGCCCTATACCCTGCACCCCGGCAACGCGCCGCTGCTGCTGAGCCTGCCCCACGTGGGCCATGAGATTCCGGAAGCCCTGCACAGCGCCTATGTGGCGCGTGCGCTGGCCAGCGAAGACACCGACTGGCACCTGGAGCGGCTGTACGACTTTGTGGGCGAGCTCAACGCCAGCCTGATCGTGCCGAAGTTCAGCCGCTATGTGATCGACCTGAACCGCCCGCCCGACGATACGCCGATGTACCCCGGCGCGGCCAACACCGAGCTCTGCCCCACCCGGTTTTTCACCGGCGAGGCGCTGTACCGCGAGGGCTTTGCGCCCGACGCGGCCGAGGTGCAGCGCCGGCGCCGGCTGTACTGGCAGCCCTACCACGACGCCCTGCGCGCCGAGCTGGACCGGCTGCGCGAACGCTTCGGCCATGTGGTGCTGTTCGATGGCCACAGCATCCAGTCCGAGCTGCCCTGGCTGTTCGAAGGCAAGCTGCCCGACCTGAACCTGGGCACGGCCGACGGCAAGAGCTGCGCACCCTCCTTGCGCGATGCGCTTTGCCGCGTGCTGGACGGCCAGAAGCGCTTCAGCCAGGTGGTGGACGGCCGCTTCAAGGGCGGCTACATCACCCGCCACTACGGCCGGCCGCAGGAGCGGGTGCACGCAGTGCAGCTGGAGAAGTGCCAGTGCCTCTACATGGACGAACGGCGCGGCGAAGGCGCCAGCTTCGCCTACGACGACAAGGGCGCGCGCACGCTGCAGCCGTTGCTTCGCAGCCTGCTGGCCACCTGCCTGGCCTGGAGGCCGGATGTGAAGTCATGAGCCCGCACGCTCACTGCGTTCGCTGCCCCCCAAGGGGGCGCTCAGTGCCCTTCGGGCGGCCGGGCGGGCACTGATGCCGCCCCTGCAACCCTTGTTGTGGGCGCCCCAGGCCTGGATTGACCAAGGCCACGGCGGCCAATGGCACACCGGCGTGGTGCTGCACGTGGGCAGCGACGGCCACTGGAGCGCCATCCAGCCCGGCGTCGCGGTGCCGCCGGCCGATGCCCGTGTGCTCGCCGGGCCGGTGCTGCCCGGCCTGGTGAACGCCCACAGCCATGCCTTCCAGCGTGCCTTTGCCGGCCTGGCCGAGCGCCGGGAGGGGGAGGCGGACGACTTCTGGTCCTGGCGCGACCGCATGTACCGGGTGGCGCTGCGCATCTCGCCCGCGCAGCTGCAGGCGGTGGCCGCGGAGCTCTACAGCGAGCTGCTGCGCGGCGGCTACACCCAGGTGTGCGAGTTTCACTACCTGCAGCACCAGCCCGACGGCTCGCCCTATGCCGATCCGCTGGCCCTCTCCTGGGCGCTGGCCGATGCGGCGCAGGCCACCGGCATCGGCCTGACGATGCTGCCGGTGCTGTACCAGCGCGCGGGCTTTGCACAAGCCACGCTGCGCGAGGACCAGCGCCGCTTTGCCACCACGCCGGCCGCGGTGTGGCACGCGCGCCAGGCGCTGCAGCAGGCGCGCAGGCCGCTGCTCAACGCCGGCATCGCGGTGCACTCACTGCGCGCCGCTTCGCGTAAATCCATCGCCGAGCTGCAGCGCCTCAGCGAGGGCATGGACGACGGCCCGCTGCACATCCACATCGCCGAGCAGACGCAGGAGGTGGACGACTGCCGAGCCGCCAACGGCGCGCGGCCGATCGAGTGGCTGTGCCGGGAGTTCACGCTCGACGCCCGCTGGCAGCTGGTGCATGCCACCCATGCGCTGCCATCGGAGATCGAGGCGGTGGCGCGCAGCGGCGCCGGCGTGGTCATCTGCCCCAGCACCGAGGGCAACCTCGGTGACGGCTTCGCCGACCTGCCCAGTTGGCTGGGTGCGGGTGTGCCGATGAGCATCGGCTCGGACAGCCACGTCACCCGCGCCTGGCCGGAGGAGCTGCGCTGGCTGGAATACGGCCAGCGCCTGCTCAAGCGCCAGCGCAACGTGGCCGCCGCGCCGGTGGAGGGCCACCCGGCCACCGCGAGCCGCTTGTTCGATGCCGCGCTGGCCGGTGGCGCGGCCGCAGCCGGTTTTGCGTCCTGGGGCCTGGAAGTCGGCGCGCGCGCCGACCTGCTGGTGCTGGACCCGCAGGATTCGGCCCTGCTCGGCCTGCCGCCGGAGCGGACCTTGGACGCGCTGGTGTTCTCCAGCCCCTGCGATGCCGTCCGCGAGGTTTACGTCGCCGGCCGCCGCGTGGTGCACGAGCGCCGGCACTGGCAGCACGAGGCGCTGCACACCGGTTTCGACAGCGCCATGCAGGCGCTCTGGGCGCCGGCCGACGCTTAAGCCGCGTCGTCCATGAGCCTGGAGTGGCGGATGCGCGTGTCCGCCAGCACACCGGCCGATTCCAGGATCGGATACGCGATCGAGCAGATGTGCGAGTTGATGCGCTTCAGGTCGCTGATCAGGTCGATGTGCAGCGAGCTGGTCTCCATGCTGGACGCCGTTTTTTCGTGCAGGCGCTCCAGGTGGGTGGAGGCGTACTTGTGCTGCAGGTCGCGAAAGCGCGCCTTCTCTTCGAGCAGCTTCTTGGCGTCGCGCACATTGCCGTGCAGGAACACGCCCATGCTCAGGCGCAGGTTGTCCAGCAGGCGCGCGTGCATCTCGGCGATCTCGGTCATGCCGGCTTCGGAGAACTCGCGGCCGGGCTTGATCTTGCGGTCCTCGATGTCGGTGATCACGCGCTCGACGATGTCGCCGATCTGCTCCATGTTGATGGTGAACGAGATGATGTCGGTCCAGCGCCGGCTTTCGCGTTCGTCCAGCGCCTCGCGCGAGATCTTGGTGAGGTAGTACTTGATCGCCGAATACAGCTCGTCCACCGTGTCGTCCATGGTGCGCAGCTTCTCGGCCAGCTGCAGGTCGTTGTTGCGGATGACCGTGAGCATGCCGGCCAGCATGGTCTCCACCACGTCGGCCTGGTGCAGCGCCTCGCGGGCGGCGCAGGAGATGGCCAGCGACGGCGTCGCCAGGGCCACCGGGTCCAGGTGGCGCGGCCGGTCGGAGATGCTGCGTTGCTCCGGTGACGGCAACACCCGCTGCAGCAGGCGCGCGATCGGCGCGGTGAACGGCAGGAACGCAATCGACAGCAGGATGTTGAACGCCAGGTGGAACAGCACCACCGTGCTGGCCGGCGTGAGCAGCAGCGGCCGCGCCTCGGCCAGCAGGAAGTTGAGGAAGGGCGCCATCACCAGGCAGCCGATCGTCTTGAACAGCAGGTTCCCAAGCGGCAGGCGGCGCGCCTCCGGCGTGGACCGCGCGGTGGTGAGCACACCCATCACGCCGCTGCCCAGGTTGGCGCCCAGCACCAGGCCGAGTGCCACCTGGATGGGCACCACGCCCGACTCGGCCAGGGTGGCGGTGAGCAGCACTGTGGCGAGGCTGGAATAGGAGAGCACCGCCAGCATCGAGCCGGCCAGGATGTCCAGCAGCGCGTCGCTGTTGAGCGAGCCCAGCATCACGCGCACGCCCTCCGCACGCATCAGCGGCTGGGTGGCGCCCACGATGAGCTGCAGTGCCAGCGTGATCAGGCCCAGGCCGATCAGCACCCGGCCGGCCTGGCCCACATTGCTGGACTGGCGCGGGATGAACAGCACCACGCCCACGAAGATGAGCAGCGGCGAGAGCCAGGAGAGGTCCAGCGAGAACACCGCCACCATCAGGCTGGTGCCCACGTCGGCGCCCAGCATCACGGCCAGCGCGGCCGCCAGCGGCATGAGCTTCTGCGCGACGAAGGAGGTGACGATGAGCGAGGTGGCGGTGCTGCTCTGCACCAGCGCGGTCACGCCAATGCCCGCGGTGGCGGCGGCCAGCCGGTTGGTGGTGCTTTGCGCCAGCACCCGGCGCAGGCTGCCGCCCATGAGCCGCAGCATGCCGGTGCGCACGATGTGCGTTCCCCACACCAGCAGGGAGATCGCCGCCAGCAGATTCAGAAGATGTTGCATCGAGGTCTTGTTATACCCCGAGCGGCTGCAAGTGCCGTGCCGGGCGGCTCACTCATTCGCGTGGAGCAGGCTTTCGAGTGTCTGCAGCGTGTCGGCCTCGTGCAAGGGTTTGTCGTCCCGAATGCGCAGCATGCGCGGAAAGCGCACTGCCACGCCGCTCTTGTGGCGGCCGCTGCGGTTGATGCCTTCGAAGCCCAGCTCGAACACCAGCGAAGGCTTGACGGTGCGCACCGGGCCGAACTTGTCCAGCGTGGTGGCGCGCACCACCCGGTCCACCCGGGCGAACTCCTCGTCCGTGAGGCCGGAGTAGGCCTTGGCGAAGACCACCAGCTGCAGGGCGCCGGGCTCGGCCGGCTGCTTGCGCGCGATGGCCTCCACCACGGCTTGTGCTTCGGCGGCATCAGCCGGCGCGCGGCTCCACACCGCAAAGGTGTAGTCGGTGTACACGCTGGCGCGGCGGCCATGGCCACGCTGCGCGTAGACCAGCACTGCATCCACGCTGAAGGGTTCGATCTTCCATTTCCACCACGTGCCTTGTGCCTTGGTGCGCCCAGTGCCGTAGGCGGCATGGCGGTGCTTGAGCATGAAGCCCTCTACCCCCCGCTCGCGGGACTGCTCGCGCAGCGCGGCGAGCGCCGGCCAGTCCTCGGCTTCGGCGATCGGCGACAGGGTGAAGCCAGTGCCGGCCAGCGCCTGGGCCAGCTGCTCGCGCCGCAGGTGCTGTGGCTGCGGGCGCTGGTCCTCGCCCTGCCACTCCAGCAGGTCGTAGGCGATGAAGTGCACCGGCGCATCGGCCAGCACCTTCTTGGTCAGCGTCTTGCGGCCGATGCGTTGCTGCAGCAGCGAGAACGCCGCGGGCCGGTCCTGCTTCCAGACCAGGATCTCGCCGTCCAGCACCGTGCCGTTGGGCAGCGCCTGGGCCAGGCTCACGATCTCCGGGAAACGCTCGGTCACCAGTTCCTCGCCGCGCGACCAGATCCACACCTGGCCCGCACGCTTGACGACCTGGGCGCGGATGCCGTCGTACTTCCATTCGACCAGCCAATCGGCCGGCGCGCCCAGGATTTCGGGCAGGCGCTCCAGCGGATGCTCCAGCGCATGCGCCAGGAAGAAGGGATAGGGCTGGCCGGCATCGGCCAGCGGAACGGCCTCCAGCGAAGTGAGCTGCAGGTAGCGCTCGGGCGAGGGCGGCGTGCGGATGTCGGTGTAGCCCATCATGCGCTGGGCCACGAGCTTGGCGTCGATGCCGGCGTTTTCCGCCAGCGCGCGCTGCACCAGCAGCTTGCTCACGCCGACGCGGAAGGCACCGCCGATCAGCTTGGCCAGCAGGAAGCGGCCCGGCGCATCGAGTTCCTGCCAGTAGGCCGCCACCCGCTCGGCCTGCTCCAGCGGCGACAGCCCGCGCAGCGGCAGCAGGCGCTGCTCCACCCACTGCGCCAGGCCCAGCGGGCTGGTGGCCTGCGACGGCGGCAGCACCAGCGCGATGGTTTCGGCGAGGTCGCCGACCGCCTGGTACGACTCCTCGAACAGCCAGTCGGGGATGCCGGCCACGCGGCAGGCCAGCTCGCGCAGCAGGCCGGTGGGCACCACCTGGCGCGGCTTGCCGCCGGCCAGGAAGTAGGCGGCCCAGGCGGCGTCCTCGGGCGGTGTGTCGCGGAAGTAGCGCCGCAGCGCGGCCACCTTGTCGCCGGTGGCGGTGCTGGCGTCGAGCTCGGCGTACAGGCGGGCGAAGCGTTCCATGCGGCAGGCGAAACAGGGCCGCAGGTTACCTCGCGCGGGGCAGGCTCCTCGCGGGCGGACGAACCTCTTCGGGCGGCGCCACGTAGCTGTGCAGGATGCGATCGGTGCTGGCCGCGCGCTCGGTGTCCATGAACCACTGCAGGGCCTGCTGCTGGAACGGCTGCAGGTGCGCCTCGCTGAGCAGCACGATTTCAGCCATCAGGGCCCAGTCCAGCTCCTCGTTGAGCACCCAGAGGCGATGGCCGTCTGGCACATGGCGCAACAATTCGACCACTGCCTGAGCCTCTTCCTCGGCGCCCAGCAGCAGCACCTGCTGCGGCCAGCGCCTGAGAAACGGCTGTTGCAGGCTTTGCGGCGGCCACAAGGCGATGAGCCAGTGCGGCGGGTGGTGCTCCACGAGCTCACCCTGGTCGGTGCTGTGCAGTTCGGTCTGGGGCCCGAAGGCGCGGCGCACCGCGCCTATCCATGCACCCGGCATCCAGTCACGCAACAGCCGCTGTGAATCCGCACCCGGAGGAAAGAGAGGTACAACAATCGTCATGGACGCTTGAGGGTACCCTCTGCGCACCCACCCCAGGTGTTGTGCCTTGCAAGGGAATGCAACCCTGGCGCAGCTCCAGGACGTCCAGGCCGACGTGCAGGTCGGAGATGAGCGCGATGCGGGTGCTGGCCCTGGCCGCACGCGCCGTGTGGCGCACCTCGATCATGCGGGGCTCGACGAAGCGCGCGTCGATGAACAGCAGATGACCAGGGCAGCCATCGAAACGCCGTGCATCGGCCAGGGCCTGGTCAGCGCTATTTCAGGTGCTGCTGGAAGAAACGCAGCATGTGCCCGAACTGCAGCGCCTGGTTGGCGCGGCTGGACGCACCGTGGCCTTCGTCGGCAAAGATCATCAGCTCCAGCGGCACGCCGCGCGCCTGGGCCGCCTCGTGCATCAGCAGCGATTCGCCCACCGGCACGCGCGGGTCGTTGGCGCCCTGGATGATCATCAGCGGCGCCTTCAGCTGCTGCACCCAGGTGGTGGGCGACAGCTGCACCAGCGCCTCGCGGTCGGTGGCCGGATCGCCGTATTCGGTGATGCGCAGCTGGCGCCGGTAAGGCGCGGTGTTCTCCAAAAAGGTCACCAGGTTGGCGATACCCACGTTGGACACGCCGGCGTCGTAGGCGCCGGCAAAGCGCGTCATCGCCATCAGGGTGGCATAACCGCCGTAGCTGCCGCCGTACACACCGACCTTTGGCGCCACGCCGTTGCGCGCCCAGGCCTTGCGGATGTGCTGCGCCGCGTCCTCGATGTCGGTGATCACCTGCAGGCGCTTCGGTCCGTTGTCGGCATCCTGCCAGGCTTGGCCATAGCCGGTGGAGCCGCGCACGTTGGGCTCCACCACCACGAATCCGGCCTCCACAAACATCTGCCACACCGGCGAGAAGCCGGGCTTGCTCTGGCCTTCGGGGCCACCGTGGAAGTGCACGAGCACCGGGCACGGCGTGGCCGCGTTCGCGCAGGCCGGCGGGCGGCGCACGAACATCGGGATCGGCGTGCCGTCGCGCGCCGGATAGGTCTCCAGCACGGCGGGCACGAACCGGCGGGTGTCCATCTCGGGGGTGGAGGGCACGGTCCAGGGTGTGAAGCGTGCCTGTTTCCAGTCCCACACGCCGCTCACGCGCGGTTGGCCGGGCGCGGCCATGCCCAGCACCACGCGCTCGCCATCGTCGGTGGGCTGGCCGATGAGCTGGTGGTCCAGCGGTGCGGGCCAGGCCAGCGCCAGCGGCTTCAGGCTGGCCGCGTCCAGGGCATGCGAGCGGGTGTAGCCGGCTTCGTTGATGGACACATACAGACGCTTGCGCGCGCGGTCGGTGCTGAGCGCTTCCACGTCGTGCTGCGCCGCGCCAGGCAGCGCCACCGGCACCATCGCCTGCCCGGGCGCCCATTGGTACAGCCGCCGGTAACCGGTGGGTTTGTTGGAGGTGACGAAGTAGCGGCCGGCGCGGGGCCCGAACAGCATCTCGTACTCGGCGTATTCACCCTGGCCCAGCAGCGGCGTGAGCGTGCGCGTGGTTTCGTCGAACAGCGACCATTCGCGCCCGGTGGAGCCGGTGGCCTTGACCAGCAGCAGCCGGCCGGGCGCGATGTCGCCCACGCGCCAGAAGCCCTCGCCCTGGTAGAGCGCCTCGCTGCGGCCGGCCTGCACCTCATGGCGATAGACCGTGTAGGAGTCGCGCTTCACGTCGTTGGCCACGTAGTAGAGGAAGCGGCCGTCGGGCGAGAAGCCCTGGTACTCCGTCTGCACGCCCTTCTTGTGCTGCACCTCGCGCAGCGGCCCGCCTTCCACCGGCTGCAGGTACAGGCCCGGGTTCTCCTCGCCCTGGTGGTCGCGCTCCAGCGCCAGCCAGCGGCCGTCGGGCGACACCGCCTGCGGCGTGGTGCGGTCCTCGCCGCCGGTCATCTGCACCGGAAAACGCTGCGGGCCGTCCAGGCGCCACACCTGGTCGACCCCCGTGACACGCCAGCTGAAGAACAGGTGCTGCCCATCGGGCGACAACACGCCCATGCCCGGCGAGCGCAGGTCGAGCAGCGCCTGGATCTTGCGCGACACGTCCTCCGGCAGCGGCGCCGGGCGGAAGCGCGCCAGCACCTGCGGGGTGACCGAGCCGGCGCCCAGGCCGCGATAAGCGGGCGCGGCGGACGAGGCGGCGGAGGCCGGCGCGGCGGGCGCCTGGGCCAGCGCCTGTGCGGTTGCCAGCGCAGCCAAGGCAAGCGCCAGGGCGGCGCGCAAGGAACGACGGTTCACTCGGGTTCTCCTGGGGTGTCAATCGGCCGGCCGGCCTCTTCGGACGCCGCGGCCGGGCTGGCGGGGGCATCCGGCCGGGATTCTGCCGCCGCCGGTTCGTCCAGTGCGTCGTCGCCGTATTCGGTGTTGAAGGCGCCGGCCTCCAGCCCCTGCTCCTGCAGCCAGCGCACCATCACGGCTTCGTAGCCGTGCGTGACGATCACGCGCTGCGCCCCGGTGGCGGCGATCGCCTGTTGCAGGCCGGGCCAGTCCGCATGGTCGGACAGCACGAAGCCGCGGTCCACGCCGTGGCGCCGGCGCGCGCCGCGCAGCTGCATCCAGCCGCTGGCGAAGGCGTCGCTGAAGTCGCCGAAGCGCTTGAGCCAGGCGGAGTGCTGCACCGAAGGCGGCGCCACCACCAGCGAGCGCTGCAGCAGCGCCTTGTCGCTCACCGCGCCGGCGTATTGCGTGGGCGGCAAGGCCACCCCGGCGGCCCGATAGGCCGCGTTGAGCGGCTCCACCGCACCGTGCACCAGGATGGGCCCGATGCCGGGGTCCACACCCGCCAGCAGGCGTTGCGCCTTGCCGAAGCTGTAGCCCAGCAGCAGGCTGGTGCGCCCGGCTTCGGCATTGCGGCGCCACCAGGCATTGATGTCGTCGAACACCGCCTGCTCCGGCTGCCAGCGGTAGATCGGCAGGCCGAAGGTCGATTCGGTGATGAAGCAGTCGCAGCGCACCGGCTCGAAGGGCACGCAGGTGCGGTTGGTGTCCGCCGCATGACCGCTCACGAAGTAGTCGCCCGAGGCCACCCACACCTGGCCGCCATGTTCCACCCGCACCTGCGCGGAGCCCAGCACATGGCCCGCCGGATGCAGGCTGATGCGCACGCCGCGGTGTTCCACCGGCTCGCCGTAGGCCACGGTCTGCAGATGGATGTCCGCGCCCAGGCGGGTGCGCAGCACACCGGCGCTGTCGTGGTGTGCCAGGTAGTGGCCGTGGCCCATGCGGGCATGGTCGCCATGGGCATGGGTGATCACCGCCCGGTCCACCGGGCGCCAGGGGTCGATGTAGAAGTCGCCCGGCGGGCAGTACAGGCCCTGGGGGCGTTCGATGATCAGGTCGGGAGAGCGGCTCGGCAGGGCCATGGGGCGATTCTGCGGGAGCATTCCCGCTTTGCCAGGGAGGGGCCATGGGATACTGGCGCGCCGCCCGTTTTCGCACCGCATGAACACCACTGTTTCCCCTGTGGTCGACTTCGCCGAGCCGATGTCGCCCTGGCACATCTTCTTCAGCCCCCGCGGCCGCATTCCGCGCAAGATCTTCTGGATATACGGGGTGGTGGTGCCGCTGGCGCTGGGCGCCTATGCGCATGGCGTGCTGTCGATTGCCGGCGTGCGCGAGCAGGCGGTGGAGCTGGTGCTCAATGCCGGCCTGCTGTGGTCGGCCCTTGCGGTGTCGGCCAAGCGCTGGCACGACCGCAACAAGTCGGGCTGGTGGGCGCTGCTGCAGTTCGTGCCGGTGATCGGCACCCTCTGGACGCTGGTGGAAAACGGCCTGCTGCGCGGCACGCCGGGCCCCAACCGCTTCGGCGACGACCTGACAGGACAACTCTGATGACCATCCTCGTGACCGGCGGTGCCGGCTTCATCGGCAGCAACTTCGTGTTGGACTGGTTGGCGCACGTGGGCGAGCCGGTGGTCAACCTGGACGCCCTCACCTACGCCGGCAATCTGCAGAACCTGGCCAGCCTGGAAGGCAACGCGCGCCATGTCTTTGTGCAAGGCGACATCTGCGACCGCCCGCTGGTGGACCGCCTGCTGGAAGAGCACCAGCCGCGCGCGCTGCTGCACTTTGCGGCCGAAAGCCATGTAGACCGCAGCATCCTGGGCCCTGCGGCCTTCATGCGCACCAACGTCGAAGGCACCTTCACCCTGCTGGAAGCGGCACGGGCCCACTGGGGCCGGCTGCCTGCCGCCGAGAAGGCCGGCTTCCGCTTCCACCATGTGTCCACCGACGAGGTGTACGGCAGCCTGGCGCCCGACGCACCGGCGTTCACCGAAGACCATCCTTACGAGCCGAACAGCCCGTACTCGGCCAGCAAGGCCGCCAGCGACCACATGGTGCGCGCCTGGTTCCACACCTATGGCATGCCGGTGGTGACCACCAACTGCTCCAACAACTACGGTCCTTATCACTTCCCCGAGAAGCTGATCCCGCTGATGATCGTCAACGCACTGGCCGGCAAGCCGCTGCCGATCTACGGCGATGGCCAGAACGTGCGCGACTGGCTGTACGTGCGCGACCACTGCAGTGCGATCCGCGCGGTGCTCGAGGGCGGGCGCCTGGGCGAGACCTACAACATCGGCGGCTGGAACGAGAAGACCAATCTCGAGATCGTGCACACCATCTGCGGCCTGCTCGACGAGCTGAAACCCGACCCCGCCGGGCCCTACAGCCGCCTGATCACCTACGTGAAGGACCGCCCCGGCCACGACCGCCGCTATGCGATCGACGCCCGCAAGATCGAGCGCGAACTCGGCTGGCGCCCGGCAGAGACCTTCGACACCGGCATCCGCAAGACGGTGCAGTGGTACCTCGCCAACGGCGACTGGGTGGCCAATGTGCAGAGCGGCGCCTATCGCGACTGGGTGAGCGCGCAGTATGGAGAGCCGGCTTGAAGCGGGCCGAGCGCAGGGCCGCTCCCAAGCCGGCCCGCATCCCCTCGGGGGATTGCGCGCCGTACTCGGCGTGCGAGGGGTCGACATGAAGATCCTGCTCTTCGGAAGGAACGGGCAGGTCGGCTGGGAGCTGCAGCGGGCCCTTGCCCCCTTGGGCGAACTGGTGGCGCTCGACTCCGACAGCACCACACTGTCTGCCGACTTCACACGGCCCGAGTCTCTGCGCGACACCGTGCGCTCGGTGAAGCCCGATCTCATCGTCAATGCGGCTGCGCACACCGCCGTCGACAAGGCGGAGAGCGAGCCGGATCTGGCCCGCCTGCTCAATGCCATGGCGCCCGGCGTGCTGGCCGAAGAAGCCGCCCGCAGCGGCGCCTGGCTGCTGCACTACAGCACCGACTATGTGTTCGATGGCTCGGGTGACCAGCCGCGCGATGAAGACGCACCGACCGGTCCACTCAGCGTGTATGGGCGCACCAAGCTGGAGGGCGAGGCATTGATTCGCGCCAGCGGCTGTCGGCACCTGGTCTTGCGCACCAGCTGGGTCTACGCGGCGCGCGGCGGCAACTTTGCCAAGACCATGCTGAAGCTCGCTGCCGAGCGCGACAAGCTCACCGTGATCGACGACCAGTTCGGTGCGCCCACGGGCGCGGACCTGCTGGCCGACGTGAGTGCGCATGCGGTCCGTGAGGCGCTGCGCGAGCCGGCGCTGTCGGGCACCTACCACGCGGTGGCCGGCGGCGAGACGACCTGGTGGGCCTATGCCCGCTTCGTGATCGAACACGCCCGTGCGCTGGGCCAGCCGATCAAGGTGGCACCCGACGCCATCGTGCCCGTGCCGACCACCGACTTCCCAACCCCGGCCGCGCGGCCCCGCAACTCGCGTCTGTCCACCCAGCGCCTGCAGCAGGCCTTCGGACTGCGCCTGCCGCCCTGGCAGCAGGGTGTGGAACGCATGCTCAGCGAAGTGCTTGGCCGCTGACAACACAAGACGATCACCATGCAACAACGCAAAGGCATCATCCTGGCCGGTGGCTCCGGCACCCGGCTGCACCCCGCCACCTTGGCGATCAGCAAGCAGCTGCTGCCGGTGTACGACAAGCCGATGGTGTACTACCCCTTGAGCACGCTGATGCTCGCCGGCATCCGCGAGATCCTGCTCATCAGCACGCCGCAGGACACGCCCCGCTTCGAAGCCCTGCTGGGCGACGGCAGCCAGTGGGGCCTGGACATCCGCTACTGCGTGCAGCCCAGCCCCGACGGCCTCGCGCAGGCCTTCATCCTCGGACGGGAGTTCGTCGGCGGCGCGCCCAGCGCGCTGGTGCTGGGCGACAACATCTTCTACGGCCATGACTTCCAGCGCCTGCTGAAGAATGCGGCCGAGCGGCCAGGCGGTGCGAGCGTGTTCGCCTACCACGTGCAGGATCCCGAACGTTATGGCGTGGTGGAGTTCGATGCGAACAAGCGCGCGCTCAGCATCGAGGAAAAGCCGCTGCAGCCCAAGAGCGCGTATGCGGTGACCGGCCTGTACTTCTACGACGAGCAGGTGTGCGACATCGCGGCGGACATCCAGCCCAGTCCGCGCGGCGAGCTGGAGATCACCGACGTCAACGCGCGCTACCTCGCGCAAGGCCAGCTCGACGTGGAGATCATGGGCCGAGGTTATGCCTGGCTGGACACCGGCACCCACGACAGCCTGCTGGAAGCCAGCCAGTTCATCGCCACGCTGGAAAAGCGCCAGGGCCTGAAGGCCGCGTGCATCGAGGAAATCGCCTACCGCTCCGGCTGGATCAGCGCCGAGCAGCTGAACCGCCTGGCGCAGCCGATGCTGAAGAACGGTTATGGCCAGTACCTGCTGAAGGTGCTGAACGACCGGGTGTTCTGAGCATGAAGCTGCTCCCTACCTCCCTGTCCGGCGTCGTCGTGGTCGAGCCCGCCGTCTTCGGCGACGAGCGCGGCTGGTTCATGGAAAGCTGGAACCAGCAGCGCTTCGACGCCGCGCTGCAGGCGATGGGGCTGCCCGCCGCGCCGCCGTTCGTGCAGGAAAATCATTCCTGTTCGACCAAGGGCGTGCTGCGCGGGCTGCACTACCAGCTGCCACCCCATGCGCAGGGCAAGCTGGTGCGTGTGGTCAAGGGCTCGGCCTTCGACGTGGCGGTGGACATCCGCAAAGGCTCGCCGACCTTCGGCCGCTGGGACGGTGTCGAGTTGACTGCAGCGAACCGGCGCCAACTCTGGATTCCGCCCGGCTTCGCCCACGGTTTCATCGCGCTCGAGGACGACACCCACTTCCTCTACAAGACGACCGGCTTCTACGCCAAGGACTGTGAACGCGCGATCCGCTGGGACGATCCGCAGATCGGCATCCAGTGGCCCGGCCTCGCGGGCCTGCAGCCGCTGGTCGCGCCCAAGGACGCGGCAGCGCCCCTGCTGGAACAGGCTGTCGCCTCGGGCGACGTCTTCAATACGGCCGCGTGATACCCGCCATCCGCAAGTAGACCAGCGCACCCCAGGCCACCAGGCCACGGCGCAGCGCCGCCCACCAGCCACGCGGCACCGGTGCGGCCGTCACCTCGCGCGACAACGCAAGCGCCTGTTCGAAGTGCGCCGTCAGCTCCCGGTTGAAGCCGGCATCGCTGACGATCGCATTGGCCTCCAGGTTCAGCAGCAGCGACAGCGGGTCGATGTTGGAGCTGCCCACCGTGGCCCAGTCGTCGTCCACGATGCCCACCTTGGCATGCAGGAAGGCTGGCGTGTATTCGAAGATCCGCACCCCCTGCGACAGCAGTTCGTCGTACATGACACTGGCCGCCAGGCCGGCGATGCGGTAGTCCAGCTTGCCCTGCAACAGCAGCCGCACCTTCACGCCACGGCGGGTGGCTTCGCGCAGGGTGCGGCGGAACAGGCGGCCGGGATAGAAGTAGGGCGACACCAGGTCGATGCGCTCGCGCGCACGCTGGAAGGCCTCGATGTAGCTGTTCTCGATGGCATTGCGCTGGCGCAGGTTGTCGCGCACCACGAAGGCACAACGCACCGGCAGGTTGTCCAGCATGCCCGGCAGCAGGTCCTTCCTGGGCGGCGTGATGCGCAGCCGCCTCAGCAGGCGGCGCGCGCTCTGCACCGGGCGCGCACTGCGGGCGAGCACCTTCACCTCCTCGCGCCAGTCGTGGCCGAAGGCCGCGCGTGTCCACATCGCGCGGGCGGTCTGTTCGATCGGCAGCACCACCGGGCCGCGCAACGCGACGGCGAAGTCCAGCCGTGGCACCTCGTCCACGCCATGGCGCAGGTCGATGCGGTCGTCGATGATGTTGATGCCCCCCACGAAGCCGATCTCGCCATCCACCACGCACAGCTTGTGGTGCAGGCGCCGGAACTGGCCCGGCTGGAACCAGGAGTACCAGCGGTCGATCGGCCGGAACACGGCCAGTGCCACCGGTTCGCCCTGCCACCAACGCCGCAGGGCCGGCAGGTCGGCGCGGCTGCCGAAACCGTCGACCACCACCCTCACCCGCACGCCGCGCCGGCCGGCGGCCGCCAGGGCTTCGGCCACGCGGCGCGCTGCGTCGTCCTCGTGGAAGATGTAGGTGGCCAGCCAGACGTCATGGCGCGCCGACTCGATGGCCGCCACCATGGCCGGAAACAGGCTGTCGCCGCCGGGCAGCAGCTGCACGTCGTTGCCCCCGAGGAACAGGGCGCCCGGATGGGCATACCAGGCGGTGAGGTCCGGGCCGGGTTCGGGGCGCGGCTGGCGCACGAAGCGGCGGCGCTTGGCCATTGCGCGGTCAGCGCTCGGCCGGCCGAGGGCGCTGAGACACCCCCTCCGAGGGCAGCGAACAAGGCCTGTGTGCGAGCCGCCGCATGTCAGGCGGGCTCCAGCTCCGCCACCAGCGGCAGGTGGTCCGACATGCGGGCCCAGGCCGTGCCGCGTGGAACGAAGGTGCCCACGCAGTTCATGCCGCGCAGGTAGATGCGGTCCAGCTGGAACACCGGCACGCGCGAGGGAAAGGTGGGCCGGTCGTTGCCGCTGGGCGCGCGGGCACGCGACAACCCGATCTCTTCCATCGGCCCGTCGAGCTTCTCGCCCCAGTCGTTGAAGTCACCCGCCACCACCAGCATCTCGCCGTGCGGCACCTCGGCTTCGATGAAGGCGGCCAGCTTCTGCACCTGGCGCACGCGGCTGGAGTGGATGAGCCCGAAGTGCGCCACCACCGCGTGCACCGTCATGCCATGCCATTGCACCGGCACATGCAGCAGGCCGCGCTGCTCGAAGCGATGGTCCGACACGTCATGGTGGTTGATGCTGCCCAGCGGCCAGCGCGACAGCAGCGCATTGCCATGTTCGCCATGGCGGGTAACGCAGTTGGTGCGGTAGGCCACGTCATAGCCCTCGGGCGCCAGGTACTCGGCCTGGCCGCGGTCGGGCCAGCCGAAGGAGGACATGTCGAACTCGCGCGCATGCAGCTTGTGGAACAGCCGCACTTCCTGCAGGAACACGAGGTCGGCATCCAGCGCTTCCACACCCAGCCCCAGGTTGTGGATCTCCAGCCGCTTGGCCGGCCCCACGCCTCGCACGCCCTTGTGGATGTTGTAGGTGGCCACCCGCATGACCATGCCCGTGGCCGTGAAGGGGGGCAGGAACGAGGAGTGCAGCGGGTTCATTGCATGCGAGCCGGTGGTCGTGTCCAACATGCCGCTGTGGTGGCAGTTTGTATTCCCGCCATCATGCCCCGTTTGCAGGGGCGATGAAGCGCGGCAGCATCAGGATGGCTTCTGCGTTGGAGGGCGAGAAGCAGCGGTCGGCCGCTTCGCGCCAGGGCAGCCAGGCGTGCTGCAGGTGTTCGCGGGCGCTGAGCTGCACCGGAATGTCGCGCGGCACGCGCAGCCCGAACACATGCTCGGTGTTGTGCGTCACGCCAGGCGCATACCGGTGGCGCCACACGGGATAGATCTCGTACAGGTTGCGAAAGCCCCAGTCGCGCAGCGCCGACAGCGGCACATCCGGTGAGCCGATCACGATGCCGGTTTCTTCGGCCACCTCGCGCACCGCGGTGGTGACCAGCGGTTCGTCGGGCAGGTCCTTGGAGCCGGTGACGCTCTGCCAGAAGCCGGGCTTGTCGGCGCGTTCGATCAGCAGCACCTGCAGGTCATCGGTGTGGATGACCACCAGCACCGACTCCGGGATCTTGTGGGGGCGTGGGCTCGCCGCGTCGGACACCATGCGGCGATTCTAGGCAGTCAGTGCTTCACCGGCACCGCAGGCGGCAGGTCCTTGGCGAGCAGCTGACGCACCTGGCCGACAAGCTTGTTGTGCGCATCGAAAAAGGCCGCGGCGATCACCTTGCCTTCGTTGGTGTTGCTCCAGCCCATGCCGCCAGCGGCCCCCATGCGGCCGAGCGCGAGACCGCCCACGCCCAGGTCGGTGGTGCGGGCGGAGCCGGTGGCGGCGGCCAGCTGCTCGGTGGTCTCGTTGTCGGTGAGCAGCAAGGCCACCTGCGCTTCCTTCAGCTTCACCTGCTCCGCCATGCCGGCCAGGCCGGGCACGCGGTTCAAGCCCGGGATGGCGGCGATCACGCCGCCGAGGCCGCGGCCCGCGTCCTGCTCGCTGAAGGTGAGGCTGGGCACCAGGGTGTACTGGGCCTCGTAGCCCTTGCCCTTCTGCACCGTGGAGTTCTTGCGCAGGATGCCGGCCTCCTTGAGCTCCTGCTCCTGGATGGTGCTGCGCAGCCCGGCCGCGCGGTCCACCACGCGGAAGCAGCCGCTTTGCTGCGCGATCAGCTTGATCAGCGGCACCGGCGAGGCGGGCAGCTGGTAGTTGGCATGCATGGTGTAGCCGCTCGGGTTCTCCGCCAGCGCCAGGGTGGCCACCGGGGCGTCGCACCGCGTCAGCTCCTGGGCAGCGCCCTGGGCGCCTGCCGGGCCGGCCGAGCCGGACACCACCGAACCGCCCTCGCCCAGCTCTGTCTTCTTCTGGCCGCAGCCGGCCAGGCAGAGCGCCACGATCGCCAGCGTGGCAGCGACTTGTTGTTGCTTCATGCCTTCCCCCTCTCAATGAAAAGGGGCTCGAAGAGCCCCTTTGGATGATGCCAGCCGCCCCACGGTCAGGCGCTTGCAACCTGGGGATTGCGCAGGCGGATGTGCAGCTCGCGCAGCTGCTTGTCGTCCACGCCGCTGGGCGCGCCGGTGAGCAGGCACTGGGCGCGCTGTGTCTTGGGGAAGGCGATCACGTCGCGGATCGATTCGGCCTTGGTCATCAGCGTGACCAGCCGGTCCAGCCCGAAGGCCAGGCCACCATGCGGCGGGGCGCCGTACTGCAGCGCGTCGAGCAGGAAGCCGAACTTCGCCTGCGCCTCCTCCGGCCCGATCTTCAGCGCGCTGAAGACCTTGCTCTGCACCTCGGCGCGATGGATACGCACCGAGCCGCCGCCCAGCTCCCATCCGTTGAGCACCATGTCGTAGGCCTTGGCGATGCAGGCGCCCGGATCGGTGTCCATCAGGTCCTCGTGCCCGTCCTTGGGCGCGGTGAACGGATGGTGCACCGCGTTCCAGCGCTGGCCTTCCTCGTCGTACTCGAACATCGGGAAGTCCACCACCCACAGCGGCGCCCACTTGTCCTCGAACAGGCCGTTGCTGCGGCCGAACTCGCTGTGGCCGATCTTGATGCGCAAGGCGCCGATGGCGTCGTTGACCACCTTCTCCTTGTCGGCACCGAAGAAGATCAGGTCGCCGGTCTGCGCGCCGGTGCGCTTCAGGATCTCGGCCACCGCCGCGTCGTGCAGGTTCTTCACGATCGGCGACTGCAGGCCCTCGCGGCCCTTGGCGAGGTCGTTCACCTTGATCCAGGCCAGGCCCTTGGCGCCGTAGATCTTCACGAACTCGGTGTAGCCATCGATCTCGCCGCGGCTCATCTCGCCGCCCTTGGGCACGCGCAGCGCCACGACGCGGCCGCCCGGCGTGGTGGCCGGGCCGCTGAAGACCTTGAAGTCCACGTCCTTCATCACCTCGGTGAGCTCGGTGAACTCCAGGTTGACGCGCAGGTCGGGCTTGTCGGAGCCGAAGCGGTGCATGGCTTCCGAATACTTCATCACCGGGTAGTCACCCAGCTCGACGTCCAGCGCCTTCTTGAAGACGTGCCGGATCATCCCTTCGAACATCGAGCGGATCTCTTCCTCGGTGAGGAAGCTGGTCTCGATGTCGATCTGGGTGAATTCCGGCTGGCGGTCGGCGCGCAGGTCCTCGTCGCGGAAGCACTTGGTGATCTGGTAGTAGCGGTCGAAGCCGGCCACCATCAGCAGCTGCTTGAACAGCTGCGGGCTTTGCGGCAGCGCGAAGAACATGCCGTCGTGCACGCGGCTGGGCACCAGGTAATCGCGTGCGCCCTCCGGCGTGCTGCGGGTGAGCATCGGCGTCTCGATGTCCACGAAGCCCTGCTCGTCCAGAAACTTGCGCACCTCCATCGCCACGCGGTAGCGCAGCATCAGGTTCTTCTGCATCGTGGGGCGGCGCAGGTCCAGCACGCGGTGCGTGAGGCGCGTGGTTTCCGACAGGTTCTCGTCGTCGAGCTGGAACGGCGGCGTGACGCTGGGGTTCAGCACCTCGAGCTCCAGGCACAGCACTTCCACCTTGCCGCTGGTGAGGTTGGCGTTCTCGGTACCGGCAGGGCGCGGGCGCACCTTGCCGGTCACCTTGAGGCAGAACTCGTTGCGCACGCCTTCGGCCGTCTTGAACATCTCCGGCCGGTCCGGGTCGCAGACGATCTGCACCAGGCCTTCGCGGTCGCGCAGGTCGATGAAGATCACGCCGCCGTGGTCGCGCCGGCGATGGGCCCAGCCCATCAGCGTGACGGTCTGGCCCATCAGCGCTTCGCTGACGAGGCCGCAATAGCTGGTTCTCATGGTTGTTCTCTCCGGATTCTTGGGGTCGCGGCTCACCGGCTGCAGGGGCCGGGCCGATGGTGAAGGCGTTGAGGCGGGCTGTATTGCAAGCCGTCAGGACTGAGCGTGCGCCGGACGCTCAGCCCGCCAGATTTCGTGCGGGCACGGCCGCCAGCGGCGGGTGGGTGCCCGGTACCACCACCCCCATGGAGATGATGTACTTGAGCGCCTCGTCCACGCTCATGGCCAGCGGCATCACGTCGCTGGACGGCACGATGAGGAAAAAGCCGGACGTCGGGTTGGGCGTGGTCGGCACGTACAGGCTGAGGTGGTCACCCGGGAGCAGGTGCTCCACTTCGCCACCCGGCTTGCCGGTGACAAACGCAATGGTCCAGGAGCCGGCGCGAGGGTACTGCACCAGCACCGCCTCGCGGAACGCGTTGCCGTTGCTCGAGAACAGGGTGTCCGACACCTGCTTCACCGAGCTGTAGATCGACTTGACGATGGGGATGTGGGACATCAGCCGGTCCCACTGCCGCACCGCCCATTGGCCCAGCACATTGGTGGCGAACACGCCCGACAGCAGCAGCCCCACCACCATGACGATCACCGACAGCCCCGGAAGATGGGCCAGCCGGTCGATGGTGGCATCGGCGCCATCGGGCGCCAGGATCTTCGCCATGCCCAGCAACCCGACGAACACGCCGTCCAGCAGCCCGAGCACCCACAGCAGCACCCAGATCGTGATGGCCAGCGGCAGCCACAGCAGCACGCCGGCGATGATGTACTTTCTCACTGGGTGCTTTCAGCCGGCTGTCGGGGTTCAATGGCAGGCGCAGGCGGTGCCGCAGCTGCCGGCAGAGCTGCCGCTGTCGCTGCTGGCGGCCGCGGTGCTGGCCGCAGGCGTTTCGGTTTTTGCCGGTTCGGACTTGGCGCCGTCCGGCGCCGCCGGCTTGCTGTCCCCGCCGGTGCTCTGACCGCCCCGGAAGTCGGTGACGTACCAGCCGGAGCCCTTGAGCTGGAAGCCCGCGGCGGTGACCTGCTTGGCAAACGAGGCCTTGCCGCACGAGGGGCAGGTGCTCAGCACGGGATCAGACAGCTTCTGCAGCACGTCTTTCGTGTGGCCGCACTCGGCGCAGCGATAAGCGTAGATCGGCATGGCTAAACCCTTGATTCAGAACATGAAATTATAAGCGGCCGCCCGACGGGGCAGCTCCGGACGCAAGGTGTGGGCGCGGGAACGCTTCTTCAAGCGAGCTTGTGGTGATGCGGCTCGTGCCGGTTCACCAGCACCTGGGGCGCCAGCGATCCGGCCACCATGCCCACCAGCGCCGCGATCAGACCCGCCAGCTGGCCGGGGAACTGCTCGCCCAGCTGGCTGACCTGCGGCAGGAACACCAGCCAGGTCAGCACGCCGGCGGCCAGGGACAGCACCGCCCCTTGGGTGGTGGCTCGGCGCCAGTACAGGCCGGTGACCAGCGGCACAAAGGCGCCCACGAGCGTGATCTGGTAGGCCGCGGACACCAGCTCGTAGATCGAGGTGCCCTTCATCGCGATCGCGTACAGCAGCACCAGCACCGCGAACACCACGATGGTGCAGCGCATGGCGAACAGCTGCTGGCGGTCCTTCATCTGCGGCCGCAGGTTCTTGAGGATGTTCTCCACGAAGCTGGTGCTGGGCGCCAGCAGCGTGGCGGAGGACGTGCTCTTGATCGCCGACAACAGGGCGCCGAAGAACAGGATCTGCATCACCAGCGGCATCTTGGTGAGCACGAAGGTGGGCAGCAGCCGCTGGTAGTCGTTCTTCGCCATGTCGAGCGCGTTGTCGCCCATCACCACGACCGCGCAGGCCACCACGAACATCGGCACGAAGGCAAACAGGATGTAGGCCAGGCCGCCGATGGCCGCGCCGTTGCGCGCCGTGCTGGCGCTCTTGGCGGACATCACGCGCTGGAACACGTCCTGCTGCGGGATGCTGCCCAGCATCATCGTGAGGCCCGCGCCGATGAAGGCGGCAATTTCAGTGAACGAGGGGGCCGGCAGGAAGCGGAAGAGATCCTTCTGCTGCGCCATGCCGATCACCTTGTCGGCCCCGCCGGCCAGGTCGCTGGCAAACACCGCGATGATGCTCAGGCCCACCACCAGCACGATCATCTGGATGAAGTCGGTCCAGGCCACGGCCAGGAAACCGCCGATCACCACGTACACCAGCACGGCCAGGGTGCCGACGATCATGCCGGTGGTCTCGGACATCGCACCCTGCGTGAGCACCGAGAACACCAGCCCGAGAGCGGTGATCTGGGCTGCCACCCAGCCGAGGTAGCTCAGGATGATGGCCGCCGAGCAGAACACCTCCACGCCCTTGCCGAAGCGCTGGCGGTAGAAGTCGCCGATGGTCAGCAGGTTCATCTTGTAGAGCTTGGTGGCGAAGAACACGCCCACCAGGATCAGGCAGGTGCCGGCGCCGAAGGGGTCTTCCACAATCGAGTTGAGGCCGCCCTGCACGAACTTGGCGGGGATGCCCATCACCGTCTCCGCACCGAACCAGGTGGCGAAGGTGGTGGTGATCACCATGATCAGCGGCAGGCTGCGTCCCGCCACCGCGAAGTCGCTGGTGTTCTTGATCCGGGTGCCGGCCCAGACGCCCAGTGCCAGCGTGCCCACGAGGTAGAGCACCACGAACGAGATGAGGGTGTAGTTCATGCGACCCGGGAGTGCAGTTGGAAGGGCGGCCGCGCGGCCGGGCCGCGGGGCGCTGCGCTATGCAGCGGCGGGCATTATCGGCGCAGTGCGACCCCCGGCTCGCTTTGCGCGCGGGCTGGCAGCAGGAAGCGTGCCGTAGTGCGCTTTCAACCCAGCTGCAGGCGCCAATACAGCTGCACCAGCACCCCGCCCGCCAGGAAGCCGACCATGCCCCACAGCAGGCCTTGCAGCAGCCGGTTGGTGCGGCGCTGCTCCGCCAGCAGCGCCAGCAAGGCGGGCGTGGCGGGGTCCGGCATGGCGGGTTGCTGCAGGCGCTGGTGCACCAGGCGCGGCAGCTCCGGCAGCAGCTGGGCATAACGCGGCGCTTCCTGCTTCAGGCGCTCCAGCAGGCCGCGCCAGCCGACCTGCTCGTTCATCCAGCGCTCCAGGAACGGCTTGGCCGTGTTCCAGAGGTCGAGGTCGGGGTCGAGCTGGCGCCCCAGGCCTTCTACGTTGAGCAGCGTCTTCTGCAGCAGCACGAGCTGCGGCTGGATTTCCACATTGAAGCGGCGCGAGGTCTGGAACAGGCGCAGCAGCACCTGCCCGAGCGAGATGTCCTTCAGCGGCCGGTCGAAATGCGGCTCGCACACCGCCCGCACGGCACTTTCGAGCGCGTCGATGCGCGTGCCGGGCGGCACCCAGCCGGATTCGAGGTGCAGCTCGGCCACCCGCTTGTAGTCGCGCCGGAAGAAGGCGATGAAGTTCTGCGCCAGGTATTCCTTGTCGAATTCGGTGAGCGTGCCGATGATCCCGAAGTCCAGCGCGATGTAGCGGCCGAAGGTCTCGGGCGCGAGGCTCACCTGGATGTTGCCCGGGTGCATGTCGGCATGGAAGAAGCCATCGCGGAACACCTGGGTGAAGAAGATGGTCACGCCATCGCGCGCCAGCTTCTTGATGTCCACGCCGGCCTCGCGCAGGCGCTGCATCTGGCTGATGGGCACGCCGTACATGCGCTCCATCACCAGCACCGTGGGTGTGCACAGGTCCCACACCATCTCGGGCACCAGCACCAGCTGCAGGTCCTGCATGTTGCGGCGCAGTTGCGCGGCGTTGGCGGCCTCGCGCACCAGGTCGAGCTCGTCATGCAGGTAGATGTCGAACTCGGCCACCACCTCGCGCGGCTTCAGGCGCCGGCCGTCCGCGCTGAAACGCTCCACCCAGCGCGCCATCTTGTGCAGCAGGGCGAGGTCGTCCTCGATGACCGGCAGCATGTTGGGGCGCAACACCTTCACCGCCACCTCGCGCCCGCCGATGAGGCGCGCGAAGTGCACCTGGGCGATGGACGCGCTGGCCACCGGCTCCACGTCGAAGTGCTCGAACACCTGGTCCAGCGGCCGGCCGAACGCCCGCTCGATCAAGGCCATTGCCTGCTGGCCGGGGAACGGCGGCACCCTGTCCTGCAGCAGCGCCAGCTCCTCCGCCACGTCCAGCGGCAGCAGGTCGCGCCGGGTGGACAGCACCTGACCGAACTTGACGAAGATGGGCCCCAGCCGCTCCAGTGCCAGGCGCAGGCGCACGCCGCGTGGCGCGTCCAGCCGCCGGCCCACCGTGAGCACACGCGCCAGCACGCTGGCCCAGCGCCGCCGAAAGCCGCTGAGTGCCAGCTCGTCCAGGCCGAAACGCAGGACGGTGAAGCCGATGAAAACGACCCGGGCCAGGTGCCTCATGGCCGGCGCCCGCCGGGCGCGTCTGGCTGCAGGCGTGACGCGAGGTCGCCACCGGCCTGGACCAGGCGCCGCAAGGCGGCGTCGAAAGCGCCGCCGGCGCGCGCCAGCTGGTGCGCCACGCCCGGGCCGAACAGCCGCTCCAGGTCGGCCGCCACGTCCCAGCGCAGGTTGTCCGCAAGCCAGTGCACGTCCGCAGCGAAGGCGGCATCCCCCTGGATGTCCATGGCGGGCGCCTGGCCCGACAACCAACGCAAGCCGAGCAGCGCCGGGTTGGCGGCATCGATGGTGACATGCAAGTTCGGCTGAGGCGGTGCACCCTCGGCACACCATTCCAGCAAGCCGGCCCGCGTGACGCTGAAGGCCAGGGTGGGCGGCGCCGGCAGCACGCTGGGCCAGTGCTGAAGATGCAACCCGATGCAACGGCCTGCGTGCGGTTGCATCCGCGCAATGGCGGCCGGCTCGCTCGCCAGGACATGGTTGATCAGCAGGGTGAGGCGCTCCATCGCGGCAGGCGCCACGAGCGCATTCAGGGCGTCGAGCATGGCGGGCATTGTAGGCACGGGGGGCCCGCCGATCCCCTGATCCGGGGCGCCGAAGCGCCGGGCGTTTTGAGGGAGAATCCCGCGCACCAGCGGGCCCTCAGACATTCGCCGCCTTGCCCCTATTGCAAAGCGGCCGCGCCGGCAGCTTGCCGCTCGCCCGACACCCTCCCACGATGTTCGAAGACCGCAGCTACAAAAGAACCTTCTACAGCGCGCCGCAGTCGGTGACGTCGCTGGTGGCGGCGTTTCTGGAGCCCACCGTCACCGTGCTCACGTTCCTGCTGGTGAACCAGTGGTACGACGAGCCGGTGCTGCGCTCCACGCTCACGCTGTGCCTGCTGATCTTTGCGCTCACCTTCCCGGGCCGCAACCGCTTCAAGGACAACCTGCTTGCGGCCGGGGTGGACATCGTCACCTCGTGGGTCAGCCTGCTCGCCATCCTGGCGCTGTGCGGCTATGCGACGCGCAGCTTCGGCTTCTTCGAGGAGGAGGTGCTGATCGCCTGGGCGGTGATCACGCCGGGGCTGCAGTGGATTGCGGTGTGGCTGGGCAAGCTGGTGCTCAAGCGCCAGGCCGCGCAGCCGGAGGCCCGGCGGCCGGCCATCGTGGTGGGTGCCGGCCCGCTGGGGGTGAAGGTGGCGAAGGCGCTGGCCGACAGCGAGGACCAGGGCATCGACTTCCTCGGCTACTTCGACGACCGGGCGGATGACCGGGTGCACGGCGACGCGACCGACAAGCGCCTGGGCGGCCTGAAGGACGTGGCACCCTTCATCCGCTCGCACAGCATCCGCGAGGTGTACATCACGCTGCCGCTGGGCTCCCAGCCGCGCATCGTGGAGCTGCTGGAGCAGCTGCAGGGCACCACCGCCTCCATCTTTTTCGTGCCCGACGTGTTCGGCATCAGCATCATCCAGGGCCGGTTGCAGGACATGAACGGCGTGCCGGTGGTCGGCATCTGCGAAACGCCCTTCACCGGCACCAACGAGCTGGTCAAGCGCATCTCGGACATCGTGCTGGCCACGATCATCCTGATCCTGATCTCGCCCATCCTCCTGATCATCGGCATCGGCGTGAAGCTGAGTTCGCCGGGACCGATCATCTTCCGCCAGCGGCGCAACGGGCTGCAGGGCGAGGAGATCATCGTCTACAAGTTCCGCTCCATGCGCACCATGGACAACGGCCCGGTGGTGCGCCAGGCCACCAAGGACGACCCGCGCATCACGCCGTTCGGCGCCTTCCTGCGCCGCACCTCGCTGGACGAACTGCCGCAGTTCATCAATGTGCTGCAGGGGCGCATGAGCATCGTGGGCCCGCGTCCGCATGCGGTGGCGCACAACGAGCAGTACCGGGAGATGATCAAGGCCTACATGGTGCGCCACAAGGTCAAGCCGGGCATCACCGGCTGGGCCCAGGTGAACGGCCACCGTGGCGAAACCGACACGATCGAGAAGATGCGCGCGCGCGTCGAATACGATCTGGAGTACCTGCGGAACTGGTCGCTCGGCCTGGACCTGCAGATCATCGTGCGGACCATCCGCCTCGTGTTCTTCGACCGCAACGCCTACTGAGCGCAGCTCGAGCGGTATCAAAGTCTCAACTCGAAAGGCTCCTCATGACCCTCCAGCGTCTGCTGACCGCCTGCCCGGCTCGCGCACTGGCCCTTGCCGCGGCCGCCGCCTGCCTCCCCGCCGCGCATGCGGAGACCAGCCCGTACTACATCGGGGCGCGCGAAACGATCACGCGTGATTCCAACGTCTACCGCGCTCCCGTCGCGATCAGCGACACCATCCTCAGCACCGGCATCTTCGGCGGGCTGGACCAGCAGATCAGCCGCCAGCGCCTGCGCGCCAACGTGTCGGCCGACTGGAACCGCTACCGCAACGAGGAGCGCCTGAACAACACCAGCGGCTCCGGCCTGGTGCGCCTGGACTGGGCCACGGTGGAGCACCTCTCCGGCGACCTGCAGGTCTCGCATTCGCAAAACCTGTATCGCGACTATCTGCAGGCTTCGCAGGCAGAGCAGAAAACCGTGGTCAAGACGACCGACGCGGCGTTCAACGCACGCCTGGGCGTGGTGACGGCCTGGACCCTGGAAGCGGGCGTCTTCGGCAATCGCACGCGTTACGACAACCCGCTGCTCATTGGCGGCAACCTGGACTACAACGGCTACCGCGCCGGCGTGCGCTACGGCCAGAGTTCCATCCTGAACGTGGGTCTGGCCGCACGGCATGCGGACGGCCACTACCCCAATCTGGGCGACGACCTCGACTTCAAGCGCAACGACATCCAGTTGCTGATCAATTGGCAGCCCACCGGCAGCAGCATGCTGGACGGCTGGATCAGCCGCTCGCGCGTAAGCTATGAATCGGCCCGGCCTCGTTCCGACAACGTCACGACCGGCTCCCTCACCTACCGCTACCGGCCGGGCGGCCGGTTGACGCTGGACGCGCTGTTCAACCGGGACACCAGTGCCGGTCAGTACACCTACCAGGACGTCGTGCTGGTCGACAATGCCCCGTTGCCGCTCGGTGATGCTCACGCAGCGACCACACGCATCTCCACCACGACCGGACTGTCGGCGGGTTATGAACTCACCGGCAAGATCAAGCTGGCGCTTAACCTGCGCCACACTGAGCGCCAACTCGACAATACGCTCGATGGACTGCTGCAGGACCAGACCATTTCGGCCAGCGACAAGACGAACCGGGCCAGCCTGACCGCCAGCTACGACGCCACCCGCAGCCTGAGCTTCAGTTGCGGCGTCACCCGGGTGAAGCGCTCGGCCGAAGGATCGGCCTCACTGACCTACAGCTACGCGGTCAACCTGGCCAACTGCGCTGCGCAGTTCGCCCTCCAGCTCTGACCCGATGAAAAAAACCATTCTGCTCACCGGCGCCGCCGGCTACATCGCCTCGCACACCTGGCTGGCCCTGCTCGAGGCGGGTTACCAGGTGGTGGGCGTGGACGACTTCTCCAACAGCTCGCCCGAGGTGCTCAAGCGCCTGGCAGAGCTGTCCGGCACCACGCCCACGTTCGAGCAGGCTGACGTCTGCGACCCGGCAGCGATGCGCGATGTGGTGCAACGCCACCAGCCCGACGCCGCAGTGCACTTCGCGGCATTCAAGGCCGTGGGTGAATCGACCCAGAAGCCGCTGGCCTACTACCGCAACAACCTCGGCGGGCTGGTGAACGTGTGCGAAATCCTGCAGGCCCATGGCTGCAAGCGCTTCGTGTTCAGCTCCAGCGCCACCGTGTACGGCAAGCCGGAACACCTGCCGATCACCGAAGACAGTGCGCTGTCCGCCACCAACCCGTATGGCGCCACCAAGCTGTTCGGCGAGCGCATCCTCGAAGACCTGGGCGCATCGGATTCCGAATGGTGCACGGCGTCGCTGCGCTATTTCAACCCGGTGGGCGCCCACCCCAGCGGCCGCATCGGGGAGGACCCGCGCGGTACGCCGAACAACCTCATGCCCTATGTGGCCCAGGTGGCGGTGGGCCGGCGCGAGTACCTGCAGGTCTTCGGCAACGACTACGAAACGCCGGACGGCACCGGGGTGCGCGACTACATCCACGTGGTGGACCTGGCCGAGGGCCATGTCGCGGCGCTGAACTACCTCTTCGACAAGAGCACGTCCATCACCGTCAACCTCGGCACCGGCCGCGGCTACAGCGTGCTGGAGGTGGTGAAGGCTTATGAAGCCGCGAGCGGCCGGCCAGTGCCCTATCGCTTTGCCCCACGCCGCCCCGGCGACGTGGCGTCCGTCTACGCCGATCCGGCCAGTGCCGAGCGCCTGCTGGGCTGGCGCGCCCGTCACGACCTGGCCCGCATGTGCGAGGACAGCTGGCGCTGGCAGCAGATGAACCCGCGCGGCTTTGAGGCCTGACATGCCCAACGACACCTCCCAGACGCTTCAGATCACGCCCGTCATCATGGCCGGCGGCAGCGGCACGCGGCTGTGGCCCCTGTCGCGCGCCGGCTATCCCAAGCAGTTCCTGGTGCTGGACGCCAGCAACAAGAGCCTGTTCCAGCAGGCGGTGCGCCGCATGGCGCTGGTGTCCGGCGCCCAGCTGGCGGTGGGCGCGCCCATCATCGTGGGCAACGAGGAACACCGCTTCCTCATGCTGGACCAGCTGCGCGAGGAGAACGTGCAGCCAGCCGCCGTGCTGCTCGAGCCGAGCGGCCGCAACACCGCACCGGCGCTCACGCTGGCCGCGCTGCAGGCCCTGGAGGCAGGGCAGGACCCGGTGCTGCTAGTGACCCCCGCCGACCAGACGGCCACCGATGAGCCCGCCTTCGCCCAGGCGCTGGCGCGCGCCGCGCGGGCCGCAGCGGACGGCAGCATCGTGATCCTCGGCGTGCAGCCGGACCGCCCGGAAACCGGCTACGGATACATCCGCACCAATGCCGATGGCGACACGCCGACAGTCGCCCGTTTTGTCGAAAAACCAGACGTGGACACCGCCAAGCGCTACCTCGCCGAAGGCGGCTATGCCTGGAACAGCGGCCTGTTCGTGCTGCGCGCCTCTACCTGGATGGCGGCGCTGGAGCGCTTCCGCCCGGACATCGCCGGCGCCACCCGCATCGCCTTTGCAGCGCGCAAGCTCGACGGCCCTTTCGTGCGCCCGGGCGCGGAGGCGTTTGCGGCGGTGCCGTCCGAATCGGTCGACTATGCGGTGATGGAAAAGTGCCCCGGTGCGCTGCCGATCCGCATGGTGCCGCTGGCGGCCGGCTGGAACGATCTGGGCGCCTGGGACGCCGTATGGCAGGTGGCCGTCAAGGACGCGCAGGGCAACGCCCGCCATGGCGACGCCCTGATGCACGAAGCGCACAACACCCTGGTGCACGCGACCAGCCGGCTGGTGAGCGTGGTGGGCCTGGACAACGTGGTCGTGGTGGAAACGCCTGACGCGGTGCTGGTGGCCGACCGCAGCCGCAGCCAGGAGGTCAAGAAGATCGTCAACCAGCTGGGCGAGCAGCAGCGCGGTGAACACGAGCTGCATCGCAAGGTGCACCGGCCCTGGGGCTGGTACGACAGCATCGACTCGGGCTCGCGTTTCCAGGTCAAGCGCATCCTGGTGAAACCCGGCGCATCACTCAGCCTGCAGAAACACCACCATCGCGCCGAACACTGGATCGTGGTGTCCGGCACGGCCGAAGTCACCTGCGGCGAGCGCAAGGTCCTGCTCACCGAGAACCAGAGCACCTACATCCCGCTCGGCGAGGTGCATCGGCTGGCCAACCCGGGCAAGGTGCCGCTGGAGATCATCGAAGTGCAGAGCGGCAGCTACCTCGGCGAAGACGACATCGTGCGCTTCGAGGACACCTACGGGCGCGCGCCCAAGGGCTGAGCGGGCCGCGCGCCATACGGCCAAAGCAAAACCGCCCGGCTTGCAACCGGGCGGTTTCACTTGCGGAGCGCTACAGGGCTACAGGCGCCAGCCGCGGAAACCCAGCGCTTCCACCTCGGCCGCCGTGTAGGTGGACTTGACGTCGGCAAACACCCCACCCGGCACCAGGCGCGAGGTGATCTGGGCCAGGCCCATCTGCGCGTAGGCTTGGTGCGCCACCGCCGCAACGACGGCTTGCGCCTGGGGCAAGGCATCCCAGGCTTCGAGCGCCACGCCGTATTCATGCGCGCACTCCTCGGGGCTGGCCAGGGGGTCGTGCACATGCACCTTCACCCCAAAGCTCTGCAGTTCCCGCACGATGTCGATGACCTTGCTGTTGCGCACGTCCGGGCAGTTCTCCTTGAAGGTCATGCCGAGCACGATGACGTTGGCATCCTTGACCACCAAGCCATTGGCGATCATGAGCTTGACCGTCTGCTCGGCGACGAACTTGCCCATGTTGTCGTTGATGCGCCGGCCCGCCAGGATCACCTGCGGGTGATAGCCCAGCATGTCGGCCTTGTGGGTGAGGTAGTACGGGTCCACGCCGATGCAATGGCCGCCCACCAGCCCGGGGCGGAACGGCAGGAAGTTCCACTTGGTGCCCGCGGCCTGCAGCACCTCCATCGTGTCGATGCCGATGCGGTGGAAGATCAGCGCCAGCTCGTTCATGAGCGCGATGTTGAGGTCGCGCTGCGTGTTCTCGATCACCTTGGCGGCCTCGGCCACCTTGATGCTGCTCGCCCGGTACACCCCCGCCGTGATCACCGCCCCGTACACCTGGGCCACCTTCTCCAGCGTGTCAGCGCTGTCCCCGGCCACCACCTTGGTGATCTTGGTGACCGTGCGCTCCTTGTCGCCGGGGTTGATGCGCTCGGGGCTGTAGCCCACGAAGAAGTCGCTCTTCCAGCGCAGGCCCGATTCGCGCTCGAGCACCGGGATGCAGACCTCCTCGGTCGCACCCGGATACACGGTGGACTCGTAGACCACGATCGCGCCGCGCTTCATGTGCCGGCCCACGGTCTTGGAGCTGGACACCAGCGGGCCGAAGTCAGGCTGGTGCGCCTCGTCCACCGGCGTGGGCACCGCCACGATGATGACATCCGCCTCCGCCAGCACGGCGGGGTCGGTGTGGCAGCTCAGGAGCGTGGCCGCCTGCAGGTCCTGCGTGGACACCTCGCCGGTGGGGTCGATGAAGCGGCGATAGCTGTCCACCTTGGCGGCGGACAGATCAAAACCGAGGGTGCGGAACTTCTTTCCGAACTCCACGGCGAGCGGCAGGCCGACATAGCCCAGGCCGACGACGGCGACAGTGGTCATGGATTTCAAACCCGGTAGTAGCTGCGATACCAATCAACGAAACGGCCCACACCCTGCTGGATGGAGGTGGCCGGCTTGAACCCCGTCCACGCCTGGAGCTCGGACACGTCGGCATAGGTGGCGGGCACATCGCCCGGCTGCATGGGACGCAAGTGCTTGACCGCAGTCTTGCCGATGGCGGCTTCGATAGCCGACACAAAGTCCATCAGCTGCACCGGCCCCTGGTTGCCGATGTTGAACACGCGGTAAGGCGCACGCGAACGAGCCGGATCTGGCTGCAAGGGATCGAAGCCCGTGTCCGATCGGGCCGGCTTGTCGATCACGCGGACCAGCCCCTCGACGATGTCGTCGACAAAGGTGAAGTCGCGCTGCATGCGCCCTTCGTTGAACAGCTCGATCGGCCGATCCTCGAGGATGGCCTTGGTGAACAGGAACAGCGCCATGTCGGGCCGGCCCCAGGGACCGTACACCGTGAAGAAGCGCAGCCCGGTGGTCGGCAGGCCGTACAGGTGGCTGTAGGTGTGCGCCATCAGCTCGTTGGCCTTCTTGGTGGCCGCGTACAGGCTGATGGGGTGGTCCACGCCATGGTGTTCGGAGAACGGCATGCGCTCGTTGCCGCCGTAGACGCTGCTGCTGCTGGCGTACACCAGGTGGCCGACGCCGTTGTGCCGGCAGCCCTCCAGCACATTGACAAAGCCGACGATGTTGGCGTCGACGTAGGCATGCGGGTTCTGCAGCGAGTAGCGCACGCCCGCCTGCGCGGCCAGGTTCACCACCACGTCGAACCGGTGGCTGGCAAACAGGGCCTGCATGCCGTCGCGGTCGGCGATGTCGGCCTGCTCGAAACGGAAGCTCGCGTGCGCGGCAAGCCTGGCCAGGCGGTCACGCTTGAGCTGGGGGTCGTAGTAGTCGTTGAGGTTGTCGACGCCGAGCACGGTGTCGCCACGCTCGAGCAGGCGCAGGGCGAGATGCATGCCGATAAACCCCGCGGCGCCGGTGATCAGCACGTTCATGGCGCGATTATGGGCGGCCCACCCGCCCGGCCGCCCCCCTGGTCAGGCGGGACGTGCCCCCATGTGAGGGGGGCCGCCAACAAACGGCGGGAGCCAGCCGAAGTCGCCGTCCGGTTCCGGCGCACCCACCGGCCGGGGCAGGCCGCGGCCGATGCAGTGGTACTCGATGCCCAGCGCTTCCATCATGCGGGGCTCATAGAGGTTGCGCCCGTCGAACACCACCGGCTGCCTCAGGCTGTCGCGGATCTGCTCGAAGTCGGGGCTCTTGAACTCTTTCCAGTCGGTCACGATGAGCAAGGCGTCGGCCGCCTCCAGTGCGTCGCCCGCACTGGGCGCGAACTCCAGGCGTGGCATCCCGCCCAGCAAGTGCGCCGCGGTCCCCATCGCCACCGGGTCGTAGGCCACCACGCTGGCCCCGCGCTTCAGCAGCTCGGCGATGATCACCTGGCTGGGCGCCTCGCGCATGTCATCGGTGTTCGGCTTGAACGCCAGGCCCCACACGGCAAAGCGGTGGCCCTCCAGGTTGTCGCCGAAGCGTTCCACCACCTTGTGCACCAGCACGCGTTTCTGATGCTCGTTGGCCGCTTCCACGGCACTCAGCACGCGCAAGGCCATGCCGTGTTTCTCGGCGCAACGCATCAAGGCCTTCACGTCCTTGGGGAAGCAGGACCCGCCGTAGCCCACGCCCGGATAGAGGAACTGGGGGCCGATGCGCGGGTCGCTGCCGATTCCCTTGCGCACCAGTTCGATGTCCGCTCCCACGCGCTCGGCCAGCAAGGCCAGTTCGTTCATGAAGCTGATGCGGGTGGCCAGCATGGCGTTGGCGGCATACTTGGTGAACTCGGCGCTGCGCACGTCGGTGAGGATCAGCCGGTCGCGGCTGCGTGTGAACGGCGCGTACAGGGCCCACATCAACAGGGCGGCCTGTTCATCGTCGGTCCCCACGATGATGCGGTCGGGCCGCATGAAGTCCTCGATCGCCGCGCCTTCCTTCAGGAACTCGGGGTTGGACACCACCGCGAAGTCGATGGCCACGCCCCGCCGGTCGAGTTCTTCCTGTAACGCCTCGCGCACACGGTCCGCCGTGCCCACCGGCACGGTGCTCTTGTCGACGACCACCTTGTGGTCGGTCATCAGGCGTCCGATGGTCCGGGCCGCCGACAGCACGTACTGCACATCGGCTGATCCGTCCTGGTCCGGCGGCGTGCCCACCGCGATGAACAGGATGGTGCCATGGCCTACCGCCTTGGCCGGGTCGGTGGTGAACTGCATGCGGCCAGCGGCGGCATTGCGCTGGACCATCTCTTGCAGGCCGGGTTCGTGGATGGGTATGCCGCCGGCGTTGAGCGTGCGGATCTTGTCGCGGTCCACATCGAGGCACATCACATGGTTGCCCATCTCGGCCAGGCAGGCCGCGGTGACCAATCCGACGTAGCCGGTACCGACTGTGGTGACCTTCATCCTGGTGGCGGCTCCGCTGCTTGGGGTTACATCGATGCAAACACGAACAAATGGCTGCTGCGGAATTTGTCGCAGAAAGGTCGGTTTTGACGTCGTGCGTCAGCCCCGTAACTCCGTGTGCCGAAGCAGCGACGACATGCGGCAATTTCGGCCCAATGCACCCCCTGCCTTGCCCGGCATGGAACCTGCGTTCTCCCTCGGCTTGCAGTAATCACCGATGGAGCGCGCTAGTGAAACTTACAGTTTCGTGCGGTGCGAAGCGCCGCGAACCATCATCCAGCCATTACCGTGCCCGCCGGGCGCGAGGCTCAGACGAACCCGCCGAACCCTCGGTAGGTTGACCGTCTCCACCGCCACCGGCTTCCACGCCGGCTGAGCGGTACCACCGGGCGCTGCCCGGCTCTCCGGACCGATGCGGTGCACAGACACCGCACGCGGCACTGCTTTGCCAGGCGCCGAAGTCCTTGCCCAGTTTTCATGTCCTGCCCGTCTGCAGGGCATGCCCCAAGCGAATCACCATGAACTCGACCCCCGTTTCTCAACGAACCCGATCCCTCGTCCGCCTGTTCGTCAGCTGCGCAGCAGTCGCCGCAGCCCCTCTGGCCGCTCAGGCCGCTTTTGTTCCGATCAACGGTGCGCCGGCGCCCGCCCCGGCACCGGCGCCCAAACCGGCTCCTGCGCCGGCCCCCGCGCCGGCTCCCACACCCGCGCCGGCTCCGGCACCCGCAACGTCCGCCGCAGCACGAACCGCCACCCTGGCGTACGGCAAGCTGGACAGTGCAACACAGGCGGCTGTGGGCAAGTTCGGCTTCGTGATCCTCAACATGTACCCGAGCATGGGCGTGAGCGCTATGCAGGGGACCATCAACAACCTGCGTGCCATCAACCCGGGCATCAAGCTGGCTCAGTACGTCCTGCTCAATGAATTGATCGGGACTGCGACGCCAGGCACGGACACCTATCCCCAGGTGACGCAGGTGAACAGCGCCAACTGGTGGGTTCGAAATGCCGCGGGGAGTCGAGTGCAGTGGACGTCCAACTTCGACGCCTATGAGGTGAACCCCACGAACTGGGCGCCCGTGTATGGCGGCAAGCGCTGGCCCCAATGGAAGGCGGAGTACGACAGCAACAGCCTGTTGCGCACTTTGACAGGGCTGAACTATGTCTACACCGACAACGTCATGTTCCAGCCTCGCTATGACGCGGACCTGATGCGCATCGGCACCAACCAGTCGCGCAATGACCCGACGATCATGGCCGCGTTCCGCAGCGGCTACGTGAACTACTGGAACAGCCTGCGCGCTCTGAATCCCAGCCTCAAGATCTTGGGCAACGCGGACAACGACCTGGGCTACGCCGAGTACAAAGGCCAGATGGAAGGCTCGTTCAACGAGTGCCTGATGGGCAAGTCCTGGTCACTGGAGACGTGGGCCGGCTGGGACAAGATGATGGAGCGCTACCGCGCCCACATTGCCAACACCAAGGCGCCGCACGACGTGATCTTCCAGGCCTGCGGCATCTCGGGCGCGAACCCCGCCCAGGCACGTTATGGATTCGCATCGGCTTTGCTGGAGAACGGCTACTTCGCTTACACCGTCAACGGCCTCACCGTCCCGTACTGGGCCGATGAATTTTCTGCGTCGCTGGGAACGGCCGTTGACGCGCCGCCGAAGGCACCGACTTCCTCGGGCATCTGGATGCGCCGCTACAGCAACGGTGTGGTGCTGGTGAACCCCGGCAACTCGACCCTGTCCATCGACCTCGGTACGGGCTACAAGCACATCAAGGGCACCAAGGACCCGGTGGTCAACAACGGCCTGGCCGAACGCGTGGTGAGCCTGCCGCCCAAGAGCGGGCTGATCATGGTGAAGTGACGTTTCTTCACGTTTTAGAAAACGCCCGGTCCGCCGGGCTTTTTTTCGTCCATTCGCGGCAGAGCGTGCCGCGCGATTGACCCTTTGAGTCGCCGGTGTAACCAGCCGTCTCGCCAACTGCCCCACAAGCGGGCCCGGTCGTGACCTTATTGGCGTTTCGACAGTCGGCACAAAACCTGCGCATTCGCCCCTCAGTCCCATTGAATGGGCGAGGAGGAAGGGTATGGACGAAGGATTCCGACCAGGTATCGCAATGACATCCAGCCCGCACTGGGCGCGGGCGCGATACATCCGGTTTCTACACGGGCAGCCGGTTTACAAAAGCGGCCTACTCCAGACACCGCTCCCGCCGAAGTCACAGACAACTTCAACCGGAAGCCAACGCTCAGGCACCCAGCCTGACAACTCCGGCCCAGTGCCGAGGCGGTGCCCCACGCATCGCGTCACGCCGACCCCGTCGGCTGCTCGCTGAACGCACTGTTCATCGCCGTTCCAGCCTCCTTGCACGGAGCAATGGGCCGGCTTGTTTAGCGAACCTGAGACACGATCCATGAAGCCTGCTGCCTACCACCTGACGCGTTCCGCGTCGCTTGCAAGTCTCTTTGCCGCCTGTGTTGTGCTGTCCGCCTGCGGCGGCGGAGGCGGCTCGTCGACCGACGCGGAAGCGACGGACGGCACCAAACACGCTGACGCCTTCATTCCTATCGGCGGCGTCCCAGCGCCTGCACCGGCTCCGGCGCCTGCACCGGCTCCCGCTCCCGCTCCCGCTCCGGCGCCTGCACCGGCACCGGCACCGGCTCCGGCTCCGGCTCCGGCTCCGGCTCCGGCTCCGGCTCCGGCTCCGGCTCCGGCTCCGGCTCCGGCTCCGGCTCCGGCCCCTGCTCCCGCTCCGGCGCCTGCTCCGGCACCTGCCCCGGCTCCGGCTCCGGCTCCGGCTCCGGCTCCGGCTCCGGCTCCGGCTCCGGCTCCGGCTCCGGCTCCGGCTCCGGCTCCGGCTCCGGCTCCGGCTCCGGCTCCGGCTCCGGCTCCGGCTCCGGCTCCTGCCCCGGCTCCTGCCCCGGCTCCTGCCCCGGCTCCGGCTCCTGCCCCCGCTCCGGCTCCGGCTCCGGCTCCGGCTCCGGCTCCGGCTCCGGCTCCTGCCCCCGCTCCGGCTCCGGCCCCGGCTTCTGCGGCCAGCCGTACAGCAACGCTGGCGTACGGCCGGCTCAGCACAACAACCCAGGCGACCGTCGGGAAATTCGGTTTCGTCGTGCTGAACATGTACCCCAGCATGGGTGTTTCGGCGATGCAGGCCACGATCAATGGCCTGCGTGCGGTCAACCCCAACGTGAAGTTGGCGCAGTACGTCGTCCTCAACGAGCTGTACGGCACGGCCACGCCGAACACGGACACCTATTCGCAGGTCACGCAAGTGAACGCGGCCAACTGGTGGGTTCGCGACGCAGCGGGCAACCGCGTGCAGTGGACGAACCAGTTCGGTGCCTACGAAGTGAACCTGACCAACTGGGCACCCACCGACAGCACCGGCAAACGCTGGCCGCAGTGGAAGGCCGAGTACGACACCTCCGCCATGTTCGGCAAGCTGAGCGGCCTGAACTACATCTACGTCGACAACGTGATGTACCAGCCGCGCTATGACGCCGACCTGATGCGCGTCGGTACCAACCAGTCGCGCAACGACCCGACCATCATGGCGGCCTTCCGCACCGGGTACGCAAACTACTGGGCGAAGATGCGCACGCTGAACCCGACGCTCAAGATCATCGGCAACGCCGATAGCGACATGAGCTATGCGGAATACAAGGGTCAGATCGAAGGTACGTTCAACGAGTGCCTGATGGGCAAGTCGTGGTCGATCGAAACCTGGGGCGGCTGGGACCAGATGATGAAGCGCTACCGCGCCCACATCGCCAATACCAAGGCGCCGCACGACGTGCTCTTCCAGGCCTGCGGCATCTCAGGTGCAAACCCGGCACAGGCCCGCTATGGCTTCGCATCGGCCTTGCTGGAGAACGGCTACTTCGTCTACACGGTCAACGGACTCACCGTGCCGTACTGGGCTGACGAGTTCTCTGCGCCGATCGGTACGCCGCTGGATGCACCGCCGACGGCTCCCACCTCCAATGGGATCTGGATGCGCAAGTACACCAACGGCCTGGTGCTCGTGAACCCGACCGCCTCCGCGCTGTCCATCAACATCGGTACCGGCTACAAGCACATCTCCGGCACGCAAGATCCGGTGGTGAACAACGGCATGGCGGAAAGCACCGTGTCGCTGCCCCCGAAGAGCGGCCTGATCATGGTCAAGGGCTGATCCCCTCGTCCGACCTTCGGCCAAGCCCGCCTGGTTCGCCAGGCGGGCTTTTTCGTTTGCGGCTCAGGCGGTGAACAGCCGGTCGTAGGCCGCCAGCAGCTTCGGCACTTCGTACTTCCACTCGAGCACGTTCTCGACACGCTCGCGGCCGAAGCGACCCATGCGCTCGCGCCGCTGCGGGTCGTCGAGCAGCTCCACGATCTTGCGCGCCATGTCCCGTTCGTCGTTGCGCGTTGCATAGACCGAGGCCTCGGCGGCGGAGAAGCGCCCCTCGGTAAGGTCGAACTGCACGATCGGTTTGCCCAGCGCCATGTACTCCATGATCTTGTTCATGGTGGACTTGTCGTTCATGTCGTTCGCGACGTCCGGGTTCACGCACACGTCGGCTGTGTTCAGCATCTCCAGCAGGTCCTGGTCCGGCACGCGGCCGGTGAAGGTGACATGCTCGGCAATGCCCAGCTCCGCGGCATAGCGCTTCATCTCCTCGAGCTCGGTGCCGCCGCCCACGAGGCCGAAGTGCACATCCGTTCGCCCCATGTCGCGCACGATGTGGGCAGCCGCCCGCAGCAGGTAGTCGATGCCTTCCTGCTTGCCCATCACCCCCACGTAGCCCACCAGGTAGCGTCGCCCCTTCTTCAATGCGGGTACCGGAGGCACGGTCTTCAAGCGCTCCAGCATCGGGCCGCTGCGAACGACATAGACCTTGTCCGCCGGCATGCCGCCGCGTTCGATCGCAATGCGTTTGTAGGACTCGTTCGTGGCGATGGACACATCGGCCGTCTTGAAGGTCCACCGTTCGAACAGCACCATCAGCCTGTAGAAGAAGTCGCGCCGGCCGAACTTCGCTTCGTAGAGCTCGGGGTTGATGTCGTGGTGGTCGAAGAGGAACTTCTTGCCCAGGAACAGCTTGAAGAAGCCGCCCACCAGGAAGATGAGGTCTGGTGGATTGCAGGCGTGGATCGCGTCGAACCCGTGCCGGCGCAGCACGCGCCAGGCGAGCACGAACTCCCAGAACAGGGCGGCCGAATACTCCACCAGGTAGCCGAGGGCACCATCGGCCTCGGTGGGCAGGGTGTGCCGGTAGATGTGGATGCCCTGCAGGCACTCGTACCGGGCCTCGAAACCCTTGCCCGTGGGGCAGATGATGGAGACCTCATACCCGGCCCCCTTCAGCGTCGTCGCCTCCTGCCACACCCTTCGATCGAAAGGCGAGGGCAGGTTCTCGACGATGAACAGCACACGGCGCGGCTTACCAGCAAATGCCGTCATACCGCCCCTCTTCGGATCGCCGGCCGGCCGCGATGCGGACCAGGTCGACCACCACCTGCCCGGGGTGCACGCCCTCCACTGCGGTGCGGAATTCGGCCGCGCCGTTGCCCACGACGATCACCTCGGCAAACTCCATCACGTCCGCCAGGTTGTCCACCATGATGCGGGAGATGTGCGGGATGTGGTTGAGGATGTAGTCGCGGTTGGCACCCGTGAGCGCAGCCATGTTGACGTTGCGGTCGTAAATGCGCAGTTCATAGCCCTTGCCGAGCAGGCGCTCGATCACCTCCACCACGGGGCTTTCGCGAAGGTCGTCGGTACCGGCCTTGAAGCTGAAGCCCAGCACGCCGATGCGGCGCTTGTTCTTGGACATCACCATGTCGACCGCACGCTGCACCTGCAGGTCGTTGCTCGGCAAGATGGCGTCCAAGATAGGCAAGGCCACGTCCAGCGACTTGCCTTTGTAGGTGAGCGCGCGCACATCCTTCGGCAGGCAGGAGCCGCCGAAGGCGAAGCCTGGCTTCAGGTAGTACGGTGAGAGGTTCAGCTTGGTGTCCTGGCAGAAGATTTCCATCACCTGGTGGCTGTCGATGCCCAGCGGCTTGCACAGGTTGCCGATCTCGTTGGCGAAGCCCACCTTGAGCGCGTGCCACACGTTGTCCGTGTACTTCACCATTTCCGCCGTCTCGATGCTGGTGCGGATCAGCGGTGCGTTCATGCCGGTGTACAGCTGCACCAGCACGTCGCCCGCACGTGTATCGCTCTCGCCGATGACGGTCTTGGGCGGGTGGTAGTAGTCGTAGACCGCCGTGCCTTCGCGCAGGAACTCGGGGTTGTTGCACACGCCAAAGTCGACACCCGCCTTCTTGCCCGAAGCCGCCTCCAGGGTCGGGATCACCACGTCGCGCATGGAGCCGGGCAGCATGGTGGAGCGGGCCACCACAACATGGAACTCCGCCTTGCGCGCGATGGCTGCGCCGATCTCCTCGCACACCCGCCGCACGTAGGACAGGTCCAGGTTGCCGTTGAGCTGCGAGGGCGTGCCCACGCAGATGAGCGAGATGTCGGTGCCCGCGACCGCCTCGGCGACGTCCGTCGTGGCAGTCAGCCGCCCATTCTTGACATTGGCGGCGATCATTTCGCCGATGTCCTTTTCGACGATCGGCGTGGTCCCCTCGTTGACCAGTTGCACCTTGGTGCGGTTGGGGTCCACACCGATCACCCTGTGACCATCCTGTGCGAGGCAACCGGCCGATACCGCACCAACATACCCGAGGCCGAAGATACTGACTTTCATCGTTCTATTTCCCATGTAAAGCTTGCAAATTCAATGGCCGACTGTGCCGACAGCCTGGCCATGCGCCGCGCACCACCGGGCTGTGCAGGCAACGGCGCGCGAAAAGAGCACAAACCGCGCCCGACACCCGCAATGGCACACAGCGCTAACCCCCTGTGTGAGGGGTGCTTCCACCGGCCGGCATGCGAGCATCCGGTGCCGCGAATTCCCTGCTCAAGTCCAGGTGCTGGATCAACATCAGCTGCTTGCCCGCCGGCGTGCGGGCGATCTGGGGCACCTCGAGGATCTTCACCTCGCAGCCCCCCTGGGTCTTGTCGTGCACCGCATCGGCGATCAGGGCTTTGGAGCGCCCAGACAGCGGAGCCCGCGTTTCCACCTTGAGCTCGACCAGCCCCGGCTGATGCTGTTCGTACTGGATCGCAGTCACGTCCGACAGCTCGTTGAAGTGGGCAGCACCCAGGGTGGTGATGCTGATCAGGCGCCCGTCCCGGCATTGCACCATCTCCTGCAGCCGGCCCTGGATGCGTTCCAGCACGGGGAACCCGGGCAAGGTGTCGTTGGGGTGCGTGCTCAGCACCCCGAGGTCGCCGGTGCGGTAACGCACGAACGGCATCACAGCGTTGTCGAAGCTGGTGCACACGATCTCGCCCAGGGCTCCCGGCGCGTCCACCCTCCGGCCCTCGGCATCCACGAGCTCCATGTGGCCGTACTGCGGCCAGAAAAAGTAGCGGTCGTCGCCCGGCATCGACGCAGCCATCACACCTCGCTCGGAATGGCCGTAATGGCGCAGGACAGGGCAGCCGAAGACGCGCTCAAAGAGGTCGTATTGGTAGTCGTGCACTGTCTCTGAATAAAGCAGGATGCCCTTGATGCGCCCCGTGACATCGGGCGCCGGGTGAAGCGCCAGCCACTTCGCCACCGGATACAGCGCCGAGGGGAATGCCTGCACCAGCGTGGGAGACCAGCGGCGCATGGCTTCAACATACTCCGGCATGTTGGCCGGGGACAGGTGATCCGTGCTGAGGATCAGCTGCCGCTTGATGGGCTCATACATCCACAGCCGCCCGCCGCCGGCGGCGCTGGGCACGGTGCGGCCGCGCAATGCCAGCACGCGGTCGCGCTCGGTATAGCCCACACGCGCATGGAAGTCGGCCATGAAGGCGTATTCGCGGGTGCGCGTGACGTGCCGTTCGAGGAAAAACCGCATCGGGTTCGCCGTGGATCCGCCGGTGAAACATTCCAGCCGTCGAGCCGCCGGCGACGCGGTGGAGAGGTAGGCCTGCAGGTCCTTCTTGATCTCGAGCTTGCTCACCAGAGGCAACTGCTGCAGCACCTCGGAAGGCCGGTCCAGGGCTGAACGCAGGTGCCTGTATGCGGCATAGGCAGGAACGGTTTCAAGTGCGATCTGCAGGGTGCGCCCGAGGCGCTGCCTGGCATCGCGGCCGAGCTCTTCCGGCCGGCGCTCGCTAGCCAGCGCCTCCCAGCGGCGGTGGTCCCATCCAAGGCGCCAGGGTTTGGGCAGCCGTGCATAGGCCCATCCCAGGCTCGACTTCACCCACTGCGGAGAGCGGGTGTAGGCGCCCAGGTACGGGTGGACCAGATCCTCGAATGCCAAAGCCGTGCTCCTAGGGGCGCCTTGTGGGCGCCCCCCCTCCAACTGCCTCGTGGGGCGCTGGAATTATGCCGGCGGCGTTCTCCCAGGAGATCCGGCACACGAAGGTGCTGCTTCCTTCGATCTCGGCAGAACAGCGAACCACCCAGGTCGGTGACTTGGTATCGAAGCGACGCGACACCCAGCCCAGCGGGGGGTCGACTTCTGCACGGTGAAGCGTCACGTGAGACGGGGTGCCCTCGAAGTGGAAGCTGACCCGGCGCCCACCGGGATGCAGCGCCAGGGCGCCGTCCGGCTGCAGCGCCGGCTCGAGGCCCTCGGCCAAATGCCAGTGCAGCTCGACTCCGTGCCGGCCCTTGCAGGTCAGCGTGTCGGTGACGGTCATGCAGCCCGTCCGCTTGTCCAAGTGGACGGTGCGGCGATGCAGCACCGGATCCGCCAGACGCATGTAGCCGTCGTGCTCCCCCATCCACCGCTCGCATGTCGCATCGCTGTGATGCTCCAGGCAACGTGCACGGGCCTTGTCGAGCCACATGAAGTTGCCGCCGATCACCGACTGGTCCAGGCCGTCCACGCGCACGGTGTTGTGTGCAGAGGTGCCACGGAAGTAGTTCCGCCAGGCGGCCTGCGTGTGGTACGCAAAGGTGCCCGGATCGATGAGCACTTCGTTGCCGTCAATGGAGAGCACCAGGCTCAGTGCGTCGGCGTGGCCGTGGGCGGCGATCGACAGGTAGCCCAGCGGGCCCGCATCCACCACGGCGCGCACTTCGCCCGGTTCGCCACGTTGGTGGGCGAGCACCCAGTAGCCGCCTTCTGGAAACGCAGACCGGCCACCCCGTCGACCCGCGGCCGGCACGCGGGCAGGCACGCAGCCCAGCAGCCAGCGTGTCTTGCGATCCAGTGGTCGACCGGTGTGCAGGTCGGGTCGGTCAAACAGCACCGCACCGGTGTCCAGCAGCGACGCGTAGGGGTCGAAGCCGGGCGCAGGGTCCCAGCGCACCATCAGGGCATCGTCGGAGTCTCCGATCATCGGGACATGGCCGCCGCGGTCGCGCAACGCCGCAATGAAGTCCAGCATTCCTTCGAGCCGCGCCCAATAGGCCGGCGAGAACGACACCCCGTTGCCCAGGCCGAACAGGCCGCAGATCAACATCATGTCGGCCACTTCATGGTGGTAATAGATCGCCTGCTCGCGGTTGACGCCGTCCTCGCTCGTCTGGCGCAGGGCCTCGCCCTCGAAACCTGCGTGGCCCTTGTCGCGCCAGCGCCGGGCAGCGTCCCAACAGGGCCAGGTGATCCCGGCGATGAACAGGCCCATGTATTCGCCGAGCAGGTGATTGTTGGCCGAGGAATACCGCGAGAGATAGCCCTCGATGAAACTGGCGTGCCGGTAGATCGACTCCAGCCATTGCGCTTGCAGCGCCTGCCCTTGCGGGCCATGGAACAGTGCGCTGTGCTGCCCGCCAAGCAGGTGCCAGGCAGTGGCCCAGTTGAGCAAGCGGATGGCCAGCTCCAGGGAGCTCGCCCAATGCACGCCCAGCGGATACGGGCACTGCTCGAACCAGGACACCAACAGGGCGCGGCAGCCCTCCAGGTAGCGCGGGTCGTCGGTCAGCAGGTAGGCCTGGGCCAGCGTGGTGAGTTCCAGGTGGCGCGACGGCTCCCAGAGGTACTTGATGTTGCCGACCAGCCGTTCATCGCGGTAGTTCAGGCGCTTGCCCACTGTCATGGGAGCCCGGGTACCGGTGAGCGGATCGACGTTCCAGCGCGGGGGAAAACCCAGTGGGGCATCGTGCAGCGCGAACACCTGCCAGCGCCCTTGAAGCACGGCGTCGGCCGCCTGGGTGTAAACCGCCGGATCGACGTCCCCGGGCCACGCGGTGCACCAAGGGCTGCCAAATCCCGCCAGCCGCGCCCGCGGGACGGGCGCTGGCGCACGTTTCAAGGAGACAAGCGCCTTGCCGGCCGCCTGCTGCACGCGGTACAGCACCTCGGCCGGCCCCATCAGCCGCAGCCGGTTCCAGTACCAGCCCAGGCCCTTCGCACCGGCTGTCATGTCGCGCTCCGCCGCAGCGACCCATCCAGCAGGTCGGACCAGAGTGCCTGAACCTGCGGCACGACAACGTCCGCCGCGAAATGGTCACGCACCCGCTGCCGTCCGCTGGTGCCCATGGCACGGCGGCGCGGCTCGTCGGCCAGCACCGCGAGCAAGGCGTCGGCCAGTCCGGCGACGTCGCGTGGGGCGACGAGCAGTCCGTCCACGCCATGGCGCACGGCATGCGGGATGCCGCCCACCCGGGTGGCCACGATCGGCAAGCCCGCCGCCATCGCTTCCAGCACTGCCATCGGCAGCGCTTCGGCATGCGAAGGCAGCACCAGCAGCCAGGCGCGCCGCAGCGCCTGGCGCTTGTCGTCTGCGCTAATCCACCCCAGCCAATCCACTGTGCCCTCCACCCCTTGCTGGCGGGCAAAGGCCTTCAGCGCCTGCTCGTCGCCCGCCCCGCCCAGCTGCAGCCGCGCCTGCGGCATGGCGCGCTGGACAGTGGCCCAGGCTGACAACAAATCAAAGACGCCCTTCGATTCGGTCCAAGCGCCAAGGAAGAGCACGCTCGGCGGAGGGTCGTTCAGCGGAGCCGGTTCAGCAGGGACCTGGATCGGATTCGGAACGATCACGATGACCGCGTCCGGGAACAGCGCCTGCAGCGCGTCCCGCCATTGGTCGGACAGCGCCACCACGCGCGTCGCCTTGCGAAACACCCATGCAATGAAACGCCGGCGCCCGGGGAGTTCGCCGCGTGCATAGAAGCTGGCGAAGCCGCCCCCGTGCATGTGCAGCACCACCGGCACACGGAAGAGGAAGCTGGGCAGCATGAAGGCGCACTTGCGCCAGAAGCTCGGCCCGGACGCAGAGTGCACGTGCACGATCTTCACCCGGCCGGTCACTAGCAGCCCCATGTACACGCACCAGGCGCAGACCGCCAACTGCAGCTTGCGCCAACGCGATCCGTCCCCGTGCGTGGCGATGTAGCGCACTTGCTCGCGCTCGAACAAGCCCTGTTCCGCATAGACGCGCACCACGGCCGAGATGCCGCCGCGCGTGTCCAGCCCGGTTCCTACCATGACGATCTGGCGTCGCAAGAAATGCTTCTCCTGTTGGAGCCGCCCGCCGCAGCCGCGGGCGGCTGGCTCAATGATCCAAGGCCGCGCGCGGCGCCTCACCTGCGCGGTAGAACTCCTGCGACACCCACTTGTACTTGCCGCTGGCCAGCAGCGGGATGTCGTTTTGTAGATCGACGGTGGCTTCGACGCGCGGCGACACCAGGGTCCTGAAGTTGTGCAGCAGCAGCGAGCTGTGCGCCGCGCTGAAGCCGTCCTGCGGCACCACCCGCACCACCCACCGGCCGCGTCCCACCTGGGCCACCTGCGCCTTGGCGATGCAGGGTACGCCCTTGAAGGCGAAGGTCACCACGCTGGGGCTGACCGGTTGGCCGTCGGTGTCGTACAGCTGGTCCTCGATCTTGCCGCCCAGTAACTCCAGCCCGGGATAGGTACGGCCGCAGGGGCAGGGATCGGTGCGCCAACGAGCGCGGTCGCTCAGCCGGTAGCGCACCAGTGGCATGGCCAGGTTGTGGTACGTGGTGCCGACCACGGAACCCGCATCGTCGGTGGGCTGCCCGAGTTCGTCCAGCACCTCCACGTGGGAATACAGCGGGTGCACGTGCAAGCGGCCATGCTCGCATTCCATGGCGAAAGCCACCCGCTCTGCCATACCGTAGTGATCGAAGACCTTGGCTGAAAAGGTCGCCTCGATCAGTTCTCGCTGCACCGGCAGGAGGATTTCAGAACTGGTGACCACCGAACGGAAGCGCAGTTGCAGCCCTGCCTCGTGCACCAGCGTCGCGAGCGTGTGCGCTGCAGACGGATAGGCGCGCAACTGCGCGGCTCCATAGCCCTGCAGCGCGCTGACGATGTCGGCCACATGCTGCGGCAGCAAATGACGGGTGGACACGATCAGCTGGCGGCCCAGGCGGTCTTCGACCCAGTAGGGCGGTGAGCTGCGGTCCACTGGCGTCACCATGTCACCCCGCAGCACGGCCTGCCGTTCGCCCGCCTGCAGGCCTGCCCACCGCCAATGCTGGACACAGCAGGCCTGCTCCCACAAGGTGGAGTCGTAGCTGCGGAAGACTTCAAGCGGCGTGCCGGTGGTGCCGCTGGTCTTTCCCACCGCATGCCAGGGGCGGCAGCGCCCGTCGTTCGGGTAGTAGCGCGAGCGTTCCGCCAGCAGGGTGTGTTTGTCGATGACAGGCAAGGTCCTCACGAAATCGTGAAGGTCGCGCCTGGGGATCTCCCCGCGCAGGTGGGCATACGCGGGCAGTCGCTGCGCCGCGCACAGCAAGGTGCGGCGCAGCAAGGTCTCCTGCTGGGCCTGCAGCTCGTCGATCGACATGCGCTCTTGGCGCTGCAGCCATAGCGCGCGCCGCTGCACCAGCGGTGGTTCCTTGACCAGATGGCGCGCGGCGTATTTGAGGGTGTGCCCGATGGCCATGCCGTCCCTTCTTACGGGCCTCATCGCGCGGTGCGCACGAGCAGCACACCGCGTCGAGCGGGCAACTGCACCTTGCGTTCGTTCACAGGCCCGTCCGCACGCCGATATCCCGGCTCGATCTCGACGGTCGCCGAGAAAGGCCCCGGATTGACAAGCACTATCCCGCCGGAATAGCGGCGCCTCCACACTCCCCCCTCCGCGGCGCTTTGCGGCTCGGGCTCTACTGGACGGCCGATGGACAGCGCGTAATCATCGAACCACGGGGGCTGCGCCTGGCCCGGGACGCTGTAGGTGTAGTAGCCGTCGGCTAGCAGCGCGGAGGCCAACCCATACCGCATGAGCTCGACATCATCGGCGCCGCCGCATGCCTGCAGCACGACGTCCCGGGGTCCCCGCGTATGAGCCAAGGCGCTGCGATACCGGTTCATCATGGCAGCCCAGCCCACCCGCCCTTCGATTGACCAGTTGCGGCCGATCTGGCATTCCAGAAAGGCCCCCTCGACCTGCCCCCGATACTCGGGCGCACCAAGGTCGTGGTCCGCATTGACCATGATCTGCAAGCCGGGGTTACGGGCGCGCAGTGCTTGCCAGTAGTCGACATACCCTTGTCGATAGGCCGATTGCACTTCGGCATCGTTGCGCCCCTGGTTCTCACCGGTGCCTTTCCAGTCTGCTTCGACACGCGGCCGGTCGAACACGTTGTCGACGAACGCGTAGTTCAGCCCTTTCAGCGCACCGAAGAAGTTGCCCGTGTCCGCATCGGCTTTCAGCTCAGGCCAGCGCCGGCCCTCGGCGTCTGCGGGCGCCCAGCGCGTCAGGTTGACCTCGTGCGCCTTGAAGGCGGCGGTCCACTGGACCCGTCGGCCGGCACGATCGCGTGCCCACCAGCCGTTGCGCTCCACCGCTTGCACGAGCGGAAACTGGTCCTCCCCTTCCTTGACGGGTTGGAGTTCGTTCAGCACCACGTACTGAGCGATCTTCGCGTTGGGGTTTTGGCGCCGGATGGCATCGATGGTGGCCTGCATGGTGGGCCGGCCCATGCTCGGCCACATGTTCAGCACCACGAGTGCGAAGGACGCCGCCCGGGAGCGCTGCTCGGTGCGATCGATGCGGCCGTAGTACAGCGCCGCGACGCGGGTGCGGCCCAGGCTTGTGTCGTCGCCGGCGTCGCCCGCACTGGCTGCAGAGGCGGCGCCCGACGGCCCGAGAAGCAAGGAGGAGGCTACGGTCGCAGCGGACATGGCGAGCCGCCAGCGGCGCAACGGCACCTGGAGCGCATTTGGCAAGCAGCTCATGCGACGCTGCCCCCGTGTTCAAGCGCGCGCCGCCGGACGGTGTCGCGCCGGTACTGCCACCAGGCGACCGGCAGCATCGCGAACCACAGTGCGCGGGCCGCCCTGCCAGGAAGCTGGCGCCACTGACGAGAGAGGCCATCGCCGGCATGCCAGGAAGTCCGAGCGTAGATGGCGGCCGCCCAGAAAAAGAACTTCGGGTCGTAGGCAAACCACTGCAGCCGTTCTTCCAGCGCAGCACGGGCACCGAGCGCGAGCGCCGCCGGGTTCTTCCACATCGGGGCCAGCGTGAGGCGACTGTGTTCTGTCGGGTCCTGGAAGTAGATGCGCAGCGCCTTGTTGATGAAGCGTTCCTTGTAGCGCGACGCTATGCGTCCCCACACGATGGACTCCGGCACGTAGCTCGTGCCCGGCAGCTCCGGAAACAAGTTCTCGCGCGCGACCTCGGTTCGATGGAAGCCCCATTTTTCGCCCTTCACCCGATGCCGGTATCGCAAGGCGTTGGAGTCCGAGTCGAACACATCCGCGGGGAACCGATCGCCCACCACCTGCCCCTGCGGATCGGCGACCAGACAACACACGCCGGTGAACTCGGACCGACGTGCAGGCTCGATGCTTTGCCAGGCGGCGTAGAAGCTTTCCAGCGCGTCGGGCGTGCAGGCGTCGTCGGAATCCAGCGAGAGGAAGAACTGGCCGCGGGCCAGGCCCACGCCGAGGTTCCAGGCGGTGTGCTTGCCGCCGTTGGCTTTCGCGACGTACCTGATCGGAAAGTTGGCCTTCTGAGCCCAGTCGTTCACCAGCTGCGCCGTCGCATCGGTCGAACCATCGTCGACGACGAGCCATTCGAAGTCACGGAAGGTCTGCGCACATAGGCTGTCGTACACCCGCGTCAGCGTGTGGGCACGGTTGTAGGTCGCGGTAAAGACGGTGAAAACAGGGGCTGCTGGCGGATCGGCTGTCATGGTACAGGTCGGTATCACGCGGAAACTGACAGTTCGATGGATCGGTGCGCTACGTAGTCTTCGGATCGATGGCTTCCGATAGGCCGAGCGGGAATGCCAGCGACCACCGTATCTGGCGGCACATCGGCGGTAACGACGGCATTCGCGCCCACCACGGCCCGGTCGCCGACGCGAACATGCCCGATTATCTTGGCTCCCGGGCCGACGTAGACCTCATTGCCTATCACGGGGGCACCGCCGCGTGGCCCGGGCTTCCATCCCAACGTGACCCCCTGCGACAAAGTGCAGTCTCGTCCCAGCACGGACAAGTGGCTGACAACGATGCAACCAGGATGGGCGATGTGAAGCCCAGGACCCACCTGTGTGGTGTAGGGTATGGAGATGCCCAGCCGCAAGGTCGCGGCCCTGAAACGCCACTTCGCCAACGGGAAGAGGCTGTACTTCAGCCACCGGTTGCTTCGCAAGTAGGCGCAGGCACGAAACCAGAAGGAGAAGTTGCCACCCTCGCCCCACATCAACTGGTCCAGGAAGTGGCGCGCTCCCCGGCGGCCGCCATGTCGGTACAGGTCGGCGGCGACGAGCTGGCAAAACTGTCGGAAAGCGTTCACGGGAGTACGTGATGAAAGGCGGCGGCGCGCTGCTTCAGGTGGCGCACCAGTTGCGTCAGCCCGCTGGCCCACTGGAAGTAGGGTTCGGACAGCGCCAGCACGGCGGCCTCGCGGTAGCGCCTCGCCCTCAACAGGTCGGCGAAGTGGATCTTGCAGATCTCGTGAACATAGGCACGTGGCACGGCGAGGTCCCGCCCCGGGCCGGAGAGAAATCTGATGAGTGCCCTGCGGCTGGTCACCGCCTTGTCGCTCACCGTCATGCTGAGGGAGTCGGCGTCGGAGCGGTCGTACACCGCCAAGGGACGATGTACGAAGAAAAAACGTCCTCGCGGCATCAGCCGGACCCAGAGATGAATGTCCTCGCCCATGCACAGCGTGCGGTCGAACCCGCCGACGGCCTCGAAGTGACGGCGGCTGATCACGGTAGCACTCGTCCAGATCGGCGGCCCGCTGCTCAACGCCCAGTCGAAGTAGGGAACGCACTCCGAGACGGGGCCGCCAGGCACATCCAGCGCAGCCTCGTTACGCCCGCGGCGCACAAGGTAGTTGGTGCTGACGAGTACCGCCTCCTCCTTGCCCATCACGACAAATGCCACTTCGCGCAAGAAGTCGGGGAACCATTCATCGTCTGCGTCTAGAAATACCACCCAAGGCCGCGATGTGTGTTCGGCGCCAAAGTTGCGTGCTGCTGACACACCCGAGTTCGCGACGTATTGATATCGGAAGCGGCCATCGTGCTGGATCGCCTGCTGCGCGACCGCGCCGCCGCCGTCGGTCGAGCCGTCGTCCACGATGAGCACTTCGAAGTCGGTCCAGGTCTGGGCCTGCACGCAACGGATGGTTCGCGCGATGAACGCAGCCTTGTTGTACAGCGGGATAACGACCGAGAACATTCTGGTACCCAACCTCACGCATTCGCACGCTTGGCGCCGGCGGCGACAGCGACGCCCAGTGCCGCGGCATCACCCAATGGCTCGCCACGAAAGACGCTTGCGTACTGCTCCACCATGCGGGCGAGCGAGAAGTCGCGGAGCACGCGTTCGCGCGCACGTGCGCCCAGGCGCTGCGCTTCGCCCGCATGCCAGATGTGTGCCAGCCGGTCCGCGATCTGCTGAGGCTTACCCACGTCCACCAGATAGCCGCTGACGCCAGGTTCGATCTGCTCGGCCGCTCCGCCGACGCGCGTCAGCACCATCGGCTTGCCGCAAGCCATGGCTTCGAGCACCGCGATCGAGAACGCTTCGACTGCGGACACCAAGGTCATCACGTCGCAAGCGTGGATGAAGGGAGCGACGTCCGGCTGCAGACCTGTCACCACGGTGATGGCGCGCAGGCCGAGCGCATCCACGCGCTCTTCGATTGCACGCCGCTGGGCGCCGTCTCCGATGATCAGCAGCCGCAGCGGCATCCCACGGGCCACAAGCGTCACAGCTGCATCGAGCAGGTCCAGCACCCGTTTTTCGCGGCGGAGTGCTGCGCACAAGCCCACCACGAAGTGCGACCGGTCCCAGCCCAACTCGGCGCGCACGTCGCGCGCCGGCACCGCGGTGAAACGAGCCACGTCAACTCCGTTGTAGATCACGTCCGATGGCATGCCGGCCGCAAATCCGCGCGCGAGCCACTCGTCGCGCTGCCGACGCCCCACGTAGATCAAGCGGTCGTAGCCGCGCAGCGCGATCCGATACGCCAGCAGGCGGGCCCGGTCACGCACCCCATCGCCCACGTGGGCAGGAGACGAGTGAAACGCTGCAATCAGCCGAGGTGGGCGTGGGCCCACGAGCGTGGCCAGGCGCAGCATCGTTCCGCAGTACTGGTTCGTGGCCAGCACCACGTCGTACCGGGCATCCCTCAAGCGACCCGCCAGACGGCGCACCGCTGCGAGGTCAAAACCCGGTCCCGCAGCCGCGCTCCAATGGTTGGTATTGAGCTGTGCGAGTTCTCCGGCAAGGCTGCCGTGGTGTTTGAGCGATATCACATCCGTCGCAAACTCCCGCCGGTCCAGGTGAGCCGCCAGGGTGAGCACCTGGCGCTCAGCTCCGCCGGTTCCCAGCGTGCCGGTCAGGAGGGCGACACGGCGCGGCGTCACGACAGTGCCTCCTGCGGTGTGGCAGGGCCTGCCAGGCAGGCCAGGTAGGGCGCCAGCACGTCAGCCTCGCCATGGCGGCGCTCCACGTACTGAAGCACCGCTTTGCGGGCCGCGTCATAGCTTGCGCGGTTCTCCAACAGGTCCGCGATGGGCCCAACCATCGCAGCGTCGTCCGCGACCGACACGCCGAGCCCGTTCCTGGCGATCACCTGGTCGGGATCGAAGGTGGCGACGATCGGAATTCCGCGCACCCAGGATTGCACGAAAGTATTGGGGAACCCCTCGAGTTCGGACGTATTGGCGAACAAGCGGGCCCTGTCGAACAGATGGCTGATATCGCGGTATGGCACCCCACCGTGGAATGTGAGATTCGGGATCCGGGCCGCTTCCTCTCGGATCCGCTCATACAGCGCAAGCTCGCCCGGATATTCACCGCCCGCCATGTGAAACCGATACGCCGGCAGCGCCCGCGCCACCGTCAGCAGGCGGTCCGGACGCTTCACGCGCCTGAGGTTGGCGACCCACAGCACGTCGATATCGCGATTGGCATCGGCGGAGACGTCAGGCCGCTCGACCAGCATCTGCGCAACGACGGATTCGACACCATAGTGGCGCAGCAGCAGTTCCTGCTGCAACACCGACTGCGCGAGCACCGCATCGGAATGCCTCAAGCCGTACTCGTAGAGCCACTTGTCGCGCTTGAATCGCACCAGCAGGCGCGATGGATCGCAGTCAGAGTCGCTGGCGATGCGGAACACCAGGCGGCGATTGTGCAAACGGCAGAACATGGCGGCGAGCCCCAGTTCCATGCCGGCACAACTGAGGTAGTACACGTCTGCATCGGCACGCGCCAAGGCGCCCCATAGACGCGTCCACCGCGGGTGGATGAAGCGCACCACCGGAAGGCCGGCCCCTTCACGGAAGCTGCGGATCGTGGGCACGCCGTCATACACGGCTTCTGCAGGCTGCCCGTAATCCCCCACCACCACGCGCACATCGATCCCGCGGCGCGCCAAGGCCTTGGCCAGCAGCGCGTGCTGCACCTCTTCCCCGCCCACACGCTCGTGCTTGTACGCCTCGGCGAGCACGGGAAGTGAACCCAGCTTGACTAGACACACTCGCATCACACCCTCGCCTTCCTGCCCAGCACGGCAGCGGCGCGGCGCGCCAGTTTTTGGGACACCTGCTTCAACATGCGCGGATGCCGGCCGAGCATCACGCCATAGGCCATCCAGAACATCATCTGGGGCTGGTTCGGGAACAGTCGGTCGTCGGTGAATGCCTGCACCAACCAGGCCATCATGCCGATGGAGGCGCCACGGAAGAAGCCCTGCATCAAGGGATCAGGATCCGAAACGGCCAAGGTTCGGAAGTCGCGAAAAGCCGAGTACAGGAACAGCAGCACCAGCACCAGCCCCACGATGCCGGAATCCAGCAGCAGATCAAGGTACGCGTTATGGGCCTGCCCCACCACCATCATGCGCCCGCCGGCCACCAGATCGGAGCGGCCGACATACATGAGGCCGTGTCCGAAGATGGGCGCATCCAGCACCTTCGGCAGCAGTGGCAACCAGATCCCGTGCACGCGCCCTGACGACAGGTCCTGCTCACTGCCATGAGTGACGCCAAGGGTGGCCCGCTCGATTACGGCGTCCGGAATGAAGAACGCGCCTATGGCCAGGACCAGCAGCCCGATCAGCAGCTTCGACCCGTCGCGGTAGTACACCATGTACGCGATCAGGATGATCATCAGGCCGACATAGCCGCCCCGGGAGAAAGTGAACAGCAGCGTCACGCTCAGGAAGGCGGCCACCGACAGCAGAAACAGCCGTCGGCCCGACGAAGGCGCCACAAGGCCGGCGAACAGCGTGGTCGCAATGCTGAAGTTCAATGCCACGGCGAACTGGTTCGAGTGCATGCCGAGAGCAGACAGAAACGAGCGGAAGTTCACCAGTTGGGACAGCGACACACCCGAGGCCGGGATATACACCACGATGAAGGCGGCAGGCACGATGGCGCCGAAGGCAAAGACGGTGATCAACCGACGTGGGTCCTTGAGGTGCCGGGTGGCCGCCCCGATCAACCACGCCATGGCGATCAGCAGCGCAGGCTTGAGCACGTAGTAAAGAAGGAAGCCCTTGCGGTCAGCGACCGCCTCCTGGGTCTTGCCGGACAGCTGCGCCAGCGTGTGTGCGTTATTCGACCCCACCAAGCCCACCAGCAGGAATGGGATGAGATAGCACAGCAAGAGCTTGCGGTCCACAAGACGGTAATTCACCTTGTGCCCTATCCGGTACAGCGCATAGGACGCAATACCTCCAAACAGCAGCAGATTCTGGGCATTGAGCCCCTTGAACGACGGCAGCAGGTTCGTGCTGGCCAGCGGAATGAACACCATCAAAGCCCCGGCCGCGATGCGGAAGTCGTACATCAGCAAACCGACGAGGCACAGCATCACGATCAGCAGCACGCTGAAGTAACCCGTCAACACGATGAGCAGGGAGGAGATCACCGCCATGACGACCAGGCCGGCTATCAGGAAGCCGGCGCTTGCAGTCGACGATCGCCCCGAGGGCGCACGGCGAGGCGGCTCGGCAGATGGCAGGGAGACATTGCGCTTGAATCTCAACATGCTTCACTCCTGCCGGGAACCACTGGCTTCGCGCTTCATGTTGCGCAGCACAGCCGCGATGCCAGCCGCTGCCACCACCGAATACGCCACATACGTGGCCGCATAGGCCTCGGTCGCACCCCGCACGCCGTCCGCGGCGACGAAGTGGCGCGCCAGCAACCACCAGAACACATACGTAGCCACCTCGAAAACAGTCAACGCCATCGGGTTGGACTTGGCCACCAGCAGCGCTCCGAACAACCAGGCGATCACCTTGAACACATTGCCTATCATTTGCCAGCCGAACAGGTCGCGCATCGGGAGGAACTGCTCGGTCAGCACGACATGGATGACCAAGTCGCGCAACAGGTACAGGCAAGCGCTCACCGCGCCCACCGCTGGTACAAGAATCAGGAGGCCGCGCAGCAACTCGCGCCTGAGGTCGGCGGCCACCCGGATCTCGCTGAAGCGCGGCAGGTAGTACATCCCCAGCACACTGGTGGCCAGGCCGACGTACATGTCGGAAATGCGCATGACGCCCTGTAGCAGGCCCACCGCGGCCATGCCGGAAGTGTGCGCCACGTCGTTTCGAACGAGTATCTGCACCAGCGGCAGTGCAATCGCGCCCACCGCGGCCATCGGAATGAAGGCGGCGATCGCACGCGCCTCCTGCGAGGAGAACGGCAGCGCCAGCAAACGCTTCGGCCACCAGTGGGCCCGGCACGTAAACACCATGGCAATGAGCAAGGTCATCGCTGGCACGAGCGCCGCACCCATGAGACCGCCATTGACGCCGAAGCGCGGGCACAGCAGGGTGTACAGCGCCACGGTTGACAACGACGTACCAATGTTGATCGACGCGGTGGCCTTGTAGTCCTTCGCGCCTGTGGCCGAACCGATGATCAGTGCAGCTACCAGGCCGAGTACATACACCGCGGCGAATACAAGCAACGGAAGCGCAAGCGCGTCGTTGTGCAGCAGCCTTTGCGCCAGCCACCGAGAGCCGATCGCCATGATGAGTGCGAGCGGAATCCCTACCCAGACCAACAGCCTGAACACCGTCGAGACCACGAGGGCCTGCCCCGGCGATCCAACCCCGTACTCCGCCGTCTTGCGCACCACGCCGGTGTTCAGGCCAGCACTGACACCCGTCTGGGACATGGCAATGAAGTACTGCAGCTGGCTCAGCACCCCCATGCCCGCCGGCCCCAGGAACACCGACGTCACCTTGACGCTGAGAAATCCGGCAATCACCGACACGGCCGTCTGCACCGCTCCGAGCGATGCGGCCTTCCGAAGGCTCATGGACGCCCTTTCCGGCCGGTCAGCTGTGCCCGACGAGCCGCCTTCGCAGCTCCGGGTCCAGATGCGACATCAAGGCGTTCGCAAAGGCGACATGCTGGCCGAAGGCAGTCGAACTCGACGTCGACAGGCTGGACAGCCGCACCAGGTAGCCATCAGGCACGAAGCCGGAGAGTGCATACCGGAACTGGGCAAACTCACGGTCCCAGTAGCTCAGCACCACGGTATCACCCGTGGTGAACCAATAGGTCACCGGCTCCACCCGCCGGCCCTGGGTGGCCACCATGCGGGTTGCGGGCAGCGTACCGCCGCCCACCGTCATCTGCACATGCTGCAACTCGGTGATCCTGAAGCCCTGGGCCGAATAGCACACCTCCTGCCGATGGGCGCGCAGCTGCTGCGTCTGGCGCGACCCGTAGGTGATGGACAGCATGACGCGTTCGCCCCGGCTGTTGATATAGGTGCGCGACAGGATCTGATCGTAGATCTGGTTCAACACCGACGCCTGGTCGGGCGATGGCGGCAGGGGAGCGACGGAATCGTCGACTCGCCAGTCGTCGAACTGCCGGGGCACCGCCTGGTCGAGAACAAAATGTTGCCGGGTGTCGGCCAGCTTCTCCTGAGGCGTAGCCACCGTGCTGAGCACCAGGGCACTCAGCATCAACACGGCCACGACAATCGGGCGCTTGTAGTCAGCGAGCGTCACTTGGTGTCCTTTGCAGGGACAAACAGGCCAAGGATGCGGTCCACGCCGAGCATCAGCATCAGGCCCACCAGGAACAGCACCATGCCGGCAAAGCTGTGCACGAAACCCTGCCCGGCTTCATCGCCCAGATAGAAGGTCACCAGCACCAGGATCATCACCCGCACCACGTTCGCGCAAAAGGAAACCGGCACGATCAGGATGGCAAGCAGCAGGTTGCGCAACTTGGAGGTGTGTCCGACGATGTTCATGTACAGCAAGCCCAAGGCCTCCAGCGTGAACATCGAGTTCAGCCCGGCGCAGGCATCGGCCACCAGCAGCTGGTATGGACCGATCATCAGGATCACGCCGGTCCGCGAGATCGGATAGTCGGCGCGGTAAAGCAGTTGCTCTGCCACATACGAGACGCCGCGCTTGAGCGGCTGCGTCACCATGTCCACCACCGCGCCCGGCAAGGGGATGGCAAAAATCAGGAAGAAGATGGGGAACGCGGCCGCACGCACCATCGCCCAGCCATAGGTCAGCGCCAACGCGGCAACGATGAGCGGCAAGAAGGCGCCCATCTGGAACATGACGATGTTCTGTATGCGCCCCACCATGTAGATCGCCAGGCCGAACGCCAGCAGCAGCCAGCCGCCCAGCCCCGCCGGCACGGCGTTGGCTGCAACCGCACGCAGCTGATCGCGGCGATGCCACAGCAGCCACAGCGCCACGCCGATGATGATCGGGCCGTGGCCTTGTTCGTCCGTGCCCCAAACCTGCTGGATCAGTGCCTCGGCGACCGGCGCGAAAAGCACCAGCAGCGTCGCGGCCAGGATGACGGCCGACATGACCGACCTGTCCTGGCGCAGCCTCACGAATGCCGCAGTGTTGAGCATCATGGGCAGGTCAGAACTCGTTCATGATGACGCCGGCCAGCTTCGCAGGGCTTTCGGCCAGCGAATCGACCAGCTCTTGCAGCTCGGCTACCCGCGACTGATCCTTGCGCGCGATCACCAGCGCGGCCCCGCAGCGGGCTGCAATCACGCCGGCATCCGCCCCGTACACCGAAGCCGGTGTATCGAAGATCACGTGGTCGAACTTGCTGAGCAGTTCGCGGATCAACAACGCAAACGCCGAGCGCTCAATCAGTTCCAGAGGATTGGGCGGCGTGATGCCCACCGGCAGCACGAATAGGTTCGGCAGCGCGGGAATCTGCTGGATCACCTGGGCCTCCACACGGCCGGACAGCAACCCGGACAGGCCAGCGGTGCTGTTGATGCCAAACACCTCATGCTGACGCGGGCCGCGCAGGTCGCCGTCCACCAGCAGCGTGCGCCCGCCCAACTGCGCGAGCACCACCGCCAGGTTGGCGGCGAAGAAGGTCTTGCCGTCGCCAGGGTTCGCGCTGACCACGGCAAGCGCGCGACGGACATCTGTCTCGCCAAACACGCGCATCATGAGCTGGCTGCGGATGCGGCGGAAAGCTTCCGCCTGGTGCGAGAACGGGCTGCGCAAGGTGACCAGCTCTTCGTTGACCCCATCCAGCTGATCGGGCACGTAGACGTAATGGAACTGCTGCGACAGGGCGAAGAGCACATCGTCGGCGTTCACGAAGCCGAGCGCGATCGCGGCCTCGCCAAAACGAACGTGGTGTTCACGTTGGTACCGCAGCACCTCCTCCACCTGCTCGGCCGTCAGGTTTCGCGCCTCGCGAAGCAGATCGCCCATCGCCCGGTCCTGGACGACCGGGCCAGCCGATGACATGGGCGCGGGGCCTTCCGGCTCCACCTGCTGCACGTTCGAAGGGTCACGGAACTTGGCCATCACACACCTTTCGACGGAGTGGGCAGCTGCCCGAGGATACGCTGCTGGAGCAGCGGCATGCCCTTGCCTGCGGCAGCCAGGCGACGACGGCGTGACGTGGGCGGCGGCAAGGTGCCAAGCAACGGCAGGCCGAGCGCTTCGGAAGCGTCGGTCACGGTGCGTACCCGCCGATCCAGCAGCTCCATCACCACCGCAGCGCCGATGGCGAGCAGGCTGCCCATCACGATGGAGAGGAAGGTGTTCAGTGCGATCTTCGGGGACGAAGGCTCCGAAGGTTCCACCGCCGGCGACAGCACGGAGATGTTGCTCTGCGTGGTCTGGCTCTCCAGGCTGGTCTGGGAACCACGGGCCACTACCGCGTCGTAGGCGCGCTGCGCGTTCTCGACATCGCGCTGCAGCACCGTGGCCTCATCGCGCAGCGCCTTGAGTTTGAGCACCTTGCTTCGCTGGGCATCGAGGGCCGCACGGACCTCTCCTTCCCGCGACCGGTTCACTTGGTTGTTGAGCGCCAAGCTCCCCGTCACGCGCCGGACTTCACTGTCCATGCGCGCCCGCAACTCGGCGATATTGGCCTTGGCCTCGATCACCTGCGGATGGTTCGAGCCCAGCCGGGCGCTCAGTTGCTGGAGCTGGGCCTCGTTGCGTGAAAGGTCAGTCTTCAGCGTCGCCACCACAGGATTGTTGAGCACCTCCTGCATGCTGCCGCCGCTTGCGCCTGCCGCTTGTGCACTGCGGCCAGCCGACTCGGCAGACGCAGCCTGCAACATTACCAGCTGACTCGACAACTCGTTGAGACGCGCCGTCTCCACGTCTAGCCGTTCGTCGGCCGCGACAAGCCCGTTTTCCTGCTGGAACGTGGACAGCTTGGCCTGGGCCTTCTCCACCGCATCACGCAACTGCTTGGCCCGTTGCTCGAAGAACGACGAATACTGCCTCGCAGGGTCGACACGCAGATCCACGGTCACGTCGAGGAATGCCTGCACGAACCCGTCGGCCACCGCCTTCGCGAACCGGGGGTCCGGTGCGGTGTAGGTGACTGTGATGACATTGGATTCACGCGAGGGCTTCACGTCCAGCTGTTTCTGGAAGGTTTTTGCCAACCAGGCTTCCAGCGACCCCTTGCCCTCGGTGGACTCCATCCACTGCTTGCGCACCTCCGGGTTCTCCGCGAGCCGGAGGACCTTGACGACACGCTGTGCGACACGGTCGCTCTGGATCACGTCGACCTGGGTCGCCATGTAGCTGGGCAGCGCCAGCGCCGGCAGCATCATGCCGGCGATCGGGTCCGGCGACTTCACGTCCACCACCAGGGTGGAAGTCGCCGAGTAGCGCTTGGGCAGCATCAGACTCACCGCCAGGGTGGTGAGCACCGTGAGGGCGAACACGGCCACTGCAATCGGCCAGCGCGCCTTCAGGATCGCCAAAAACTGGTTCAGGTTCATGTTTCAGGCCCTCAGAAGAGGCTCTCTCGCACGTAGACCACGTCGCCATCGCGAAGCGAGTCGTTCAGGTTCGGCTGTACCACCTCGACCTTGCCGTCGGAGCCGCGGCGGTGTACCCGCAGGCCGCGCTCGGTGCCGCGCTGTGTGAGGCCGCCGCCGGTGGCCAGCGCCTGCATGACCGTCATGTTGCGCTCAAGCCGCATGGCACCGGGGCGCTGTACTTCACCGTAGATATAGACCATGGGCGCACGCTCCACGTAGACCACATCGCCGTTCTGGATGATCAGGTCGTCCTGCTGGCGCCGGTCGCCGCGGAACACGTTCGGCAGGTCGATCTCGCGGCGGAAGGGCTTGCCGTCGCGCATGCCCACCAGGGTGATGACGTCCGCGCCGGAGGTGGCGATGCCGCCGGCCATCGCCAGCAGGTCGGACAGGTGCATGTCGGCCACTTCGATCGGGAAGCGGCCCGGCCGGTTGACCTGTCCCAGCACGCTGGCCTGGTTGCCGCGCACCTGGGTGACCAGCACGCTCACCTGCGGCTGCTTCACGAAGTTGCCGTTGCGCAACCCATCGGCGATGCGCTTCTCCGCCTCGCTCACCGTCAGGCCGCCCAGGCGCACGGTGCCCAGCAGCGGATAGCTGAGCGACCCGGCCTCGCTGATGCGGGCCTCCAGCGTGAGGTCGGGATTCTGGTAGACCGTGATCCGGATGACATCGCCGGATCCGAGGCGGTATTCACCGACGGACGCTGCGGCGCGCGCACCGCCTTGCTGCTGCGCCGAGGCCACGGGGCCCGCCAGCGCGGCGCTGACGGCGAGAACGACGAGGGCGAGTTTGTTTCGGCTGGTGGTCATTTGATGCCCAATCCCTTGGTGATGGAGGAGGTGTCCAGGCCGGCGCTGGCGGCCGGCGCTGGTGCAGCCGGTGCGGGCGCGGCAGACGGTGCCGGCGCGGCAGCCGTGGGCTCGGCAGCAGCAGGTGCTGCGGCGTCGCCCAGCGGCGCAGCGCTGGCGGCATCGGCCGCGGCACCGGCCGCGCCGTCCTTGAACTTGCCCACGTATTCGATCTTTGCGTCGGCGCGCAGCTGCTGCAGATTCTTGGCCACCAGGTCGCGCTTGCGTTCGCCCAGGATCGCCTGCTCGATGGCCGGGGTCGCCTGCTCCAGCGTCACCGGTTGCAGGCGCGATGCGGCCAGCAGCACGATCTGCGCGCCGATGGGCGTGCCATTGAGCACCATCTGCCCGTCCTTCATGCGCGCCAGCAGGTCCAGCGACGGTGCCGGCAACTGCTCCGAGCCGCGCACCACCTGGTTCGCGGCATAACGGATCTGGTTGGCCTTGAGGAAGTCGACAATCTCGGTGAGCGGCTTGCCCCCATCCACCAGGGCCTTCACCGAGGCCACCTGCTCAGGCTTGGCCTCGATGTTGAGCTCCTGCACGCTGTAGACGTGGCGCTCCTTGTAGCGCGCCGGGTGGTCGTCGTAGTACTTCTTCACTTCCTCGGCCGTCGGCTTGGCAACACCCTCGCTGCTCTTTTCCACGTAGGCGCGGGCAATGATCTCGCGGCGGGCGGCTTCCAGTTGCTGCACCACGCGCGGGTCGCGGTCGAGCTTGAGCTCCTCCGCCTTCTGCAGCGCCAGCTCCTGGTCGATCAGGCGCTCCAGCACCTGGCGGCTGGCGGGCTCCATCTGCTCCTGGCGCAGGCCGCGCTGCTGCTGCAACACGAAGTTGATCTGGTGGACGGTGATTTCCTGCTTGTTGACCTTGGCCGCCGTCTGGCTGGCGCCGCCCTTTTCCTTCTTGCTGCAGCCGGTCAAGGCGACCAGGACGCAGACGCTCGCGATCAGCGCGACGCGCGACACCGTCCCTACAGTGCGCGACGTACCCATGTGCATGTTCATGTCATCTAACTCGTTGTTGGCCAGGGAGCCGGCGGACGCGCCGAAGTGCAGCGGTCGGCGTTACGGCTGCCGAGCCACGAAGGTCTGCGAGTGTAGCGATCACCCTTAGTTCAACGACCTCCCCCCAAGTAAGGGGCACCAGCGCGGCCCTGTCCGACCCGCGCCGAGCACATCGGGGAGCAATCGGCGTGCCCGCATCATCGACCCACAGGCGCCCCGCCCACCGGTGCCTGCGCCAGGAACCCTCGATTGCGGGGGCGGCCGTTCAGCTGGCGAGGCCGGTGCGCCGGTGTGTCAGCATTTGATACCGACGTGCAAGGCCACCACACCGGCACTGAGGTTGTGCACGTCCACGTGGCCGTAGCCGGCCGCCTTCATCAGCGCCTTCAGTTCCTGCTGCCCGGGATGCATGCGGATGGATTCGGCCAGGTAGCGGTAGCTTTCGGCGTCGCCGGCCACCCATTGGCCGAGCCGCGGCAGCACGTTGAAGGAATACCAGTCGTAGGCCTTCTCCAGCGGCGCAGCCACCTTGGAAAATTCCAGCACCAGCAGGCGCCCGCCGGGGCGCAGCACCCGGCACATCTCGGACAGCGCCTGCTCCTTGTGGGTCATGTTGCGCAACCCGAAGGCCACGCTGACCAGGTCGAAGCTGTCGTGGCGGAACGGCAGCACCTCGGCGTCGCAGATCGACGTGGGCAGCACCAGCCCCTCGTCGAGCAGCCGGTCGCGGCCCTGCCGCAGCATGGCCTCGTTGATGTCGGTGTGCACCACCGTTCCGGTGGCGCCGACCTTGCGCGCAAACGCACGGGCCAGGTCGCCGGTGCCGCCGGCGATGTCCAGCACCTTGTCGCCGGGTTGCAAATTGGCCACGGCCACCGTGTAAGCCTTCCAGGCCCGGTGCATGCCCATGGACATCAGGTCGTTCATCACGTCGTAACGCGATGCCACCGAGTCGAACACCCCGCGCACCTTGCGCGCTTTTTCCTGTTCGTCCACGGTCTGGAAACCGAAGTGGGTCTGGCTCATCTGCGCCCCCTTGTGTTGTTCAGTGATGGTGGCCGCAGGCGCCCCGGCCGGCCTCCGGCATGGGCGCATCGCGGTCCCGGCCGGCGGCGGCCAGGCGCTGCTCGTAGCGCTGCCACAGGGCCTGCTCTTCGCTGCCCAGCCGGTAGAGGTAGTCCCAGGTGAAGAGACCGGAATCGTGGCCATCCGAAAAGGTCGGCTTGACGGCGTAGTGCCCCACCGGCTCGATGGCCACGATGCTCACCTCGCGCTTGCCCGTCTGCAGCACCTCCTGCCCCGGGCCGTGGCCTTGTACTTCGGCCGATGGCGAATACACCCGCATCAGCTCGAACGGGATGCGAAAGCGCGCACCGTCGTCGAAGGCAATTTCCAGCACCCGCGATTGCTGGTGCACGACGAGCTCGGTGGGATGCCGCTGCGCCATGGCTGCCGTCATTTGTCGGCCAGCGCGGCCGCCACCGCCCTGTCCAGGTCGGCCAGCGAGGCGCGCAGCCGCTGCATCAGCACGGTGTCCGCGGCGCGCTGGGCCGTGGCCCAGATGGGATACGGGAAATGGGTGTCCCAGTCGAAGCGGGCGATCACATGCCAGTGCAGGTGAGCCACCATGTTGCCCAGGGTCGCCACGTTCATCTTGGTGGGCGCCAGATGCTGGCGCATCGTGCGCTCCACGCACACCACCGCGTCCATGCAATGCCGCAGGTCGTCCGGACCCAGGTCGGACAGCTCGGCCACATGCTCGGTCCAGATCACACGGTAGAACGCCGGGAAGTCGGGCGTGTCCTCCACCCGCACCACACGAAGCAGGCCGTCCGCCCACACCGGCTCGCCGCCCGGCTCCGCACAGAGGTGGCAACCCTTGCTCATTGGTGCACCCTTCGCGCCGCGCGCGTTCCCGCCTGGCGGGAATTCACCTCTGCAGACGGCCGGGCGAGGTTCATACCAGCACCCGCTCGATGCCGCCGTCGTTGGCGCGCGCCACGTAGTCGGGCATCCAGTCCTCGCCGAGGATCTGGCGCGCCATCTCGACCACGATGTAGTCGGCCTCCAGCAGGCCGTTCTGCAGGTCCTTGCCGTAGCGGCTCAGGCCCTGCAGGCAGCTGGGGCAGGAGGTGAGGATCTTCACGTCAGCCTTCTCCGCCACCGCGCCGGAGGCACGCAGCGTGGCCTCGCCCTTGCGCAGCTCCTCCTCCTTGCGGAAGCGGATCTGGGTGGAGATGTCGGGACGTGTCACGCCCAGGGTGCCGCTTTCGCCGCAGCAGCGTTCGTTCTTCAGCACCTGCTCGCCCACCAGCGCCTTCACCGTCTTCATCGGGTCCTGCAGCTTCATCGGGCTGTGGCAGGGGTCGTGGTACAGGTAGGCGCCCTTGCCGTCGAGCACGATGCCCTTTTCGAGCAGGTACTCGTGGATGTCGATGATGCGGCAGCCCGGGAAGATCTTGTCGAATTCATAACCCTGCAGCTGGTCGTAGCAGGTGCCGCAGCTCACCACCACCGTCTTGATGTCCAGGTAGTTCAACGTGTTGGCCACGCGGTGGAACAACACCCGGTTGTCGGTGATGATCTTTTCGGCCTTGTCAAACTGCCCGGAGCCGCGCTGCGGGTAGCCACAGCACAGGTAGCCCGGCGGCAGCACCGTCTGCACGCCGGCATGCCACAGCATGGCCTGCGTGGCCAGGCCCACCTGGGAGAACAGGCGCTCGGAACCGCAGCCGGGGAAATAGAACACCGCTTCGGTGTCTGCGCTCGTCTGCTTCGGGTCGCGGATGATGGGGACGTAGTTCTTGTCCTCGATGTCCAGCAGGGCACGCGCGGTCTTGGTGGGCAGGCCACCCGGCAACTTCTTGTTGATGAAGTGGATGACCTGCTCGCGCACCGGCGTGCTGCCCACGGTCGCGGGCGGGCGCGCCGTCTGCGCCTTGGCCAGGCCGCGGAACAGGTCGTTGGCCAGGCGCTGGGCCTTGAAGCCGATGTCCACCATCGCGCTGCGCGCGAACTTGATGGTCTGCGGGTTGGTGGCGTTGAGCATCAGCATCGCGGCCGCATTGCCGGGGCGGAAGCTCTTCTGGCCCATCTTGCGCAGCAGGTTGCGCATGTTCATGGACACGTCGCCGAAGTCGATCTTCACCGGGCAGGGCGAGGCGCACTTGTGGCACACCGTGCAGTGGTCGGCCACGTCCTCGAACTCTTCCCAGTGCTTGATGCTCACGCCGCGCCGGGTCTGCTCCTCGTAGAGGAAGGCTTCGACGAGCAATGACGTGGCCAGGATCTTGTTGCGCGGGCTGTACAGCAGGTTGGCGCGCGGCACATGGGTGGCACACACCGGCTTGCACTTGCCGCAGCGCAGGCAGTCCTTGATCGACTCGCTGATGGCGCCGATGTCGCTCTGCTGCATGATCAGCGACTCATGCCCCATCAGCCCGAAGCTGGGTGTGTAGGCATGCGCGAGGTCGGCGGCACGCACATCGTCGCCCAGCATGGACACGTCGCGCAGCAGCTTGCCCTTGTTGAAGCGGCCTTCCGGGTCCACGCGCTGCTTGTAGTCGGCAAACTGCGCGATCTCGTCGTCGCGCAGGAACTCCAGCTTGGTGATGCCGATGCCGTGTTCGCCGCTGATCACGCCATCGAGCCGGCGTGCCAGCGCCATGATGCGGCCCACTGCCTCGTGGGCCGTCTGCAGCATCTCGTAGTTGTCGGAGTTGACCGGGATGTTGGTGTGCACATTGCCGTCGCCGGCGTGCATGTGCAGCGCCACCCACACGCGGCCGCGCAGCACCTCCTTGTGGATGCGGCGGCACTCCTCGAGGATGGGCTGGAACTCACCGCCGGCAAAGATGCTCTGCAGCGCCTTGAGCACCTGCGTCTTCCACGATGCGCGGAGCGTGCCGTCCTGGATCAGCTCGAAGAACGAGCGCCCTTCCGGCTGCTGCACGTCCAGCTGCTGCAGCCACTGCTGCCACAGCGCGCGCACCTCGCGCAGCAGCTGCACCGCCTGCTGCACCCGGTCCTCCAGCAGCTCGGCGCTCGGGATTTCGTTGGCGTCGTCCGTCTTGCCCAGCGGCAGGTTGCCGCGCTGGAAGAAGGTTTCCAGCCCGTCGAGCAGCTGAAGCTTGTTGCGCAGGCTCAGCTCGATGTTGATGCGCTCGATGCCGTTGGTGTACTCGCCCATGCGCGGCAGCGGGATCACCACGTCTTCGTTGATCTTGAAGGCGTTGGTGTGCTTGGCGATGGCGGCCGTGCGCTTGCGGTCCAGCCAGAACTTCTTGCGCGCGTCGGCGCTCACCGCCACGAAGCCCTCGCCGGCGCGCGAGTTGGCGATGCGCACCACCTCGCTGGTGGCGCGCGCCACGGCGTCAGGATCCTCGCCGACGATGTCGCCCACCAGCACCATCTTGGGCAACACCGCCCGCTTGCTCTTGGTGGCGTAGCCCACCGCCTTGAGGTAGCGGTCGTCCAGGTGCTCCAGGCCAGCCAGGATCGCGCCGCCGGCCTTCGCCTCGGCGAACATGAAGTCCTTGATCTCCACGATCGACGGCACCGCATCCTTCGCGTTGCCAAAGAACTCCAGGCACACCGTGCGCACATGCTGCGGCATGCGGTGCACCACCCAGCGTGCGCTGGTGATGAGGCCGTCGCAGCCTTCCTTCTGGATGCCGGGCAGGCCGGCGAGGAACTTGTCGGTGACGTCCTTGCCCAGGCCCTCCTTGCGGAACACGCGGCCAGGAATCTCCAGGCGCTCGGTGCGCTCCAGGGTCTTGCCGGCCGCATCGAAGTAGCGCAGCTCGAAGCTCGCCACCTCCACGTCGTGGATCTTGCCGAGGTTGTGGTTCAGGCGCACCACCTCCAGCCACTTGGCGTCGGGTGTCACCATGCGCCAGGACGCCAGGTTGTCCAATGCCGTGCCCCAGAGCACCGCCTTCTTGCCGCCGGCGTTCATCGCGATGTTGCCGCCGATGCACGACGCTTCCGCCGACGTCGGGTCGACCGCGAACACATGGCCGGCTCGCTCGGCCGCATCGGCCACACGCTGGGTCACCACGCCGGCTTCGGTCCACACCGTGGGCACGGGCTGGTCCACGCCAGGCAGGGCGACGAACTCCACCTCGGTCATGCGCTCGAGCTTCTCGGTGTTGATGACCGCGCTCTTCCAGGTGAGCGGCACCGCGCCGCCGGTGTAGCCGGTGCCGCCGCCGCGCGGAATGATCGTCAGGCCCAGTTCCACGCAGCCTTTCACCAGCGCGGCCATCTCGGCCTCGGTGTCGGGCGTGAGCACCACGAAGGGGTACTCCACCCGCCAGTCGGTGGCGTCGGTCACGTGCGACACCCGCGACAGGCCGTCGAACTTGATGTTGTCCTTGGCGGTGTGCTTGCCCAGCAGGCGGCGGGTGCGCTTGCGCAACTCCTCGATCTGCACGAACGACGCGGCGAAGCGCTGCACGGCCGTTTCGGCGGCAGCGAGCAGCTCGCCGACCAGCGCATCGCGCTGCGCATCGGCCGCGGCATCGCGCCGCTTGGCGATCTCGCCCAGGCGGTGGCGCAGGGCCTCCACCAGCAGGCGGCGGCGCTTGGGGTTGTCCAGCAGGTCGTCCTGCAGGTAAGGGTTGCGCTCCACCACCCAGATGTCGCCCAGCACCTCGTACAGCATGCGGGCGGATCGCCCGGTCTGGCGCTCCTCGCGCAGGCGGTTCAGCAGCTCCCACGCGCGCGTGCCCAGCAACCGGATCACGATCTCGCGATCGGAGAAGGAGGTGTAGTTGTACGGAATCTCGCGCAGCCGGGGAGCTGCGGCATCGGTGTCCATCTGGCCGGCGGCCATCGGGGTCACGGGAAGCGGTGCGTTCATGGGCGCCAGGCTCGCTCGAACCTGCTTTCAGCACTTGACCGCGAATGGTACCGCAGTGCAGCAATGGGCTTGTGGAGCGGCCTGCCCAGCGGGGTAATCCCCGGTGCCCTTTCGCGCCAAGCTGTGACAGAAATGGACCTGTCACACAGTCCACACAAACTGTCGAGCCGGGCGGCCCAAGAGGCCGCCTTCGCTTGACATCAAAGGAGCCTCATGAAAACGAAGTTGTTCGCCCTGGCGCTTGCGCTGGCGGCGTCGTCCGCCCAGGCACAGACCGAGATCCAGTGGTGGCATTCGATGGGCGGCGCCCTGGGCGAATGGGTGAACGACCTGGCCAAGGATTTCAATGCCGGCCAGAAGGACTACAAGATCGTGCCCACCTTCAAGGGCAGCTACGACGAGTCCATGACCGCCGCGATCGCCGCCTTCCGCGCCGGCAACGCGCCGCACATCCTGCAGGTGTTCGAAGTGGGCACCGCCACCATGATGGCCAGCAAGGGCGCGATCGTGCCCGTGGGCCAGGTGATGAAGGACGCCGGCGCCAAGTTCGACCCCGCGGCCTACGTGCCCGCGGTGGCAGGCTACTACACCGCGCCCAACGGCCAGATGCTGAGCTTCCCGTTCAACAGCTCGACCACGGTCTTCTACTACAACAAGGACGCGTTCAAGGCCGCCGGCCTGGACGTGAACAAGGCGCCCACCACCTGGCCCGAGGTGGCGCTGGCCGCCGCCAAGCTCAAGGCCGCCGGCCACAAGTGCCCGTTCACCACCAGCTGGATCAGCTGGACACAGCTGGAAAGTTTCTCCGCCTGGCACAACACCCTGTTCGCCACCAAGAACAACGGCTTCGGCGGCCTGGACACGCGCCTGGCCTTTGATTCGCCGCTGCACGTGCGCCACGTCGAGAACCTGGCCAACATGTCCAAGCAGGGCCTGTTCGTCTACAAGGGCCGTGGCAATACTGCCGATGCCACCTTCGTGTCGGGCGAGTGCGCCATGTTCACCGGCTCGTCGGGCCTGTATGCCAACCTGAAACGCAACGCCAAGTTCGGCTACGGCATCTCTGCCCTGCCCTATTACCCGGATGTGCAAGGCGCCCCGCAGAACACCGTGATCGGTGGCGCTTCCCTGTGGGTCATGTCGGGCAAGAAGGCGCCCGAATACAAGGGCGTGGCCGCGTTCTTCGAGTACCTGTCCAAGCCCGAAGTGGCGGCCAAGAGCCACCAGCGCACCGGCTACCTGCCGGTCACCAAGGCCTCGTACGAGCTCACCGAGAAGTCCGGCTTCTACAAGGAGAACCCGGGCACCGACGTCGCTGTGACACAGATGATCCGCAAGACGACCGACAAGTCGCGCGGCGTGCGGCTGGGCAACTTCGTGCAGGTCCGCACCATCATCGACGAAGAGATGGAGCAGGTGTGGTCCGGCAAGAAGACCGCGAAGGAGGGGCTGGAGACGGCCATCCAGCGCGGCAACGAACAGCTGGAGCGCTTCCAGAAGAGCGCCAAGCTTTGATGGGGCCCCCGAGCTGGCGGCTGCGCCGCTGCGCGCCCCCCCAAGGGGGCGTGGCCCGCCTTGAGGCGGCTCGGCGCCGGGCCGGGCCCGCGCGCCGGCGGACGTGATGGAAAAGCGCGTCCGCTTCCGTTCCACCTGGCTGCCCTGGGCGCTCATCGCGCCGCAGATGGCCGTCGTGCTGGTGTTCTTCTTCTGGCCCGCGGCGCGGGCGGTGTACCAGAGCGTGCTCACGCAGGACGCTTTTGGCACCTCCACCGAGTTCGTCGGGCTGGAGAACTTCCGCCGCATCTTCGGCGACCCCGGGTACCTGGACTCGTTCAAGACCACCGCCTTCTTCTCGATCGCGGTGGCGGTGTGCGGCCTGGCCTTTGCGCTGCTGCTGGCGGTGATGGCCGACCGGGTGGTGCGCGGCAGTGCGATCTACCGCACGCTGCTGATCTGGCCCTATGCGGTCGCGCCAGCGGTGGCCGGTGTGCTGTGGCTGTTTCTGTTCGCCTCGCCGATGGGTGTGGTGGCCTACGGGCTGCAGCAGCTGGGCCTGGAGTGGAACCACCTGCTCAATGCCAACCATGCGATGGCGCTGATCGTGCTGGCCGCCATCTGGAAGCAGGTGTCCTACAACTTCCTGTTCTTCCTGGCAGGCCTGCAGGCGATCCCCCGCTCGCTCATCGAGGCAGCCGCGATCGACGGCGCCTCGCCCTGGTACCGCTTCTGGACCGTGGTGTTTCCGTTGCTGTCGCCCACCACCTTCTTTCTGCTGGTGATCAACATCGTCTACGCCTTTTTCGACACCTTTGCGATCGTGGACGCTGCGACCCATGGTGGCCCCGGCAAGGAGACCGCCATCCTGGTCTACAAGCTGTACTACGACGGTTTCAAGGCCCTGGACATGGGCGGCTCGGCGGCGCAGTCCGTCGTGCTGATGATCATCGTCGTCACGCTCACGGTGCTGCAGTTCCGCTTCGTCGAGAAGAAAGTCGAATACTGATGATCGAAAACCGCCCCGGCCTGCGTGTTCTGTCGCACCTGGTCCTCTTGCTGGGTGTGCTGATCGTGGCATTCCCGGTGTACCTCACCTTCGTGGCGTCCACCCACACCGCGGAGGAGATCGCGCAAAGCCGGCCGATGACGCTGGTGCCCGGCACGCACATGGCGGATACGTACCGGATCGCGTTGTTCGGTGGCGAAACCAGCATGGGCAGCCACCTTCCGGCGGCCGGGCCCATGATGTGGGTGAGCCTGGTCAGTGCCCTCACCATCGCAATCGGCAAGATCGCGATCTCGCTGCTGTCCGCCTTCGCGATCGTCTACTTCCGCTTTCCGCTGCGCGGCCTGGTGTTCTGGATGATCTTCGTGACCTTGATGCTGCCGGTAGAGGTGCGCATCGGGCCCACCTACGAGGTGGTGTCGCAGCTCGGCATGCTCAACACCTATGCCGGCCTCACCGTGCCGCTGATCGCCTCGGCCACGGCCACCTTCCTGTTCCGCCAGTTCTTCCTCAGCGTGCCGGACGAGCTGGTGGAGGCGGCGCGCATCGACGGCGCTGGGCCGATGCGCTTTTTCAAGGATGTGCTGCTGCCGCTCTCCACCACCCCGATCGCGGCGCTGTTCGTCATCCAGTTCATCTATGGCTGGAACCAGTACCTCTGGCCGCTGCTGGTGACCACCAACGAGACCATGTACCCGGTGGTGCTGGGCATCAAGCGCCTGATTGGCGGTGAGGCCTACACCGAGTGGAACGTGGTGATGGCCACCGCGATGCTGGCCATGCTGCCGCCGGTGCTGGTGGTGATGCTGATGCAGAAGTGGTTCGTCAAGGGCCTGGTGGACGCCGAGAAATAACAACCGAGAACACGACAACAACCATGGCCAGCATTTCGCTTCGCAAGGTGATCAAGCGCTACGGTAGCGGCGCCAGCGCCAACCAGGTGATCCACGGTGTGGACGCGGAGATCTCCGACGGCGAATTCATCGTGATCGTCGGCCCGTCCGGCTGCGGCAAGTCCACCCTGCTGCGCATGGTGGCCGGGCTGGAGGAGATCAGCGAGGGCGACATCGCCATCGGTGACCGGGTGGTGAACAAGCTGGAGCCCGCGCAGCGCGACATCGCGATGGTGTTCCAGAACTATGCGCTGTACCCGCACATGACGGTGTACGACAACATGGCCTACGGGCTGAAGATCGCCAAGGTGCCCAAGGCAGACATCGAGACCCGGGTGCAGAAGGCGGCCAAGATCCTGGAGCTCAGCCAGCTGCTGCAGCGCAAGCCGCGCCAGCTGTCCGGTGGGCAGCGCCAGCGCGTGGCCATGGGCCGCGCCATCGTGCGCCAGCCGCAGGTGTTCCTGTTCGACGAGCCGCTGTCCAACCTGGACGCCAAGCTGCGTGCCCAGACCCGGCTGGAGATCCAGAAGCTGCACACCGAACTGGGTGTGACCTCGCTGTTCGTCACCCACGACCAGGTCGAGGCCATGACGCTGGCCCAGCGCATGATCGTGATGAACGCCGGCCGCATGGAGCAGTTCGGCACGCCGGAAGAGGTGTATGCGCGCCCCGCCACCACCTTCGTGGCCGGCTTCATCGGCTCGCCGCCGATGAACCTGCTGCACGGCCGTGCCGACGGTGCGAGCTTCGGCCTCACCGGCCAGAGCCTGGACCTGCCGCGGCCCGCACCGCGCAACGGCTCGTTGATCCTCGGGGTGCGGCCGGAGCATGTGCGCCTGTCCAACCAGGGCAGCTGGGCGCTGAAGGTGGAGATGATCGAGATGCTGGGCGCCGAGCGCCTGGTGTACGGCCGCCTCGGCGCCGCCCTGTTCACCGTGCGCATCGCGGGCACGGACCCGGTGCCGATCATGGGCCAGACGGTGATGGTGCAGGTGCCCGCCGAACACATCCACTGGTTCGACGAGCAGACCCAGGCGCGGGTGGCCTGATGCAGCCCTGGCCGTATCCCTTCTGGGTGGCCCACCGCGGCGCGGGCAAGCTGGCGCCCGAGAACACGCTGGCCGCCTTCCGGGTGGGCGCGGCACACGGCTACCGGGCCTTCGAATGTGACGTGAAGCTCAGCGCCGACGGCGCGCTGTTCCTGCTGCACGATGCCGGCCTGCAGCGCACCACCTCGGGCAGCGGCACCGCGGGGCAGCAGCCCTGGAGCGACCTGTCGCGGCTGGACGCGGGCGGCTGGCACAGCCGCGCCTACGCCGGCGAACCACTCGCCAGCCTGGACGCCATCGCGGCCTACGTGCTGCGCAACGGCTACGCCCTCAACATCGAGATCAAGCCCACGCCCGGCGAGGAGGCTCGCACCGGCGATGCTGTGGCGCGGTATGTCGCCCAGTGCTGGCCCGCCGACACACTGCCGCCGCTGCTCAGCTCCTTCCAGCCCGCTGCGCTGGCCGCGGCGCAGACAGCCGCGCCGCAATGCCCCCGGGCGCTGCTGCTGGACACGCTCCAGGAAGGCTGGCTGACGCTGGCGCGCAGCCTGGAGTGCGTGGCCATCGTGGCGGCCTATCCGCTGCTGGACCGTGCGGTGATCCAGCAGGCCCACGACGCCGGCCTGCGTGTGCTGGCCTACACCGTCAACGATCCGGCCGAAGCGCATCGCCTCCGCGACGCCGGCATCGATGGCCTGATCACCGACGAAGTGGCACGGTTCTCCCCCGACCCGGCCGCCATCCGCGACTGACTCAGCCGCCCGCCGCGGCGCCCGCCGTGGCCCCAGGCCCGGCGGCAGGCGGCTCGTGCAGGCGCGGCAGTTCCTTCACGCTGCGGATCACCGGCTGGCGCCACGCCACGGCGGCCAGCAGCAGCGAGCTGCAGCCGGCAAAAGCCAGCGAATAACGCAGCCCATGGTGCTCACCCAGCCAGCCGCCCAACAAGGCGCCCGGCCCGGCCGGGATCAGGATCAGCCAGCGCATCGTGCTGGTCATGCGGCCCAACAGCGGCTCTGGCGTGACCGCCTGGCGCAGCGCAAGGAAGTTGATGAAGATCAGCACCGCGCCCACACCGAACATGCCGAGCATGAGCGCAAAAGCGGCCACACCCCAGGCATTGGCCGGCGCCAGGGCCGGCAGCAGCCAGCCCACGCCGCAGATCGCAAAGCCCAGCACCAGCGTGGGCCCCGGCCCGAAGCGGTGGCTGACGCGGTTGCCAAACACGCTGGTGAGCACGGTGCCGGCCCCCATGCCCACGTAGCTCAGCCCGACGGCTTGCTCCGGCAGCCCCAGCACACGGGTGGCATAGAGGATCTGCACCACCACAGCGGCGTTCTGGCACATCTGCCACACCCCGACGCAGGCGGCCAGTGCCACCAGCAGGCGGTGCTCGCGCACGAAGCGCACCCCGGCCTTCAGGTCGTGCCAGAAGTGCGCCTCAGGCCGCGGCGTGCGCACTTCGTCCACCCGGATGCCACGCAGGATCCACGCCGAAAACGCCAACATCACGGCATCCAGCAGAAAGGCCACCGGCGCGCCCACCAGCTTGATCAGCGCACCGGCCAGGCCGGGCCCCGCCACCTCCGCGCCTGAGCTCGCCAGCGCATTCTTCGCATGCGCCTCCACCAGGCGGTCGCGCGGCACCACCTGGGTGAGCACGATCTGCGCGGCCGATCCCGCGGTGGTGTGCACGCTGCCGATGACAAAGGCCACCAGGTACATCAGTGGCATGGCCAGCACGTCCATCCACCAGGCGAGCGGCACGCTGGCCGATGCCACCGCCAGCAGGCATTCGCCGCCGATGTACACGGGCAGCTTGCGCACCCGGTCCAGCCACACGCCGGAGGGCAGCGAAAACAGCACGAAAGGCAGGATCTCCATCGCCGTGAGCAGGCCCATCTGCGTGGGCGTGGCGTGCAGCAGCAGTGCCGCGGTGAGCGGCAGGGCCAGCATGGTGACCTGCGCGCCCAGCGAGCTGATGAGGATGGAGCTGAACAGCCGCCGGTAGGTGACCTGGCGCAGCAGGTCGTCCGCACCCAATAGCCGACCAGCCAGCGCACGCCAGGCGCGCGCGATCGAACCCTGGTTCACCTTTTTCGTCTCCCTGTCGTGCCGCGCGGGCGAGCGGGTGAGCCCGACGCGCGGTGCGGCAGCCTTTTTGGGGGCGGTGTCACCCCGGCTGCGGTGGACGATGCTAGCCGATGTCGATCGGCACGCAGAGAGGGCTCAACCCCCTCAGCTTCGGTAGTCGGCGTTGATGCTCACGTAGTCGTGCGAGAAGTCGCAGGTCCACACGGTGGCCTGCGCCGCACCGCGGTGCAGGTCCACGCGCACGGTGATCTCCGCCTGCTTCATCACGCGCTGGCCGTCTTCTTCCCGATAGGCGGGATGGCGGCCGCCGCGCTGGGCCACGTGCACATCGTCGAGGAAGAGGTCGATCGTGGTCTGGTCCAGGTCCGCGATGCCGGCATATCCGACTGCCGCCAGGATGCGGCCCAGGTTGGGGTCGCTGGCGTAGAAGGCGGTCTTCACCAGTGGCGAATGCGCGATGGCATAGGCCACCTGGCGGCATTCCGCCTCGCTGCGCCCGCCATCGACCTGCACGGTGATGAACTTGGTGGCGCCCTCGCCGTCGCGCACGATCGCCTGCGCCAGACTGCGCGCCACCTCGACCACCACATCGCACAGCGCACGGCCGTCGCCAGACGCAAGGTCCGTGATCTCCGCATGCCCGGCCTGGCGCGTAGCCATCAGCACGAAGGAGTCGTTGGTGGAGGTGTCGCCGTCGATGGTGATGCGGTTGAACGACTGGTCGGCGGCCAGCTTCACCAGCGCCTGCAGTGCCTGCGGTGCTATCACCGCGTCGGTGGCCATGAAGCCCAGCAGAGTCGCCATGTTGGGCCGGATCATGCCGGCGCCCTTGCTGATGCCGGTGACGGTGACGGTGCGGTCGCCGATGGTGAGTTGCCGCGACGCCGCCTTGGGCAGCGTGTCAGTGGTCATGATCGCTTCGGCGGCCTCGGCCCAGCGGTTCTCCGCCAATCCCGCCAGCGCGGACGGCAAGCCGGCCTGGATGCGATCCACCGGCAGCACTTCCATGATCACCCCGGTGGAAAACGGCAGCACCTGCTCCGGCGCAAGATCAAGGTGCTGGGCCAGCGCCACGCAGGTGGCGTGCGCCCTCACCAGGCCGTCCTCGCCGGTGCCGGCGTTGGCATTGCCGGTGTTGATCACCAGCGCCCGCACCTCGGGGCTGGCCGCCAGATGCTGCTGGCACACCTGCACGGGCGCGGCACAGAAGCGGTTCTGCGTGAACACGCCGGCCGCGACGCTGCCCGGCGCCAGCTCGAACACCGTCAGGTCCTTGCGATTGGCTTTTCGCACACCCGCCATCGCGACGCCGATGCGCACGCCGGGAACGGGGTGCAGGCTGGCGGGATCAGGGGCGCTCAGGTTCACCGGCATGACACACCCTTTCGATCAGGCCAACTTGCCGTGGCACTGCTTGTACTTCTTGCCGCTGCCGCAGGGGCACGGGTCGTTACGGCCCACCTTGGGCACCTGGTCCGACGGATCGGTGTCCTGGCTCACGCTGCCGTCGTCGTTGGGGTGCGTGTAGGTCACGTTGCTGATGTGGCTGGCGTGGTCCTCGATCTGCTCGGCGGCCTCGGCCACCTGCTCCTGCGACTGGATGCGCACGGTCATCAGCACGCGGGTGACCTCGAGCTTCACCACGTCCAGCAGCTGCGCAAACAGCTCGAAGGCCTCGCGCTTGTATTCCTGCTTGGGGTTCTTCTGAGCGTAGCCGCGCAGGTGGATGCCCTGGCGCAGGTAGTCCAGCGCAGCCAGGTGTTCGCGCCAGTGCGAGTCGATCGCCTGCAGCAGCACCATGCGCATGAAGGGCGTGAACTGCTCCAGCCCCACCGCCGCCACCTTGGCCTCGAACAGCGCATCGGCCGCCTGAGCCACTTTTTCGACGATGTCCTCGTCGGTCGCTTCGCTGCTCTTCTCGACCTCGGCCTTCAGCGGCATGTCGAGCTGCCATTCCTCGCGCAGCACCTTCTCCAGTCCTTCGAGATCCCACTGCTCTTCCAGGCTGTCGGCGGGCACATAGGTGCGCACCACATCTTCCATCGCAGAGCGGCGCAGCGCAGCGATCTGGGCCGCGAGCGACTGCGCTTCCAGGATGTCGTTGCGCTGCTGGTAGATGACCTTGCGCTGGTCGTTGCTGACGTCGTCGTATTCGAGCAGCTGCTTGCGGATGTCGAAGTTGCGCGCTTCCACCTTGCGCTGCGCGCCTTCGATGCTGCGCGTGACGATGCCGGCCTCGATGGCTTCGCCCTCGGGCATCTTCAGCCGGTCCATGATGGCCCGCACCCGGTCGCCCGCGAAGATGCGCATCAGCGGATCTTCCAGCGACAGGTAGAAGCGCGAGGAACCCGGGTCGCCCTGGCGGCCCGAACGGCCGCGCAGCTGGTTGTCGATGCGGCGGCTTTCATGCCGCTCGGTGGCGATGATGCGCAGGCCGCCCAGCTTCTTCACCTGCTCGTTGAGCTGATGCCATTCGCCGCGCAGCTTGGCGATGCGCACCACCTTTTCCTGCTCGGGAATGCTCTCGTCTTCCTCGATGAACTGGACCTGCTTTTCCACGTTGCCGCCCAACACGATGTCGGTGCCGCGGCCCGCCATGTTGGTGGCGATGGTGATCATCTTCGGCCGGCCGGCCTGGGCAATGATCTCCGCCTCCTTGGCGTGCTGCTTGGCGTTGAGCACCTGGTGTGGCAGCTTCGCCTTGGTGAGCTTGGCCGAGATCAGCTCGGAGTTCTCGATCGAGGTGGTGCCCACCAGCACCGGCTGGCCGCGCTCGTAGCAGTCGCGGATGTCTTCGATCACCGCATCGAACTTTTCCTTGTCGGTCTTGTAGACCAGGTCAAGCTCGTCCTTGCGGATGGTGGGTTTGTTGGGCGGGATCACCACCGTTTCCAGGCCGTAGATCTCCTGGAACTCGTAGGCTTCGGTGTCCGCCGTGCCCGTCATGCCGGCGAGCTTGCCGTACATGCGGAAGTAGTTCTGGAAGGTGATGGAGGCGAGCGTCTGGTTCTCGCTCTGGATCTGCACGCCTTCCTTCGCCTCCACCGCCTGGTGCAGGCCGTCGGACCAGCGGCGGCCGGTCATCAGGCGGCCGGTGAACTCGTCGACGATGATCACTTCGCCGTTCTGCACCACGTAATGCTGGTCGCGGTGGTAAAGGTGGTTGGCCCGCAGCGCTGCATACACGTGGTGCATCAGCGTGATGTTGGCCGGGTCATACAGGCTGGCGCCTTCGGCCAGCAGGCCCGCTTCACCCAGGATGCGCTCGGCGTTCTCGTGCCCGTCTTCGGTCAGGAACACCTGGTGGCTCTTTTCGTCCACGGTGAAGTCGCCCGGATCGATCACGCCTTCGCCGGTGCGCAGGTCCAGTTCGCCGATCTGCTTCTTCAGCTTGGGGATCACCGCGTTGATGCGCACGTACAGCTCGGTGTGGTCCTCCGCCTGGCCGCTGATGATCAGCGGCGTGCGTGCTTCGTCGATCAGGATGGAGTCCACCTCGTCGACGATGGCGTAGGCCAGCCCGCGCTGCACGCGGTCGCCCACCTCGTAGACCATGTTGTCGCGCAGGTAGTCGAAACCGAACTCGTTGTTGGTGCCGTAGGTCACGTCGGCGGCGTAGTCGCGCTGCTTCTGTTCGCGCGACATGCCGGGCACGTTCACACCCACTGTGAGCCCGAGGAAGCCGTACAGCTTGCCCATCCACTCGGCGTCCCGCCGGGCGAGGTAGTCATTGACCGTCACCACGTGCACGCCCTTGCCCGGCAGTGCATTCAGGTAGACCGGCAAGGTGGCCATCAGCGTCTTGCCTTCGCCGGTGCGCATCTCGGCGATCTTGCCCTGGTGCAAGGCCATGCCGCCCATCAGCTGCACGTCGAAGTGGCGCATCTTCAGCACGCGCTTGCTGCCCTCGCGCACCACGGCAAACGCTTCGGGCAGCAGGTCGTCCAGTGTGTGCCCTTGCTGCAGCCGGTCGCGGAACTCCTGCGTCTTGGCCTTCAGCTGATCGTCGGAGAGCTTCTCCAGCTGCGGTTCCAGGCCGTTGATCTTCTCGACCATGCTGCGGTACTGCTTGAGCAGACGGTCATTGCGGCTACCGAAAATCTGGGTAAGAAGCTTGGGCAACATCAGCGTAAGGGCTTGGATGAACGGCAGCCCGCGCCATGCCGCGGTCCGGGTGGGACATTGGCGGCAGCGGCGCGGGAGCGTGTGCGGCACATGAGGGTGCCGGCTCTGCTTTGCAAGGGCAGTGGCCGGGTGGCCGCAAAGCGTGAAAGTTTAGCACCCGGGGTGGCGCTGTCCGGGGGGCGAAGCCGGCCCCGGCAGGACGCTGGCTACACTGGCGGCATGCCCAAAAATCCCTCGCCTGCCCTGCCGATCCGGGCCGCGATGGACGCCAGCAGCCCGCTGGCCGGGTTGATGGAGCGGCTGCACGAATCCAGGGACCGGTTCGAGGCGATCGCCAGCCGCCTGCCGCCGGCATTGCGCGCCAGCGTGCAGCCCGGCCCGGTGGATGACGAGGGGTGGTCGCTGCTGGTGGCCAACGCCTCGGCGGCGGCCAAGCTGCGCCACCTGCTGCCCCTGCTGGAAGACACCTTGCACGCGGGTGGCTTCAGCGCCCGGCCGATCCGGGTGAAGATCCTCACCCCGCGCTGAAGCGCCGCTGGTGCCGGCTATCCGACTCGAACGGATGACCTACCGCTTACAAGGCGGTTGCTCTACCAACTGAGCTAAGCCGGCGGGTGCAGGGAACCCGTGATTCTAGGGGCTGCGCCACTGCCGCGGCAGCCGGCTCTCACGCCGCTTCGCGCGTGATCGGCGCGTTGGCCGTCATCCGGTTCACGATGTTGATGAACTTGCCGTTGGGTCCGCGCGGAATGTGGGGCACTTCCTCCAGGCGAACCTGCATGTCGGGCGAGGTGTGGCTCTTCACGCTGGCAATCAGCTTGGCGGCATCGTCCGGGCCGAAACGCCCGTTGGTCACCAGCTTGACGATGACCTCGCCCTGGCGTTCCTGGTGGAACTGGGCTTCGATCATGTTGTCCACCCCGGTCGGGATGTGGGCCGTGATCGCGATGTGGTACCCCTCGGGCGTGATCAGGTAGCCGTAGTAGCGGCCGATGATGCGGTCCACCGTGCGGAACTGGCTGCCGCAGGCGCACGGCCGCTGCACCTTGGGCATCTCGACATAGTCGGCCGTGCGGTAGCGCAGCAGCGGCATCACGTAGTTGTGCAGCTGGGTGCCCACGATCTCCGTGGTGTTGCCGTGCGCCGGCAGGAACTCGACGATCGAGTAGTCCTCCTGCACGTGGTAGGCGCCGCAATGGCACTGGCCGATGGCCGCCACCCGCTCGGACTGGCCGTACCAGTCGACGACCCGCGTGTGGAAGGTCTGCTCGATGAACTCGCGCACCGGCTGGGCCAGTGACTCGGAGGAGGTGAACACCGCGTCGAAGGTGTAGTCCACCCGATTCAGCCGGAACAGCTTGGCCAGCACATGGCCCATCGACGGGCCGCAGTACAGGATCTGCGGCCGGAACTCGAGGAGCTTGTCGATGTAGTGCGGCGCGCTTCCGGGCGAGAGGTGGTAGCTGGACATCTGCAGCTCCTGGTCGGCCGGGTTGTAGCGCCAGAACGGCGGCTGCTTCTGCGCTGAAGGCACGATGATGTCGCCACGCAGGGAAATGCGGCGCTTGCCGTCGTCGCCTGCGTTGTGCCAGTTGCGCCAAATGGCCGCGTGCTCGAAGTTGATGGCGTTGAAGTCGCGCAGGAACTTGCTGGGCAGTCCGGTGGTGCCACTGGTGGTGCCGGTATGGCAGAGCCAGTTGCGGTGTTGCGGCGAGATCAGGCGGTCGAAGTTCTCGCGCACCAGCTTGCTGTCCAGCAACGGCAGCTTCTGCAGGTCCTGCTGGGTGGCGACGTCCTCCGGGCGCAGGCCCAGGCGCTTGAACAGGTCGATGTAGTAGGGAACATGGCTCGTGCAATGGCGGACCATGCGCTGCAGGGCCTCGTCCTGGTAGGCGCGCAGCGCGTTCGCGTCAAGGCGCTGCGTGTGTTGGAGCAGGCGTGTGTAGGCGCGGTACCGCGGCCCATGGCGATACCACCGCTTGACATAGCAAAGCGCGGCGAATCCTAGCTGTGTATGCCTGTTCATTGTTCCAAGGACGAACCGACCATGCCAACTGCCCAAACATCATGCACGCCGCTGGACCCGCCCTGACATCCCGCAGACAAGGGCCCGAGCGTGCAAAACAACAGCAGCCTCCCGACGCCGGAAGTGCAATTTGTATGCCGTTGTTTCAGCGGGGGCGGCCGTGCGCAGGCAACCGCGCTACAGGCAGAAACGTCGGGAAGGCTTGCGCGACTGGGAAAAATTTCCCAGTCGGCTTTACTTCACCCGCTTGAGCGAAGGACGCCCCGTGGGCGGCGTGGTGGGCGGCTCCGGCGGCTCGGCATCGTCGTCCGATGCCGCGGCGTCCGCTTGCGGGTCGTGCACCGGCCCGGCCGACTCGTTCTCGCTGGAAGCCAGGCGCAGGCCACGTGGCGCGCCCGCGGTCTTGTCGCGCCCGACCTCGGCTGGCAGGTCCGGTGCGGAGCCGGTGCTCGCGGTGGGCACCGGGAAGGCCATACCCTGGCCGTTTTCGCGCGCGTAGATGGCGACCACGTGGTCCACCGGCACGATGATCTCGCGGGCACTGCCGCCGAACCGTGCCTTGAACTCGATCGTCTCGTTGCCGAGCTTGAGGCCGGAGGTGGCCTCGAAGCCGACGTTGAGCACGATCTCGTTGTTCTTCACATACTCCATGGGCACCTGCACGCTGCGGTCGACGAACACCGCGATGTACGGCGTGAAGCCGTTGTCGGTGCACCAGTCGTGCAGCGCACGGATCAGGTACGGCCGGGTGGACGTGCCCTGGTTGTCAGGAGCCGATGGAGTGCTGCTCATCGCTTACTTGCGCATCACCTTTTCGGAAGGCGTCAGCGCCTCGATGTAGGCCGGCCGCGAGAAGATGCGTTCGGCGTACTTCAGCAGCGGCGCGGCGTTCTTGGACAGGTCGATGCCATAGTAGTCCAGGCGCCACAGCAGCGGCGCGATGGCCACGTCGAGCATCGAGAAGTCGTCGCCCAGCATGTACTTGTTCTTCAGGAAGATCGGGGCCAGCTGCGTCAGCCGGTCCTTGATCTGCGAACGGGCCTTCTCCAGCTGCTTGTCGGTGGGCTTGGCCGCCACGCCGCGGCTTTCGAGGATGTTCACGTGCGCGAACAGCTCCTTCTCGAAGTTCAGCAGGAACAGGCGCACACGCGCACGCGCCACCGGGTCACCCGGCATGAGCTGCGGATGCGGGAAGCGCTCGTCGATGTACTCGTTGATGATGTGCGACTCGTACAGGATGAGGTCGCGCTCCACCAGGATGGGCACCTCGTTGTACGGGTTCATCAGCGCGATGTCTTCCGGCTTGGCGAAGAGGTCAACGTCGCGGATCTCGAAATCCATGCCCTTTTCGAACAGCACGAAGCGGCAGCGGTGCGAGTAAGGGCAGGTGGTTCCGGAGTAAAGCACCATCATGGCGGTGGGCTCCCAGTCAAAAAAGCGGCTTGTGCAAAAAATCCAAAGCGCAGCAGGCGTTCGTCACACCCGCTGCGCGCTCAAGCCCGGGCAGGCGCCCCGGGCGCGACGCGTCACTTCACGTCTTTCCAGTAAGCGGCGTTCAGGCGCCAGGCGATCACGGTGAACAGGCCCAGGAAGAGCAGCACCCACACACCCAGGCGCACGCGGTGCTCCTGCTCGGGCTCGCCCATCCACTGGAGGTAGGCCACCAGGTCGGCCACCGCATTGTCGTACTCCAGCGCACTGAGCTTGCCCGGCTGCACCTGCTCGAAGCCAGCGAACACGTGGACCTTCTTGCTGTGGTCGTGCGGATCGGTCTCTTCGGCGAACTTGGCGATGCGCGCGCCCTGCAGCTCCCACAGCGCGTGCGGCATACCGACGTTGGGGAACGCGAGGTTGTTCCAGCCAGTCGGGCGGGTCTCGTCGCGGTAGTAGGTGCGCAGGTAGGTGTAGAGGTAGTCGGCCCCCGTGCCGCCCGCACCCGCACGCGAGCGTGCGATCACGGTGAGGTCAGGCGGCGTCGCACCGAACCATTCCTTGGCTTGGCGCGGGTCGATCGCGGCCTTCATGGTCTCGCCCACCTTGTCGGTGGCGAACAGCATGTTCTTCTTGACCTGGTCTTCCGACAGGCCGATGTCGCGCAGGCGGTTGTAGCGCATGTAGGCCGCCGAGTGGCAGTTCAGGCAGTAGTTGACGAACAGCTTGGCGCCGTTCTGCAACGACGCCACGTCGTTCATCTTCTCCACCGGGAAGCGGTCCCAGACCATGCCGCCTTCGGACGCGAAGGCCGGCACCAGGAACGACAGCGCGGCAACGAGGCTGACGATGAGTTTTTTCATGGTTCGTGTCACTCCGGCTCGCGTCAGTGGGCGTGGTAGACGACGCGGTCAGGCACCGGCGAGAACCGGCCCAGCTGGCTCCACCAGGGCATCAGCAGGAAGAAGCCGAAATAGAAGACGGTACCGATCTGCGCAATGATGGTCCCGATGGTGGACGGCGGCTGGATGCCCAGGTAGGCCAGCGCGATGAAGAACGCCACGAACACCAGGTACAGCCACATGTGCCACTTCGGGCGATAGCGGATCGACTTGGCCGGGCTCTTGTCCAGCCAGGGCAGGAAGAACAGGATGATGACCGCGCCGCCCATGATCACCACGCCCCAGAACTTCGCGTCGAAGGTCTTGAGCAGGAAGATGGCCACGGCAGCGCCGACCAGCACCGCCACCTTGCCCACCATCGACAGCCGGCTCTTGGCAAAGGTCACCAGCGCCGACAGTCCGACGATCACGCACAGCACGTTGACCATGTCGTCCGTGGTGGCGCGCAGCATCGAATAGAACGGCGTGAAGTACCACACCGGCGCGATGTGCGCGGGGGTCTTCAGCGGGTCGGCCGGGATGAAGTTGTTGTACTCGAGGAAGTAGCCACCCAGCTCCGGCGCGAAGAAGATGATCGCGCTGAACACCATCAGGAACACGCTGGTGCCGAAGATATCGTGCACCGTGTAGTAAGGGTGGAAGGGAATGCCGTCCAGCGGGCGGCCGAGCGCATCCTTGTGCTTCTTGATCTCCACGCCGTCCGGGTTGTTGGAGCCCACTTCGTGCAGCGCGATGATGTGCGCCACCACCAGGCCGATCAGCACCAGCGGGATCGCGATCACGTGGAAGCTGAAGAAGCGGTTCAGCGTGGCGTCGCTCACCACGTAGTCGCCGCGGATCAGCAGCGCCAGGTCCGGGCCGATGAACGGCACGGCGGCGAACAGGTTCACGATCACCTGGGCGCCCCAGTACGACATCTGGCCCCAGGGCAGCAGGTAGCCGAAGAAGGCTTCGGCCATCAGGCACAGGAAGATCGCGCAGCCGAAGATCCACACCAGCTCGCGCGGCTTGCGGTAGGAGCCGTACAGCAGGCCGCGGAACATGTGCAGGTACACCACCACGAAGAACGCCGAGGCGCCGGTGGAGTGCATGTAGCGGATGAGCCAGCCCCAGGGCACGTCGCGCATGATGTACTCGACCGAGGCGAACGCGAGGTTCGCATCGGGCTTGTAGTGCATCACGAGGAAGATGCCGGTGACGATCTGGATCACCAGCACCAGCAGCGCCAGCGAGCCGAAGATGTACCAGAAGTTGAAGTTCTTCGGCGCGTAGTACTCGCCGACGTGCTCGTTGTAGAGCTTGGACAGCGGGAACCGGTTGTCGATCCAGTTCAGCAGCTTGGCGCCGGTGGGCGCATTGGCGGGGAGTTCTTTGTATTCAGCCATGGTTCGTCACCTCGATGCGCTTCAGGCCTTCTTCGCTTCACCGATCAACAGCTTGTTGTCGGCGAGGAAGGTGTAGGGCGGCACTTCGAGGTTGTCCGGCGCCGGCTTGTTTTTGTAGACACGGCCGGCCAGGTCGAAGGTGGAGCCGTGGCAGGGGCAGAGGAAGCCGCCTTGCCAGTCGTCGGGCAGGGAAGGCTGTGCGCCCGGGGTGAAGCGATCGGACGGCGAGCAGCCCAGGTGCGAGCAGATGCCCACCACCACCAGCACGTCGGGCTTGATCGAGCGGTATTCGTTGCGCGTGTCCGGCATCGGCGTGATCTCGTCCGGCTTGCGTTCGGACTTCGGATCGGCCACCAGGGCATCGGTCTTCTTCAGCGAAGCCAGCATCTCCGGCGTGCGGCGGATGATCCACACCGGCTTGCCCCGCCATTCCACCGTCTTCTTCTCGCCCGGCTTCAGGTCGCTGATGTCCACCTCCACCGCCGCGCCGGCGGCGCGCGCGCGCTCTGACGGCTGGAAGCTGGAGACGAACGGCACGGCAGTGGCCACGCCACCCACGGCGCCGGCACCACATGCGATCGCCACCCACGTGCGGCGGCCTTGGTCGACTTGCGGCTTACTCATGAACGATCCTTGAAAGGGAGTCTTTTCTGATCAGGGGCAACCCAGAATTCTAACGGACGCGTCAAGGGGCATACTGGCCCGCACCACCAGGAGGAGCACACCATGGGATTCGCCAGCGAGTTCAGGCAGTTCGCGATCAAGGGCAACGTCGTCGACCTCGCGGTCGGCGTGATCATCGGCGGCGCATTCGGCAAGATCGTCGACTCGCTGGTGGGCGACATCATCATGCCGTTGGTGAGCCGGGTGTTCGGTGGCCTGGACTTCTCCAACTACTTCGTTCCGCTGGCGGGCCAGACGGCCACGACACTGGCCGAAGCCAAGAAGATGGGCGCCGTCTTCGCCTACGGCAACTTCCTCACCGTGGCGCTGAACTTCCTCATCCTCGCGTTCGTGATCTTTCTCATGGTCAAGCAGATCAACCGGCTGCGCCGCCATGAAGCCCCCGCGGCCGCCCCCCCGGCGGACCCGGAGGAGGTGCGGCTGTTGCGCGAGATCCGCGACGCGATACGCGCGCGCTAGCAGGCACACCCGTCGCCCGGGGCGCGACGCGGGCGCCGCGTTCGCCGGCGTTTTGGCCCCATACTTCTGTAGTTTCCGCACCACCTGCCGATTCCACAGAGGTGGCGGCCTGTGCTGCCGCCGTCCGATCCCCCGGCCCCGATGAACCTGCCACTCCCGCGTTACCAAGCCGCCTTGCAGGCGGCGCTGCAGCGTATCAAGCAGGCGGCCCGCCTCGCGGCGGAGCGCTCGGTGGACAGCCTCGGCCTGGCGGCACTGTCGGCCACCAGCGTGCGCGAACGCGATGACCTGCTGAGCGCGCAGTTCGAACTGAACAAGCGGCTGGCGCAGTTCACCACCACCTTCAATGACACCCTGGACCGCCGCGTCGCGCGTGCAACTGCCCCACGCGGCAGCGACAGCCCGCCCACCAACTTCGGCAAGCTGCCCTGGGAGTCGCTCAGCCTGGTGGGCGACCACGAGGTCGAAGCGCAGGTGATGGCCGACCGCTTCAGCCTGACGATCCTGCATGACAGCGAGTGGGAACTGCGGGAGCTGGATGCCTACATGGGCTCGCTGCTGCAGCTGTCGCGCCCCGACCATGAGCGCAACCCGCTGCGCCCGGAAGCGGTGGGCCTGGCGCTGGTGGCGGGCACCGAAGTCGTGTCCGAGCGGCCTGAGGTGCGCAAGCTGCTCACCCTCGAGATCGGCCGTGGCCTCACCGGCTTGATCCGCACCGCCTACGCCGACATCGTGAACGACCTGCGTTCGGCCGGCGTGCAGCCGCTCAGCCTCACGCTGCGCCCCACCTCCGGCGCGCGCAGCAGCTTCTCCGGCCACGGCGGCGGCTCGGGCAATGAGCCCGGCGACACGCTGGGGCTGGCCACCGAAAGCGGCTCCATCCCGCTCAGCACCTCGGGCGCCTCGACGCGCCAGGGCGGGCCGGGCAGCACCGGGCGCCAGGGGCTGGGCAGCCAATGGGGCGGCGGCTCGGGGCATGGCGCACGCTCCGGCACCTTCGGGCAGGTGGACGCCCAGCTGATGACGCTGATCCGGCGCCTGGCCTTCCTCGGCAATGTGCCGGACCCGGGCGCCAGCGGCGGCGGCGTGGGCGCTGACGGTTTCCGCAGCACCGCAGCGGGTGCAACGGCCGGCGGCAGCACGCTGCCTCTGTCCCTGCCCAACCTGATCGTCCAGCACCGCGACGAGCTGCGCCAGGCCTCCACCGGCACGCTCGACCACATGGTGATCGACGTGGTCGGCAGCCTGTTCGACCAGATCTTGTCCGATCCCAAGGTGCCGCCGCAGATGGCGCGCCAGATCGCCCGGCTGCAGCTGCCGGTGCTGCGGGTGGCGCTGGGCGACGTGAGCTTCTTCTCCTCGCGCCGGCATCCGGTGCGGCGATTCGTCAACCGCATCGCGTCGCTGGCCTGCGCCTTCGAGGATTTCAACGACGGCCCGGGCCAGCACTTCCTCGGCCTGGTGAAGGAGCTGGTGCAGGAGATCGTCACCGGCGACTTCGACCAGATGGAGGTCTACGAGCGCAAGCTGGCGTCGCTCGAGAACTTCATTGCCGAGCAGACGGAAGCGGAGGTCCGCGAGCAGGGCGACGCCGCCACGCTGCTGCAACGCAAGGAAAGCGAGCTGCTGCAGCAGCAGCGCTACATGCAGCAGCTGCAGGCCGCACTGGCCGCGGTGGAGATGCACGACTTCCTGCGCGACTTCCTCGCGCAGGTGTGGAGCCAGGCCATCGTGCAGGCGCAGCGCAAGGACGATGGCGGCGCGCTGGCCGACAAGCTGCGCCGCGCCGGCCGCGACCTGGTGATGAGCGTGCAGCCCAAGGGCGCGCCGGCCGACCGCAAGGCCTTTCTGCTGCAGCTGCCGCAGCTGATGAAGGACCTGAACGAAGGCCTGGCCACCATCGGCTGGCCGGAGAGCGCGAAGAAATCGTTCTTCGCGCAGCTGCTGCCCGCGCACGCCGAATCGCTCAAGGGCCAGTCCATGCGCCAGCTGGACTACAACCTGCTGGTCAAGCAGCTGGACACCATCCTCGGTGCGCCCTTGCCCAAGCCCGGGGACCTGCCGCCGGCCGGTGTGCTGCCGGTGCTGGACCAGGTGGTGCCCGACCTCGCTTTCACCGCGGCCGAGGCGGCACAGGTGGGCCTGGTGGCCGAAAGCTCGGTGGACTGGAGCGGCCAGGTCGATATCGACCTCTCCGCCGAGCCCGCGCTCACCGAGGTGGACATCAACATCGACGGCCTGCCGGCGGCCGAACCCACCGAACCGACCCAGGGCGCATCACTGGCGGACCATGTGCAGCTCGGTTTTGCCTACCAGATGCATGTGGAAGGCCAGTGGCAGAAGGTGCGCCTGAGCTACGTGAGCCCGGGGCGCGCGTTCTTCGTCTTCACCCGTGGCAAGAAGCACCAGAAGACGATCTCGCTCACGCACCGGATGCTGGTGCGGCTGTGCGAAACCGGCCGCATGCGTGCCTTCGAGAACGCCTACCTGATCGAGCGCGCCACCGCGCGGGCGCGGCGCCAGCTGGCCGCGTTGAGCACCAGCGGCGCGGTCAGCACCCGGCACTGAACGCGCGCGGCGACCTATCCGCGGCTCAGCCGGCGGGCCATGTGCACCGCCGCCACCAGGCTGGCTGCATCGGCCACGCCCTTGCCCGCAATGTCGAAGGCCGTGCCGTGGTCCGGGCTGGTGCGCACGAAGGGCAGCCCCAGCGTCACGTTGACACCCTGCTCCACGCCCAGGTACTTCACCGGGATCAGGCCGTGGTCGTGTGTCATCGCCACCACGATGTCGAACTCGCCCGGGTGTGCGGGCGGCGCGTGGCGCGCGCGCATGAACACCGTGTCCGGCGCGTAGGGCCCGCTCGCGTCGATGCCCTCGGCGCGGGCCGCCTGGACCGCCGGGCCGATGATGCGCAGCTCCTCGTCGCCGAACAGCCCGCCCTCCCCGGCATGCGGGTTCAGGCCGGCCACTGCGATGCGCGGTTGCGGCTGGCCCCAGCGGGCCGCGGCCGCATGCGCGATGCGCAGCGATTGCAGCACCGCGTCGAAGGTCACCTGGTCGATCGCCTTGCGCAGCGACAGGTGGATGGTGACCAGCACCGTGCGCAGCTCGTCGTTGGCGAGCATCATGCGCACCGGTGGCAGGGCCCCGCCGGGTGCGGCAGCCAGCGCCTGCAGCATCTCGGTGTGGCCCGGATAGGGCACACCCGCCGCCGCCAGCGCTTCCTTGTGGACCGGTGCCGTGACCAGCGCGCCGATGCGCCCTGCCATCGCCGCCCGTGCACCGGCTTCAATGCAGCACGCCGCGGCCGCCCCGGCGGCGTCATTCACCTGCCCCATGGGCAATGCCACCAGGCCCTCGGGCAACCCGGGCGGAACCCAGACCGGCAGGCACGCCGGCGGGCACTGCGCGGCATCGACCAACTCGTGCAACTGAGCCACCGGCAGCTCGCGGCCCAGCTGGCGCAGCGCGCGGCGCATCACCGCCACGTCGCCGATCACCACGCAGCGGCCGGCCCGCCCGTCGGCAATGGCCTGCGCGACGATCTCCGGCCCGATGCCGCAGGGGTCGCCCATCGTGATGCCCAGCCAGGGCGCGCCTGGCGACGTGGCGACTGGTGCGCTCATGCCGGGTTCTCGATGTCGATGACACGGCGCGGCAGGCCGTACTGCTGCGCCAGGTGTTCGCCGACGGCCTGCACGCCATAACGTTCTGTCGCATGGTGGCCGCAGGCCAGGAAAGCCACGCCGGTCTCCCGCGCGTAGTGGGTTTGCGGTTCAGCGATCTCGCCGGTGATGAACGCGATCGCGTCCTCGAAGTAGCCCTGCGCACCGCCGGTGCACCAAGCGATTCGGCGCAGCGGCCGACCGCCGCCCGGCACCACCGTGGCCGGCCTGCAAAGTGCAGCGGAGGCGGCCTCGGCCAGCGCCTGCAGCGTCTCGTATGGAGGGCCCTCGACCTGCAGGCCGTTCGGCCCATAATCCTTGAAGCGCTCCACAACCAGGAGCTGGTTGAGGTGGGCATCGATGTCGGTGCGGGCAACTGGCATGGCGTGGGGTGCGCTCAACATGCGCAAGACCTGGCTGATTTTCTCGCAAGCGGTGACCGTCGCGGTGGCCGTGCTTTTTGTGATTGCCACGCTCAAGCCGCAGTGGCTGCAGCGGGCCCAAAACAGCCGCCTGCTGCCCGACGCGGTGTCGGTGGCGCCGGTGATGCCGGTGGTGGGCGGCGGCGTGGCGCCCAGCGGCTACAGCGCCGCGGCCCGCACCGCGGCGCCGGCGGTGGTGTCCATCGCCGCCAGCAAGGCCATGTCGCGCCACCCGCACGGCGAAGACCCGTGGTTCCGCTTCTTCTTCGGCGACCGCAACCAGCAGCAACTGCAGCCGCAGGTCGGCCTCGGCTCTGGCGTCATCGTGTCGGCCGACGGTTACCTGCTCACCAACAACCATGTGATCGAGGGTGCGGCCGACATCGAAGTGCAGCTGGCCGACGGCCGCCAGGCGCGCGCCAAGCTCGTGGGCACCGATCCGGAAACCGACGTGGCGGTGCTGAAGATCGCGCTGGACAAGCTGCCGGTGGTGCGCGTGGGCAATGTGCAGCAGCTACAGGTGGGCGACGTGGTGCTGGCGATCGGCAACCCGTTCAACGTGGGCCAGACCGTCACCTCCGGCATCGTGAGCGCGCTGGGCCGCAACCAGCTGGGCATCAACACCTTCGAGAACTTCATCCAGACCGACGCCGCCATCAATCCCGGCAATTCCGGCGGTGCGCTGGTGGACGTGAACGGCAACCTGGTGGGCATCAATACCGCCATCTTCTCGCGCACCGGCGGCAGCCTGGGCATCGGCTTCGCCATTCCCGCCGACATTGCGCATCAAGTGATGGACGGCCTGATCCGCGAGGGCCGTGTCACGCGCGGCTGGATCGGCGTGGAGCCGCGCGACCTGACGCCCGAGTTCGCCGAGAACTTCAAGCTGCCGGTGCGCCAGGGTGTGCTGATCACCGGCGTGCTGCAGGACGGCCCCGCCAGCAAGGGCGGCATGCGCCCGGGCGACGTGGTGGTAAAGATCGGCGAACAGCCGGTGAACAACACCGCCCAGCTGCTCAACGCCGTGGCGGCACTCAAGCCGAAAAGCGACGCGGTGATCGGCGTGCAGCGGGGCGACAAGGCGCTGGAGCTGAAGGTTCGTGTGGCGCAGCGGCCGGCGCCTCAGCCGGCCAAGCGCGACGAACCCTGAGCGCGGCTCAGGCGCCGGCTTCCTCGGCCGGCTGGGTGTGCTTGATGAAGATCTGCGCCGCCCAGATGCCCACTTCGTAGAGCAGGCACATCGGAATGGCCAGCGACAGCTGCGACACCACGTCGGGCGGCGTCAGCACGGCCGCCACGATAAAGGCCAGCACGATGAAGTACGAGCGGAAGGCCTTGAGCTTCTCGATGCTGACGATGCCCGCGCGCGCGAGCACCACCACCGCTATGGGCACCTCGAAGGCCGCGCCGAAGGCGAGGAACATGCTCAGCACAAAACCCAGATAAGCCTCGATGTCCGGCGCCGCGGTGATGCTCTTGGGCGCAAAACCCTGGATGAAGGCGAACACCTTGCCGAACACGAAGAAATAGCAGAACCCCACGCCCAGGAAGAACAGCAGCGTGCTGGACACCACCAGCGGCAGCACCAGCTTCTTCTCATGGCTGTACAGACCGGGCGCAACGAAGGCCCACACCTGGTACAGCACCACCGGCAGCGCCAGCAGGAACGCGGCCAGGAGCGTGATCTTCAGCGGCACCAGGAACGGCGAGATCACGTTGGTGGCGATCAGGGTGGCGCCTGCGGGCAAGGTGGCCACCAGCGGCGCGGCCAGCAGGTCATACAGCCCGCCGGGTGACGGCCAGACACACAGCAGGCCGAAGGCCACGCCCACCGCGATGAGGGCGCGGATCAGGCGATCGCGCAGCTCGATCAGGTGCGAGACGAAGGGCTGTTCGGTCCCTTCCAGTTCGTCGGGGCCGTCGCTGGGTGCGGTCATGGGTCAGGGGTGGCGCGGAGGCCGGAACCGCGCCACGCGCGCGGCGCCCGATTGCGCCTTGGAGCGGATGCCCTGGCGCTGCTTGTACCAGTGCGGCAGGGTGCCGCGCTTCAAGCGCCAATTCTTCTTGGGCCGCTTGTAGGTGATCGGCGGGGCCGGCAGGCCGTCGTTGGAATAGGACGGTGTGTCCTTCCAGCCCTGCTCGATCTCGGCGGCCGTCTGGTGGATGGTCTGGTTGACGCTGGACTCGACGTCGCGCGCCGCGTCCTCGAACTGCGTCTTCATCTTCTTGAGCTCTTCGAGCTCGATGGAGCGGTTGACTTCGGCCTTGACGTCGGCCACATAGCGCTGCGCCTTGCCGATCAGGTGGCCCACCGTGCGCGCCACGCGCGGCAGCTTTTCCGGCCCGATGACGATGAGCGCCACCGCGCCGATGAGCGCCAGCTTGTCGAAGCCGAAGTCGATCACGACCTGGTTTTCGCTTCCACGTCCACCGTGTTGGGGTCGTTGGCCTTCGTGGCCGACGAAGTGACCTGCTGGTTCGGCGGAACCGGGGTCTCCGGCGTGCCGGCGGAACCGCCCTTCACGCCTTCCTTGAAGCCGTGCACCGCGCCGCCCAAGTCGGAACCGATGTTCTTGAGCTTCTTGGTGCCGAAGATCAGCACGACGACCAGAAGGACGATCAACCAGTGCCAGATGCTGAAGGAACCCATGACGTTCTCCTGAAGGACAAGCGAGTGATTTTAAGAGGTGGGGCTGCCTGTGCCGGTTTCCAGGGCTAGGTGCGGCGCCCGCCGAGCACGTGAACGTGCAAATGGTCCACTTCCTGGCCGCCGTCGCGGCCGGTGTTGATGGCCGTCTTGAAGCCGCCGCCCAGGCCCTCCTGGCGCGCCAGCACCGGCACCAGCGCCATCAGGCGCCCCAGCATCGCCTCGTCGCCGGGCTGCACATGCAGCAGGGAGGCGACGTGGCGCTTCGGAATGACCATGAAGTGCACCGGTGCGGCCGGGCGGATGTCATGGAAGGCAAAGAACTCGTCGTCCTCGTGGACCTTCTTCGAAGGAATGTCACCCGCGACGATCTTGCAGAAGATGCAATCCATTCAGCTCACCATCGGTTTGTTGTCCCGCAGGTTCAACCAGCCACGCACCACGCGGTAGAGGAACCACACCGAAATCACCGTCCAGGCGATCCATCCGGGAATGAAGAACAGCAGCCACAGCGGTGTCGTGATCAGGTACAGCCCGCCGGCCCACAGCACCGAGCGGATGCGCCAGCGGAAGTGCGACTCCTGCCAGGTGCCGGCGGCATCGTCCTTCTTCACCAGGTCGATGATGAAGGCCACCAGCAACAGGAACACACCCGGCTGGGTGCCCGGAAGCACCGCACCCACCGCCACGATGGTGTGCAGCAGGTAGCTGACGTGGCCGATCGTCTTGAGCGATTCGGCGCGCTGGTCCAGGTCGATCGCTTCGTTCATCGCTGCTCTTCTCCGTCGCGTTGTTCCGCCTTGCGCAGGGCGAACTCTTCCAGGCCGGACAGCCCTTCGCGCCGCTCCAGCTCCGCCAGCACGTCGGCCGGCTTGAGCCCGAACTGGGCCAGCGCAATCATCGAATGGAACCAGAGGTCGGCCACCTCGTAGACGATCTTCTTCGCGTCGCCGTCCTTGGCGGCCATCACGGTTTCCGTGGCCTCTTCGCCCACCTTCTTCAGGATGGCGTCGGTGCCCTTGTGGAACAGGCGCGCGACGTAGCTGGTGTCCGGGTCGGCGCTCTTGCGCGATTCGATGATGGCGGCCAGGCGGGCCAGGGTGTCGTTGCTTGCAGTCACTTGTAGATGCTCTCCGGATCCTTCAGCACGGGGTCCACGGCTTTCCAGGCGCCATCTTCGTACCGCTGGAAGAAGCAAGCGTGACGCCCGGTGTGGCAGGCGATGCCCGGCTCATGCCCCAGCTGCGTCACCTTGAGCAGCACCACGTCGTTGTCGCAGTCCAGCCGCATCTCGTGCACCTTCTGGATGTGGCCGGATTCCTCGCCCTTGTGCCACAGGCGCTGGCGCGAGCGGCTCCAGTACACCGCCTCGCCCCGCTCCGCCGTGCGCGCGAGCGCCTCGCGGTTCATCCAGGCGAACATCAGCACGTCGCCGCTGCCCTGCTCCTGCGCGATCACCGGCACCAGGCCGTCACGATCCCACTTCACTGCATCCAGCCAGTTCATCCGGCCAGTGTAGTCAGTCGGTGTGGGTGTCGCCGGTGAAACCGCGTTCGGCAGCAAACCAGCGCAATACCGGCACGGTGCCGGGCAGCACCGGGGCCACCGTGACCGGCAGGCCGCTCCAGGCCATCTGCTGGCCCTCGCGCATCTCGAACTCGCCCTGCCAGTCGTACACCTTGCAGAAATTCAGGCGCACCAGGGCATGCGGATAGTCGAACACCTCGACCTTCCAGGCGTGTACCGGTCCGATCGTGATGCCGAGTTCCTCGTGCAACTCGCGCCGCAAGGCCTGTTCCACCGTTTCGCCGGCTTCCAGCTTGCCGCCCGGGAATTCCCAGTAGCCGGCGTAGGGCTTGCCTTCCGGACGGGAGGTCAGCAGGAAGCGGCCCTCGGTGCCGTCGGCCGAGCGCTGGATCAGCACGCCGACCGCCACTTCCACCGGCGTGCGCAGCCCCTCAGACATGGTCCAGCCCTGGGGCGCGTCATCGCCCGAGGGCACAGGCGCGGCCGCCGCGGCGGGCGCCCCACCCCGTCCGGCGAAGTCGCGCGCGAACTGGTAGGCCACCCGGCCGGAACGAGACCCGCGCTCCAGCGCCCACACCAGGCACTCGCTGCGCGCCGCCGTGATGGCCTCTTCCGCCACGCCGAAATGGCGCAACCACTGCGCGGCGATCGCCAGGTATTCGGCCTGGCTGAAAGGATAGAAGCTGATCCACAGGCCGAAGCGTTCGGACAAGGAGATCTTTTCCTCCACCACCTCACCCGGATGCACCTCGCCATCGTCGGTGTGGGTGTAGGACAGGTTCTCCTTCATGTACTCGGGCAGCAGGTGGCGGCGGTTGCTGGTGGCGTAGATCAGCAGGTTTTCGCTGGCCTGCGCCACCGAGCCGTCCAGCATGGACTTCAGCGCCTTGTAGCCGGGCTCGCCCTCGTCGAAGCTCAAGTCATCGCAGAACACGATGAAGCGCTCGGGGCGCTGCGCCACCAGGTGCACGATGTCCGGCAGGTCCACCATGTCGGCCTTGTCCACCTCGATCAGGCGCAGGCCCTGCCCGGCGTATTCGTTCAGGCAGGCCTTGATGAGCGAGCTCTTGCCGGTGCCACGGGCGCCGGTGAGCAGCACATTGTTGGCAGGGCGCCCCTGCACGAACTGCTCGGTGTTGCGCACCAGCCGCTCCTTCTGCGGCTCGATCTCCTTCAGGTCGGCCAGGCGGATGGTGGCCACGTGGCGCACCGGCTCCACCACACCCGAACCGCCGCGCTTGCGATAGCGGAACGCGACCGAGGCGGCCCAGTCGGGCGCCGCCGGCGCATGGGGCAGCAGGGCCTCCAGGCGCGACAGCACGGTTTCGGCGCGGGCGATCAGTCGTTCGAAGGCGGGGGAGTTCGGCATGGTCATGGCGGGCAGCGGGGCAGTGTAGCCAGCTCAGGCCACCGCCAGCACACGCTGTTCGGCCACGGCAAAGACGCGGTCTTCGTCGTCGGCATGCACCGCATGCATGCCGGTGAAGGCGCCGAAGGCCGGGAGGACACCCAGCGCCGGACGCAGCCAGAAGCACGGCAGGCGCAGGCGGTCCAGCCCGCGGCCGACGGCCACGCAGGGATGCAGATGGCCTGCCAAGGCATAGGCGTGCGCCACCGGTTGCGGATGGTGGCACAAGGCCAGGCCGCCCAGCCGCAAGGGCTCGTCCACCACCTCGATGCCGAGCGCCGCCGGTGGATCGCCAGCGCGCAGGTCGTGGTTGCCGCGCACCAGCGTCACGGCCAGCCGCGCATGCCGCTCACGCCACCGGGCCAGGGCCGCCAGCGTGGCGGGCGCATGAGCGCGCTCGGAATGCAGGAAGTCGCCCAGGAACACCAGGCGCCTCACCGGCAGTTGCTCGATCAGCAAGGACAGGCGCTGCAGGGTGTCGGTGGTCGTACCACGCGGCACCGGCACGCCCCAGCGCCGGAAGGACACGGCCTTGCCGATGTGCACGTCGGCCACCAGCAGCGCGCCGTGCGCGGGCAGGAAGGCGGCCTTCTCCGGCAGCAATTGCAGCGGCTCGCCACCGGCCTCAACGGTGAGCATTCAGTGGCTCGCAGGCGGGGATCAGGACGTCAGCAGCTGCAGCGCGGCGTCCAGTTGTTCGGTGGGGCTGCGCTTGAAGCCGGAGCGGGCATAACGCTGCAGGCGGCCGACCACGAAGGCCGTGATGACGGAGGCCTGGGCGTTGGCCTGCACCGTGGGCATGGCGGCGCCGGCCGCTTCGGCCTGCAGGCGCATGCTCTGCCGCAGCGCGGACTCGACGCGCTCGAAGAACTGGTTCATGCGTGCCAGCAGGCGCTCGTGCTCGAAGACCAGCGCGTCGCCGACCATGACGCGGGTCATGCCGGGGTTCTTTTCGCCGAACTGGAGCACCACGGTCACGATGCGACGCGCCTGCTGGGCGCCGTCGGCTTCGCGCTCGCCGATCTGGTTGATCAGGGTGAATAGGCTGGACTCGATGAACTCGATCAGCCCTTCGAACATCTGCGCCTTGCTGGCGAAGTGGCGGTACAGCGCCGCTTCGGAGACCTGCAACTTGGCGGCCAGCGCGGCGGTGGTGATGCGCTCTGCGCCGGGTTGTTCCAGCATGGAGGCCAGCGTCTGCAGGATCTGCACACGCCGCTCGCCCGGCTTGGGCCGCTTGCGCGTGCCGGCGGCAGCAGCCTCGTCGGGCGGGTCGGTGACCAGCGCCTGGGCGTCTTGCAGCCCCTCGCCTGGGCCGTCTGGGTCGGGCAGGTCGGTCATCGGCGCACGCGCTTTCGCAACTGTTGTAGCGAAGTGATTCTGGCACACACGTATGTCGGCCTGCGCAGCAGGTAAACACCAACTTCGGGTCTGTGCGCATTAGTTTTCATCCAGCGCTGCATCCACACGGTTCGAAAGCCCAGGCCGCGTGCCGCCTTCTGGTGCGCCAGGGTGTCTTCCACCAGCACGCACTGCGCGGGCCGCACCCCCAGCTGCGCCGCCAGGCGGCGGAACATGCGGGTGTCCGGCTTCGGACGCCAGTGGCCGAACATGCGCATGCCCTCGATGGTGATCACGCCGTCGAACAGGTGCCCGATGCCCAGCGTGCGCAACACCCGCTCGGTGTACGCGCGCGGCGCGTTGGTCAGGATGTACTTGCGGCCCGGCAAAGTGCGCAGCGCGGCAAAGTCATGCGGATGGCCTTTGAGCATGCCTTCCAGCCCGGGCATGCGGTGGGTGTGGTCCAGGAAGTGCGGCGCCTTGACGCCGTGGTGGCGGACCAGGCCCAGCAAGGTGGCGCCGTAGCGCTGCCAGTAATGGCGGCGCAATCGGTCGGCCTCATCGGCCGTCATGGCGAGCGTTTGCTGGATGTAGTCGCTCATCGAACGGTCCAGCAGGCGGAAGGCCGAACTGGACGCGTCGTGCAGCGTGTTGTCCAGGTCGAACAGCCAGACCGTCCGGCCCGCGGGCACGGTGCTCAATGCGAGCGGATCATCGTGCCGTAGGCCTGGTCGGACAGCACTTCCAGCAGCAGCGCATGCGGCACCCGGCCGTCGATGATGTGCACCGTGTTCACGCCGCTCTTGGCGGCGTCCAGCGCCGACGCAATCTTGGGCAGCATGCCGCCGGAAATGGTGCCGTCAGCGAACAGCTCGTCGATCTCGCGCGCCGACAGGTCGGTGAGCAACTGGCCCGCCTTGTTCAGCACGCCCGGCGTGTTGGTGAGCAGCAGCAGCTTCTCGGCGCGCAGCACCTCGGCCAGCTTGCCGGCCACGAGGTCGGCATTGATGTTGTAGCTCTCGTTGTCCTCGCCGAAACCGATCGGGCTGATGACGGGGATGAACTGGTCGTCCTGCAGCGCCTTCACCACGCTGGGGTCGATGGACGCGATTTCGCCCACCTGGCCGACGTCGTGCGTCTTGTTGGGGTCGTCCTTGTCGACCATCTTCAGCTTGCGCGCCCGGATCAGCCCGCCGTCGCGGCCTGTGAGGCCTACCGCCTTGCCGCCGGCATGGTTGATCAGGCCCACGATGTCCTGCTGCACCTCGCCGCCCAGCACCCATTCCACGACTTCCATCGTCTCCTCGTCGGTGACGCGCATGCCCTGGATGAAGGTGCCCTTCTTGCCGATCTTGGCCAGCGCCTCGTCGATCTGCGGGCCCCCGCCGTGCACCACCACCGGGTTCATGCCTACCAGCTTGAGCAGCACCACGTCCTCGGCGAAATCCTGCTGCAGGGCCGGGTCGGTCATGGCATTGCCGCCGTACTTGATGACCAGCGTGCGGCCATGGAAACGGCGGATGTAAGGCAGCGCCTGGGCCAGGATCTCCGCTTTTTCGCGCGGCGTGATGTGGGCCAGGTCGTGTTCGGCGGCGGCAGGAGTGCTCATGGCGTGCGGGGAAGGCGAAACTGCGGCCGATTGTAGGGACGGCCGCCGGTGAACAACTGAAACGGCCGCTTGAAATCGGCCGCGGGCACGCCATCATCATGGTTACTGGCGCAGGCGCGTGTCCTCTCCCGCCGGGCACCGGACGTTGAACCAGGATGAAGACCCGCATTCGGCAACTCATTCTCCTGGCTTCCCTGACGGGCGCCGCCGTGGCTGCCTGGGCGCAGGCGCCCACCACCGAGGGTGAGGTTCGCAAGATCGATCCCGCGCAGCAGAAGATCACGCTCAAGCACGGCGAGATCAAGAACCTGGACATGCCGCCCATGACGATGGCGTTCCGGATGAAGGACGCCGCGCTGCTGAGCCAGTTCGCCGTTGGCGACCGTGTTCGCTTCACGGTGGAAAAGGTCGACGGCGCCTACACCGTCACGCAGATCCAGAAGGCGAACTAAAAGCCCCTCAGCGCTGGCTGTGCACGCCTCGGCGCGCCGGCCCAACGCCGGCGCCTTCTGACAGCGCCAGCACGATGCCGCACACCTCGTGCGGCGCCGCATGCCCGCAGGCCGACTGCAACAGCTTCAGCTGGTGCTCCAGCGCCTTCAGTTCCGCCATGCGCTCGCGCACATGCTGCAGGTGTTCGGCCACCAGTGCATCCACGGGCGAGCAATCGGCGCTCGGCTGGTCGATGAACTGCAGCAGGATGCGCACCTCCTCCAGGCTCATGTCCAGCGCCCGGCAATTGCCGATGAACCTCAAGCGCTGCAAGGCTTGGGCGTCGTAGCGCCGGTAGTTGTTGCCAGCGCGGGTCGGCGCCGGCAGCAGCCCCTGCTTTTCGTAGAAGCGCACGGTTTCCACCGGCATCCCGGCGGCAGCAGCCAGTTCCCCGATCTTCATGCCAACCCTTTCGCGAGCAGGGCCAGTCTACGCGCTTGACCCTGAAGTGACTTCATGCTTTGCAATGCCCGCATGTCTGCTCACTGCTGCCACCATGAAGCCCCGCCCTCGCGGGCCAACGATCCCCGCTATCGGCGGGTGTTGTGGATCGCCCTGCTGCTGAACGCAGCGATGTTCCTCCTGGAGGTGGGTGCCGGCGTGCGGTCCGGCTCGGTGTCCCTGCTGGCCGACGCGGTGGACTTTGCCGGCGACGCGGCCAACTACGGGCTGTCGTTGGCGGTACTCGCCATGGGTGTGGTGGCGCGCGCCCGTGCGGCGCAGGTGAAAGCCGCCTCCATGGGCGCATTTGGCGTGCTGGTGCTGGGCCGCGCCATCTGGGCCTGGACCAGCGGCCAGGTGCCGGAGCCGGCCACCATGGGCGTTGTCGCCGTGCTGGCGCTGGCGGTGAACGTCGGCGTCGCCGTGTTGCTCTACGCCTGGCGCGAGGGCGACGCCAACATGCGGTCGGTCTGGCTGTGCACTCGCAACGATGCGCTGGGCAACGTGGCCGTCGGCTTGGCCGCGCTCGGCGTCTTCGGCACCGGAAGCGCCTGGCCAGACCTGCTGGTCGCTGCCGCGATGGCCCTGCTGGCGCTCAGCGCATCGATCAGCGTGCTGCGCCAAGCGAAGTCGGAACTGGCCACCCCGCACACCCACGCACAGCACCCCCATTGAGCCGCCCGCGCCCAGCGCGGGCCGGCTCAGGCGCCAGTTGACGGACAGCCGCCAGGCCGCTCCGTCGAACGCAGCGCCGACAAACTGGACGCTTCCGCGTCCTGTTTGTCAGAAATGGATGCCGCGCATCATCTGCTGCAGGGCGATGGCTTCGGGCGACAGCGTCGGCTTGCCCTTCTCGCCCTTGGCGGCATCGCTGTCCGGGAACATGCGGAAGCTGGTGTTCATCATGATCTGCGCCACCCGCGGCAGCAGTGCATGCAGCACCTGGCCGGTGATGCCCAGCCGGGTGGCGATGCGCACCGGCTTGTACACGCAGGCCTGCGCGATCATGTCGGCTGCCTCTTCCGGCGCCAGTGTGGGCACGTTCTGGTAGATCTTGGTGGGCGCGATCATCGGCGTGCGCACCAGCGGCATGTTGATGGTGGTGAAGGTGATGCCCTGGTCGGCGAACTCGCTGGACGCGCAACGCGTCCACGCGTCCAGCGCGGCCTTGCTGGCCACGTAGGCCGAGAAGCGCGGTGCGTTGGTCAGCACGCCGATCGAGCTGATGTTCACCACATGGCCCTTGCGCTTGGCCACCATGCCGGGCAGCAGGCCCATGGTGACGCGCAGGCAGCCGAAGTAGTTCAGCTGCATGGTCCGTTCGTAGTCGTGGAAGCGGTCGTAGCTCGACTCGATCGCACGGCGGATGGAGCGCCCGGCGTTGTTGATCAGGAAGTCCACGCCGCCATAGGTGTCGGACAGCCACTGCACCAGTTCGCCGCAGCTCTGCTCGTTGGCGATGTCGGCCGAGTAGGTGACAACCTGCGCGTCCTTGCCGGCGTGCTGCAGGATCTCCTTCCTGGCTTCGGCGAGCTTGGCCTCGTCGCGCGCGCAGATCACCGTGATGGCGCCCGCTTCCGCAAACTTCTTCGCCGCCGCCAGGCCGATGCCGGAGGAGCCACCGGTCACCAGCACCACCTTGCCGCCCACCGCGCCCTTCAGGGACCGGTCGATCAGCAGGTCGGGGTCGAGGTGGCGCTCCCAGTAGTCCCACAGGCGCCAGGCGTAGTCCTTCAGGTTGGGCACCTCGATGCCCGTGCCCTTCAGGATGGCCTGCGTCTCGCGACTGTCGAAGCGCGTCGGGTAGTTGACGAAGGTGAGGATGTCCTCCGGCAGCCCCAGGTCCTTCATCACCGCGTTGCGCACGCGGCGCACCGGCGCCAGGGCCATCATGCCCTTCTTCACGCTGCGCGGAATGAACCCCAGCAGCGCCGCGTTGATGAACAGGTTCATCTTCGGCGCATGCGCCGCCTTGGAGAAGATGTCCAGCACGTCGCCCACGCGATAGCCCTGCGGGTCCACCAGGTGGAAGCAGCGCTTGTTGAGCTCGGCCTTGGCGTGGCTGATCGCGTCGAGTGCGGCCACCACGTAGTCCACCGGCACGATGTTGACGCGCCCGCCCTCCAGGCCCACCGACGGCATCCACGGCGGCAGGATCTGGCGCATGCGCTGGATCAGCTTGAAGAAGTAGTACGGGCCGTCGATCTTGTCCATCTCGCCGGTGGCCGAATCGCCCACCACCATCGCGGGGCGATACACCGTCCACGGCACCTTGCACTCCTTGCGAACGATCTTCTCGCTCTCGTGCTTGGTCATGAAGTACGGATGGTCCAGGCCTTCCGCTTCCTCGAACATGTCCTCCCGGAAGACGCCCTCGTACAGACCTGCAGCCGCGATGGACGACACATGATGGAAGTGCCCGGCGTCGATTGCCTTGGCGAACTCCACCGCATTGCGCGTGCCCTCGATGTTCACCTGCACCTGCGACTCTTCGTCCGCGCCCAGGTCGTACACCGCGGCCAGGTGGTACATCATGTCGACGCTGCCCTTGAGCGCCTTCACGTCCTCGGCGGACACGCCCAGCTTCTTGCCGGTGAGGTCCCCGTAGATCGGCACCGCGCGGCCCTTGCCGGCACTCCAATACTCGAGCAGCTCGGGCACCTTGCCTTCACTTTCGCGCCGCAGCAGAAAGTACACCGTGGCGCCGCGGCGGGCCAGCAGTGCCTTGACCAGCCGTTTGCCGATGAAACCGGTGGCGCCTGTCACGAAATACTGCATGCGGGGATCCTCCTCGGGTTGATTGGATATGGGTGAGCCGCCTATTCTGACCAAGCCGCCCTGTGGCCCCGCTGCGCGCTAACCCCAAGCCGAGGGGGTTCGTCGCTGCGTCACCATAGAGCCCGCTCACTAGACAATTAGGCTGTGCGCTCCAAGGGCGCTGCCTATAGTGCACAGCATGCGGCGTGCAGGTCGTGGCGCTGCGCCCACCCGGTGATGGAACGACAGAGGAATCGCATCATGGTCAAGAAGCTTCAGAAGATGGCAGAAAAGAAGACGGTGTCGGCCGCAGGTTTGCTCGACAGCCAGATCGCGCAGACGGTGAAGGATTCGGCCCAGCAGATCTGGCTGGCCGGCCTGGGCGCCTTTGCCAAGGCGCAGGAAGAAGGCGGCAAGGTCTTCGAAGCGCTGGTCAAGGAAGGCGTGAGCCTGCAGCGCAAGACGCAGGCCGTGGCCGAAGAGCGCATCGGCGACGTCACCGGCAAGATGAGCAACCTGGCCGAAGGTGTGACCAGCAAGGCCGGCCAGCAGTGGGACAAGCTCGAGTCCATCTTCGAGGACCGCGTGTCCAAGGCGCTGAACAAGCTGGGCGTGCCCTCCAGCAAGGACATCGACGCGCTGGTGCAGCGGGTGGACGAGCTGAGCGCGCAAGTGGCCAAGCTGTCGAAGGCGCCGCGCGCGGCCAGCACCCCGGCCAAGCCGGCCGCGAAGGCGAATGGCGTTGCCAAGCCCGCAGGCAAGCGCGCCGCGGCCCGCAAGTCGGCTGCGGCCTGATCGCCGTATCGCCGGTCTCCAGGGGGCGCAGCGCGCCCCCTTGTCGTTTGTGCGGAGAGGGTGAATCCCGAGCCGGTTTAGAGCCGCGCGTCAAAAGCTCCGGGCACGCCGCTGCCTAGACTGGTCCGCATGTCGTCGCATCCCTCTCGTTCTCGTTCCCCGTCCCGCACCCGTTCGCCCTCGCGCATCGGCCTCGCCCTGGCCGGCGGCGGCCCGCTGGGCGCCATCTACGAAATCGGCGCGCTCTGCGCGCTGGACGAAGCGCTGCAGGGCCTGGACTTCGCCGACCTCGACTGCTACGTGGGCGTGTCGGCCGGCGGTTTCATCGCCGCCGGGCTGGCCAACGGCATGCGGCCGCGCGAACTCTGCGCCTCCTTCATCGAGAACGACGGGGCGCAGGCCGATGTGTTCCGTCCGTCCCTGTTGCTGCGGCCCGCCTGGAGCGAGTTCGCCCAGCGGCTGGCCACGGTGCCCGGCCTGGCCGCCCAGGCCGCTCTGCGATATGCCTTCAAGCGCCGCTCCCTGCTGGGCGCGGTGGAGCGCCTGGGGCGGGCGCTGCCCACCGGCCTGTTCACCAACGCGCCGCTGGAAGCACAGCTGCGGCGTGTGTTCTCGGCGCCCGGGCGCACCAACCGGTTCCAGGACCTGAAGCGCAAGCTGGTCCTGGTGGCCACCGACCTGGACAGCGGCCAGGCGGCACCGTTTGGCCAGCCGGGTTGGGACAACCTGCCGATCTCACGCGCGGTGCAGGCCAGCGCTGCCCTGCCCGGCCTGTTTCCGCCGGTGGAGATCGACGGGCATTTCTATGTCGATGGCGCGCTGAAGAAGACGCTGCATGCGCGTGTGCTGCTGGACGAAGGCATGGACCTGGTGCTCTGCCTGAACCCGCTGGTGCCGTTCAATGCCAAGCAGGCGCCGGAGCACCGGGTGCTGTCCGGCGGCGAGGAACGCATCCCCCGGCTGGTGGAGGGTGGCTTGCCGGTGGTGCTGTCGCAGACCTTCCGCTCGCTGATCCACTCGCGGCTGGAGCTCGGCATGATGGGCTACGACCGCAGCCACCCGCATGTCGACATCGTGCTGTTCGAGCCCGACCAGCGCGATCCGGAGATGTTCCTGGCCAACACCTTCAGCGTGTCGCAACGCCGGGTGCTGGCCGAACACGCCTACCAGCGCACGCGCGAGATGCTGCGCTCGCGCCGCACGGTGCTCGGCCGGCAGCTGGCACGCCACGGCGTGACGCTGAACGATGCGGTACTGGACGACACGCAGCGCCACCTGATCGAAAAGCGCCGGCCTTCACAGCGCCTGGGCCGCGCGGTCAAGCGCCTGGAAGAGGTACTCAACGACCTGGAGCAGGCCCTGCCGCAGCCGGGCCGCGGCTGACGCGTCAGCCGAGGTAGCGCGCTTCGAGGTGCGCCCTGAAGTGCGCCGGGTTGAGCGGCTCGCCGCTGGCCCGCACGGCCAGCTCGTCGGTGGTCCAGCGGCTGCCTTGCGACCAGATGTTGTCGCGCAGCCAGTCGAACACCGGTGACAGGTCGCCGGCCGCGATGCGCGCATCCAGCTCCGGCGTCTGGCGCCGGATGGCGGCAAACCATTGCGCCGCATACATGGCCCCCAGCGTGTAGCAGGGGAAGTAGCCGAACAGCGCCTCCGGCCAGTGCACGTCCTGCAGGCAGCCGTTGCGGTAGTTGCCGCGCGTGTCCACCCCCAGCAGCGCCTGCATGCGCTCGTCCCACAACGCCGGGATGTCCTCGGCCTCGATGTCGCCCTCGATCAGCGCCCGCTCGATCTCGAAGCGCAGGATCACGTGGGCCGGGTAGGTGACCTCGTCGGCGTCGACCCGAATGAAACCGGGCTGCACGCGCGTCAGCAGCCGGTGCAGGTTGTCTGCCTCGTACGCCGGATCGGCGCCGAGGTGGCGGGCCATCAGCGGCGCCAGCAGGCCGGCGAACGGCCGGCTGCAGCCCAGCTGCATCTCGAAGCTCAGGCTTTGGCTCTCGTGCAATGCCATGGAACGCGCCTGCGCGATCGGCTGGCCCAGCAGCTCGCGCGGCAGGTTCTGCTCGTAGCGCGCATGGCCGGTCTCGTGGATGGTGCCCATCAGGCTCTGCACGAAGTCGCTCTCGCCGTAGCGCGTGGTCAGGCGCACGTCCTCCGGCACACCGCCGGAAAACGGATGCGTGCTTTCGTCCAGCCGACCGCCATCGAAGTCGAACTGCAGCAGCTGCATCACGTCGAGACTGAGCGCGCGTTGTGCAGCCTTGGGGAACGGGCCGGAGGGCCGGCGCACCGGCTCGCGCTGCTGGCGCTCGGTCACCTGGGCGATCAGCCCGGGCAGCCAGCCCTTGAGCTCGCCAAACACCCGCTCCACGGTTTCGCTGCGCATGCCGGGTTCGTAGCGGTCCATCAAGGCGTCGTAGGGGCGCAGGCCGCTCTGGGCGGCCAGCAGTGCGGCCTCCTCACGCGCTGCGCGCAGCACCGGGCGAAAGTTTTCCAGGAAGCCAGTCCAGTCGTTGGCCGGCCGCTGCTGACGCCACGCGTGTTCGCAACGCGAGGTGGCCAGGGTCTTGGCCTGCACCAGCGACTCGGGCAGTGCGTTCGCGTTGCGCCACTGGCGCTGCATCTCACGTAGGTTGGCGCGCTGCAGTTCGTCCAGCGGCTCCTGTTCGGCGCGCTGCAGCTGGGCTGCCAGCTGGGGATCGGTGCCCATGCGATGCAGCAGCGCGGCAATCTCCGCCAGCGCGGCGGCACGCGCCTGCTGGCCCTTGGGCGGCATGTTGCACGCCTGGTCCCACCAGGCGATGGACTGCAGGTGGCTGAGGTGGTGCATCCGCGTGTGCAGCTGGACCAGGGCGTCGTAGTGGGGATGAAGGGCGCTCATGAGGAATCCTTCTTCAGCCAGGGCTCAACGCAGCCGGCCCATCGCGTGCAGCGCCTTGACCGCGCCCTCGCCGATGGACGCACCGAAGCGCTTGGCCAGGCGTTCAGCCACGTTTTCCTTCGGCGTGTAGTCCACGACCTCCTCGGCCTTGACCACTTCACGGGCCACGTAGTCCAGGTTGCCGAACTTGTCGGCCAGGCCTTGCTTGACCGCCTGCTCACCGTCCCAGAACAGGCCGGAGAAGGTTTCCGGCGTCTCCTTCAGGCGCGAGCCACGGCCTTCCTTGACGACCTTGATGAACTGCTGGTGGATCTGGTCCAGCATGGCCTGCGCGAACGCCAGCTGCTCCGGCTTGACCGGAGAGAACGGATCCAGCATGCCCTTGTTGGCGCCGGCGGTGAGCAGGCGGCGTTCCACGCCCACCTTCTCCATGGCCCCGGTGAACCCAAAGCCGTCCATCAGCACGCCGATGGATCCGACGATGGAGGCCTTGTCGACATAGATCTCGTCCGCCGCCACCGCGATGTAGTAGGCCCCCGACGCGCACATCTCCTCGACCACCGCGTACACCTTCTTCTTGTGGATGGCCTTCAGGCGCCGGATCTCGTCGTTGACGATGCCGGCCTGCACCGGGCTGCCGCCGGGTGAGTTGAAGCGCAACACCACGGCCTGGGCCGTGCGGTCCTCAAAGGCGCTCTTGAGCGCGGCCACCAGGTTCTCGGCGCTCGCATCGGACTCGCCGGCGATCTCGCCGCGCACCTCGATCAGCGCGGTGTGCGGGCCGCTGGGTGCGGTGGTATGCGCCTTCTGCGCCAGCAGTGCCCAGGCCACCGCCATGAAGACGCCCAGCCACAGCAAGCGCACCACCAGGCGCCAGCGCCGGTCGCTGCGGCGCTCGCGCAACATGTCGCGCGCCAGCTGTTCCAGCACCGGCTCATAGCGGCTCACGGCGGTGGCAGCGGGCTCCGCCGCAGGCGCGGACGGGCGGGCGGCGCTGGGCGCAGGAGCGGGGGGGATAGGCGCGGGCGTGCCCGTGGCGTCGCCCGGGCGGGTGTCGTCGTCACTGTTCATCGGGAGCTTTCGTCAGGGAAGCCGGCGTGGCAATGGCCACGGGCCGGATGTCGCGGGAAGGATACCAATAGACCTGCCCGTCACGCTCCTCCACCCGCACGGGTGCGAGGCGGCCGCGGCCGCAGGGCCCGCCCACGCAGCGGCCGTCCGACGGTTCGTAGGTGGCACCGTGGATGGAGCAGATGATCCAGCGCCGGTCGCTGTCGAGGAATTCACCCGGCTGCCAGTCGAGTTCCACCGGCACGTGCAGGCAGCGATTGAGGTAACAGACCACACGGCCGCCGAAGCGCAAAGCAAAAGCGCGCGCCGGGGCACCGTATTCCAGCACGTCGAAAACCAGGGCCTTGCCGCCGTCTTGTAGCGCACTGCCGGCACACAGCCACAGGCCAGGGTCGGGAGCAGCAACCTTGTCGGCGGCCTGCATGGCATTCAGGCGTGGGCGAGCAGCCACTGCTGCAGGTCCAGCGTGGAGTGGGCGATGTGCAGCGGCTCGAAGGCACGGAAGGCACCCGGCTCGTGGGCGCCGTAGCTCACCGCCACACGCGGCGTGCCGGCGTTGAGCGCCAGCTGCAGGTCGTGCGTGGTGTCGCCGACCATCAAGGTGCGTTGCGGCTCGGCGCCAAACTCGCGCATCAGTTCCAGCAGCATGGTGGGATCGGGCTTGGACGCGGTTTCGTCGGCGGTGCGGGTGCCGTCGAACACACCCTTGAGCTGCGCCGTGTTGAGCGCCTCGTCGAGGCCGCGCCGGCTCTTGCCGGTGGCCACCGCCAGCCAGTGGTGACGCGCCTTCAGCGCATGCAGCATCGGCAGCACGCCGTCGAACAGCATGAGCGCATGCTGCTGCGCCACGTAGTGGTGGCGATAGCGCTCGCCCAGCTCGGGGTAGCGCGACGCGGGCAGCCCCGGCACGGCATACCGCAGTGCGTCCTGCAGGCCCAGGCCGATCACGTATGCGGCACGCTGGTCGCTCGGCACCGCCACGCCCAGGTCGCGGCAGGCGGCCTGGATGCTGTGCACGATGAGCGCGGTGGAATCGAACAGCGTGCCGTCCCAGTCGAACACGATCAGGTCGAAGCGGCGCGGGGAGGTGCTCATAGGTGTTTCAGGAGTGTGGCGCACTCGGGCGGCAGGCCCGCGTGCAGCTCGATGCGTTCCCCACTGGCCGGATGGTCGAAGGCGAGCCGCCGGGCGTGCAGGAACATGCGCTCGAACCGCAGACCCGGCACGGCCTGCCCGCGGGCCAACGCCTTGTTCAGCTCGAAGTCGCCGTATTTGTCGTCACCCACGATCGGATGGCCCTCATGCGCCAGATGCACCCGGATCTGATGCGTGCGGCCGGTCTTGATGGTCACGTCCAGCAAACTGAAGTCCCGCAGGCTTTGCACCACCTGCACCAGCGTGATGGAGCGTTTGCCTTCGTCGGCATCGGCGTCCACCGCCCGCACCCGGCGCTCGCCCTCGCCGGTGAGGAACTTGTGCAGCGCCACGTCGATGACCTTGCGATTGGCCGGCCAGCTGCCACGCACCAGCGCCGCGTAGGTCTTGCCGGTCTCCCGGCTGCGGAACTGGTCCTGCAGCGCGGTGAGCGCGCTGCGCTTCTTGGCGATCAGCAGCAGGCCCGATGTTTCCTTGTCCAGCCGATGCACCAGCTCCAGGAACTTCGCCTGCGGCCGCGCCTGACGCAGCTGCTCGATCACGCCAAAACTCACGCCGCTGCCACCGTGCACCGCCACACCCGCGGGTTTGTCCACGCACAGCAGGTGCTCGTCCTCGAACAGCACCGGAAATTCACGTGCGGGCGCAGGCGCCTTGTGGCTGCGGTCGGCCACCCGCACCGGCGGCACCCGCACCTCGTCACCGAGGGCCAGGCGGGTGTCGGCCGCCGCGCGGCCCTTGTTCACCCGCACCTCGCCCGAGCGGATCACCCGGTACACCAAGGTCTTGGGCACGCCCTTGAGCAGGCGGATCAGGAAGTTGTCCAGCCGCTGGCCTTCGCCCGCCTCGTCCACCGTGACCCGGCGAACCTCGGGTAAGGCAGCGGAAAGGGGCTCGACTTTCCCGATATCAGGCGAAGTTTTCGCCCCTATAATCCGCCGGACCACGTTTTCGTTGTAAGTGCTTGATTTTTCAGAGTTTACCTGGGCACCTGCAGAGCAACGTGGGCCGTTTCGCGAAAGCGGAACGATTGGTGATGCAACACCTGCCGCCTTCCGGCGGGCCTTCAGTCCCCGAGTGACTGGGCGGCCGAGACGAGGCGGGTGGAAGAGACCCGAGTCGAAAAAACCCCTGCCAACCAGCAGGAAGAACAAGGTTGACCGACCGCAGAAACAGGCTCCCAAGCCAGGGGCTGCGGTTTGCAAATGCCCCAGTGACCCCGCCCATGGCGTCCGCCTCCACCTCCCCCCTGTGCGCCCCGCAGCCCCGGCCTGTAGCCGGCGTGGCTGCGCGCTGCGTGCGGGACCCGCTGCGCGATCCGCGGCGCCGGGGCCGGTGCGGGCCGCTGCCCGGGCACCGTCACCGCGGCACACGCGCCAACGCTGCACCGTGATCGGCTGACCGATCCACCGCAGTCCAGGGCGATTCCTTCCACGGTTTTTTCTTCGCGTTTCTCGTGCGTCGGTGAGTCGCCCTACCGCTTTTTCGGCGGCAGGCGATGTGATCGTGCGCGGCCCCACACAAAGGCCGCGTGAGGAGTGCAGATGAAACGCATGCTGATCAATGCGACGCAGCAGGAAGAGCGTCGCCTGGCCATCGTCGATGGGCAGAAGCTGCTCGACTTCGAAACCGAAATCGAAGGCCGCGAGCAACGCAAAGGCAATATCTACAAGGCGGTGGTCACCCGCGTCGAGCCTTCGCTCGAGGCGTGTTTCGTCGACTACGGCGAGGACCGCCACGGCTTCCTGCCGTTCAAGGAAATCTCGCGCACCTACTTCAAGGAAGGCGCCGACGTGCGCTCCGCGAAGATCAGCGACGTCATCAAGGAGGGCCAGGAACTGCTGGTCCAGGTGGAAAAGGAAGAGCGCGGCAACAAGGGTGCGGCGCTCACCACCTTCGTGTCGCTGGCTGGCCGCTACCTGGTGCTGATGCCCAACAACCCGCGCGGCGGCGGCGTGAGCCGGCGCATCGAGGGCGAGGACCGCGAGGAACTCAAGGACGCGCTGGACCAGCTCGAGTACCCCAAGGGCATGAGCCTGATCGCCCGCACCGCCGGCATCGGCCGCTCGGTGGCCGAGCTGCAGTGGGACCTGAACTACATGCTCAAGCTCTGGACCGCGATCGATGACGCGTCCAAGGCCGGCAAGGGCGCCTACCTGATCTACCAGGAGTCGTCGCTCGTGATCCGTGCGATCCGCGACTACTTCACCGCCGACATCGGCGAGATCCTGATCGACACCGACGACATCTTCGATCAGGCGATGCAGTTCATGAACCACGTGATGCCGGAAACGGCCAATCGCGTGAAGCGCTACCGCGACGACGCGCCGCTGTTCAGCCGGTTCCAGATCGAGCACCAGATCGAGACCGCCTTCTCGCGCACGGTGAACCTGCCTTCCGGCGGCGCCATCGTGATCGACCACACCGAGGCGCTGGTGTCCATCGACGTCAACTCCGCCCGCGCCACCCGCGGCGGCGACATCGAGGAAACCGCCACCCGCACCAACCTGGAAGCCGCCGACGAGATCGCGCGCCAGATGCGACTGCGCGACCTGGGCGGTCTGATCGTGGTCGACTTCATCGACATGGAGGAGAGCAAGAACCGCCGCGAGGTGGAACAGCGCCTGCGCGAAGCGCTGCGCTACGACCGCGCCCGCGTGCAGCTGTCGTCCATCTCGAAATTCGGCCTGCTCGAGCTGAGCCGCCAGCGCCTGCGCCCGGCGTTGAGCGAAGGCAGCCACATCACCTGCCCGCGCTGCAACGGCACCGGCCACATCCGCGACACCGAGAGCTCCGCGCTGCAGATCCTGCGCATGGTGCAGGAAGAGTCGATGAAGGAAAACACCGCCGCCGTGCATGTGCAGGTGCCGGTGGAAGTGACCTCCTTCCTGCTCAACGAGAAGCGCACCGAGATCACCAAGATCGAGCTCAAGCAGCGCGTGACCGTGCTGCTGGTGCCCAACAAGCACCTGGACACGCCCAACTACAAGCTGGAGCGCCTGCGCCACGACGATCCGCGCCTGGAAGGCCTGCAAGCCAGCTACACGATGATCGAGGAGCCGGACGAAGAGGTCGGCATCACGCGGCGTGAGAAAACAAAGCCCAAGCAGGAGCCGGTGCTCAAGGGCATCCTGCCCGAGCAGCCCGCGCCCAAACCGGAACCCAAGCCCGAGCCGGCACCGGTGGTGGTCGCTCCCGCGCCGGCGCCCGTGGCCCTGGCTCCTGTGCCCGCGCCGGTGGCAGCGCCCGCAGGCGGTGGCTTCTTCGGCTGGATCAAGAAACTGTTCGGCGCCGAGCCGGCAGCGGCCCCGGTACCCGCACCGGCGGTGGCAGCGCCCGCGGTCGCCACACCGGCGGCTGGCGAACGCCGGGAAGGCCGCGGTGACCGCGGCGGGCGGGGTGGACGCAACGATCGCGGTGGCCGCGGTGGCCGCGACCGTGATCGTGACGGCCATCGGGGCGGCGAGCGCCAGGCCGAAAGCCGCGGTGCACAGCAACGTGCCGACGAGCCGCGCCGTGAAGGCCGCGACGACAACCGCGGTGGCCGGGGCGGCCGCCGGGGCGAACGCAGTCCGGAAGCCATCGAGGCCAGCAAGGCACTGGAGCCGATGACCGGCGCCGAGCCGCGCGAGACCGCGCATGAGCGCCGGGAAGGCCGTGGCGAAGGACGCCGTGGCCAGCGTGGCGGCGAGCGTGAACCGCGCCGCGCGGAGACGGTGGCCGAGCTGGACACGGCGACACCCGTGGTGCCGGGCTTTGTGGACACCACGCCAGGTGAAACCTCCGCCGAAGGCGCCGAGGGCCAGGATCGCGAACGCAGCCGCCGCCGCCGTCGGGGTGGCCGTGGCCGCGATCGCGACGAGGCGCGCGAAGCCGGTGCACCGGAAGCGACCAGCCAGGGCGTGGACCCCGATGTCGAAGCTCCGGTGGCCGAGGCCGCACCGGACTCAGCCTCGGTGGATGGCGAAGCTGTCGCCGACCGCGAGGACGGCCGCCAGCGCCGCGGCCGCGGCCGCGATCGCAACCGCCGTGAGCGTCAGGAGCTCGAGGCCGGCCAACCGGCAACGGACCACCGCTTCGAAGCTGAACCGTTTGCTGCCGACGCGCCGCCAGCGGCCATGCTGGCAGAGACGCCCGCAGCCGCCGCGCCGGCCTTTGTGCCGGCACCCGCACCCGCGCCGCAGCCCGTGGCCGTCGTCGCCGAGGCGCCTGCCCCGGTGGTGGTGGAACCGTTCATCCTGCCCACCGACCAGCTGGCCGACGTGGCGCGCGCAGCCGGCCTGGAATGGGTGAACTCCGACGCCGACAAGGTGCGATCGGTCCAGGAAGCCATGGCCAACGAGCCGCGGCCCATCCACGTGCCGCGTGAACGGCCGCCAGTGGTGCAGCTGGACGAAGGCCCGCTGGTGCTGGTGGAAACGCGCAAGGACCTGTCGCAGGTGCGCCTGCCGTTCGAAACGGAAGCGCGTCAGTAATCTGCTCAGGCCCCAAAGGAAAAGCCGCCGCGGCATCAGGCCCCGGCGGCTTTTTCATGGACGCTCGCGCCGAAGCGCCCCGCTCGCTCAAGGCAGGCGTTCGAGCGCGTGCTGGTACGGCGCGTAGTGCATCAGCTCGTCCCACGGCAGGGGCGCGGTCTGCGGCAGCAGGTCGAGCCGGCGCTGTTCGCTCAGCTCGTCGGCCTGCCAGCGGCCCTGCTCCAGGGCGGCCTGCAGGCCGTCGAGCAGCTCGTCCACCGGCCGGCCACCGTCCACCTTGGACTGGTTGCACAGCAGCACCAGGTCGCAGCCGGCGTTCAGCGCAGCGATGCCGCCTTCCACCGGGCTGCCGGCCACACGCGCGCCTTCCATGCTGAGGTCGTCGCAGCAGATCGCGCCGGTGAAACCATAGCGGCCTCGCAGCATGTCCTTGAGCCAGCGGGATGAAAAACCGGCCGGCATCTCGTCCACCTGCGGGAAGGTCACATGGGCCGGCATCACGCAGGTGAGCGCAGTGGACAGCCAGTCGTAAGGCATGGCGTCCTCCGCCAGGATCTCCTCCAGCGCGCGGTCGTCCACGGCTCGCGCCACGTGCGAATCGGCCACTGCATAACCGTGGGCGGGAAAGTGCTTGCCGCAGTTGTTCATGCCAGCGCGCAGCAGCCCGAGCATCAGGCTTTGCGCGAGGATGCTCACCACGCGCGGGTCGCGGTGGAAGGCGCGGTCGCCCACCACCTCGCTGCGGCCGTGGTCCAGGTCCACCACCGGGGTCCAGCTGAGCTCCACGCCGCAGGCGCGCAGCTCCGAGCCCAGCACGTAGCCGGCCGCGGTGGCCGCATCCACTGCCCTCATCGCGTCCTGCATCCAGAGCTCGCCGAAGGCCCGCATCGCGGGCAGGTGGGTGAAGCCGTCGGTGCGGAAACGCTGCACCCGCCCGCCTTCATGGTCCACCGTGATCAGCGCGTCGGGACGGATGGACTTGACCTCGGCGCACACCTGGGTGAGCTGGCGCCTGTCCTTCCAGTTGCGGGTGAAGAAGATGATGCCGCCGGTGAGCGGATGCTGCAGGCGCCGCCTGTCGTCGGCGTTGAGCTCCTGGCCGGCGATGTCGAGGATGACCGGGGCGTGAATGCTCATGGGGTGTGGGTTGTTTCGACCACCACGAAGGAGGCCGCATAGTCGGATTCGTCGGTGACCGTCACGTGCGCCTGCAATCCGCGCGCCTTGAACCAGTCGGCCAGCGCGCCGTGCAGCTGGATGTACGGCTGGCCGCTGGGCAGGTTGAGGATCTCGCAGCTGCGCCAGGTCATCGGCATGCGGATGCCGGTGCCGATGGCCTTGGAGAAGGCCTCCTTGGCAGAGAACCGCGTGGCCAGGTAGCGCACGCCGCGGGACTCCACCTTGGCACGGCGGAAGTGAAAGACCTTCATCTCGTTGGGCCCCAGCACCTTCTCGGCGAAGCGATCACCCTTGCGCGCCAGGGTGGCCTCGATGCGGCGCACGTCGCAGATGTCGGTGCCGATGCCCAGGATCATGCAAACGCCCGCTGGATGCAGCGCTGGTAGTCGCGCACGGTCTCGGTGTAACCCAGCTCCAACGCGTCGGCGATCAGCGCATGGCCGATGGACACCTCCTGCACACCGGGCACTGCGCGCAGGAAGTCAGTGAGGTTGTCGCGGTTGAGGTCATGGCCGGCGTTCACCCCCAGGCCCACGGCGAGCGCTGCTTCCGCCGTCCTGGTGAAGCGCCGCAGCACCTCGTCCTGCTGCGGCGTGCCGTGCGCGCTGGCATAAGTTTCGGTGTACAGCTCCACCCGGTCAGCGCCCAGCTCGCGCACCGCACGCATGGCCTGGGGAACCGGGTCCATGAACAGGCTGACCCGCACCCCGAGCGCCTTCGCTTCAGCGATCACCGGCCGCAGGCGCTCGGCATCCGCAGGAAAGCTCCAGCCGTGGTCGGAGGTGAACTGGCCCACGGTGTCCGGCACGAACGTGCACTGGTGCGGCCGCACGCTGCGCACGAAGTCCATCAGGTTGTGGAAGGGGTTGCCTTCGATGTTGAACTCGATGTGCGGCCAGGCCTTCAGCAGATCGGCCAGCTCATGCACGTCTTGTGCGCGGATGTGGCGCTCGTCGGGCCGCGGATGCACCGTGATGCCCTGGGCGCCGGCCTCCAGCACCTGCAGCGCGGCCCGCGTGACGCTAGGAATGCCCAGGTGGCGGGTGTTGCGCAGCAAGGCCACCTTGTTGAGGTTGACCGACAGCGCGGTGCGGCCGCCATGGGCGGAAGGCTCGGGTGCGACCAGGGGGTTCATCGGGAGCAATGGCGAAGGGTCAGTCGAGCAGGCGCTGCACGTCCAGCATCACCTGGCGCGTGCGCAGCTGCGGCGAGCCCAGATGATAGTGAAGCAGGCTGCGCAGCTGCGGCCGCAGCACGGGCAGCACCGGCAGGCAGCGCGCCTGCAAGGCGGGGATGCTGCCGTGCTGCAGCGCAGCCTGCAAGGCGGTGAAGGCGGCACCGCTGCAGCCCGGGTCATCCGGGTCGCGCAGCAGGGCCACGCCGACCTCAGGGCGCAAGGCATAGAGGCGTTCGGGATCCAGCTCGTTGCCACCCAGCGTGGTGGTGCTCAGGTCGGGCAGCAGGCCCAGCTCGCGCAGCAGCACCAGCTCGAAAGCCCGCAAGCCGGCTTGTTCCACGTCCCCGCCGGTGGCCAGCGCAGGCAGGCTGTCGGCATAGGCGTCGAACAGCTGCGCATGGGCGTCATGGCGGGCCAGCAGCTTCATCAGCAGCTCGTTGAGGTAGAAGCCGGAGAACAGCGAGGCCCCCGACAGCATGGGTGCGCCGCCCGCCCACTCGGCCTGGCGCAAAGTCTGCACCTCGGCGGCATCCTCGCCGGTGCTGCGGCCGAAGCTCACGTTGAGGCGCTGGAAGGGCAGCAGCACCGGGCGCAGCTGCGAATACGGCCGCTTCGCGCCCTTGGCGGCGACCGTGACACGACCCAGGTCGCGGGTGAACAGGTCGAGGATCAGACTGGTTTCGCTCCAGTCGTAGCGGTGCAGCACGTAGGCGGCTTGCGCCTGCGCGGCGCGTCTACTCATACCCGTAGGCGCGCAGGTGCTCTTCGTTGTCGGCCCAGCCGGAGCGGACCTTGACCCACAGTTCGAGGAACACCTTGGCGTCCATCAAGGTCTCGAGTTCCTGGCGCGCCTCGCTGCCGATGCGGCGCAGGCGCTCGCCGCCGGTGCCGATGACCATGCCCTTGTGCGCGTCGCGCTCCACGATGATGGTGGCGGCGATGCGGCGCAGGTTGCCCTCCTCCTCGAACTTGTCGATCACCACGGTGGAGGTGTAGGGCAGCTCATCGCCGGTGAGGCGGAAGAGTTTCTCGCGGATCAGCTCGCTGGCGAGGAAGCGGTCGCTGCGGTCGGTGAGCGCGTCTTCCTCGTAGTACCACTCCTGCTCGGGCAGGTAGGGCTTGATGATCCCGAGCAGGCGCTTGACGTCCGCGTCCTTGGTGGCCTGCAACGGCACGAACTCGCTGAAGTTGCGGCGCTCCTGCATGCTCTTGAGCCAGGGCGCCAGGTCGGCGCGGCGACGCACCGTGTCCAGCTTGTTGGCGATGAGGATGACCGGCTTGTCGTCCGGCAGCAGTGCCAGCACCTTGGCATCGTCCAGCCCGAAACGGCCGGCCTCCACGACGAACAGCACCACGTCCACGTCGCTCAGCGAAGACAGCACCGTGCGGTTCAAGGTGCGGTTCAGCGGGTTGCCATGGCGCGTCTGGAACCCGGGGGTGTCGACAAAAACGAACTGGGCTTCTTCCACCGTGCGGATGCCGGTGATGCGGTGGCGCGTGGTCTGCGCCTTGCGCGAAGTGATGCTGACCTTCTGGCCGACCAGCGCGTTCAGCAGGGTGGACTTGCCCACATTCGGCCGGCCCACGATGGCCACCAGCCCGCAGCGATGCGCTGGCGACGAGGGGGCCGCAGGGTCGGCGGCGGCGGGATGGTCAGGGGTCATGGGGAACGCGGTCAGGACCGCAGGGGGCTGCCCGGCTTGTCGCTGGCCTTCAGCGACTCGAGCATGCGGCGCGCAGCCTCCTGCTCGGCAGTGCGGCGGGACTTGCCCTCGCCTTGCTCGGCCAGGTGCAGCGCCGGCACGGCGCACTCCACCTCGAAGGTCTGGGCATGCGCCTGGCCGCGGGTGGCGACGATGCGGTAGGCCGGCACCGGCAGCTTGCGCGCCTGCAGCCATTCCTGGAGCTCGGTCTTGGCGTCCTTGCTCCAGCTTTCGATGTCGGTGGTGGCGATGATCTCGCCGAACAGGCGCCGCACCACGGCCAGCGCCGGCTCGAAGCCGCCGTCCAGGAAGGTGGCGCCGATGAGCGCCTCCACCGCATCGGCCAGGATGGACGGCCGCTGGGCGCCGCCGCCACGCGCCTCGCCCTCGGACAGCCGGAGCACGTCCGGCAGGCCGAGCGTCAGCGCCACACGGTGCAGGCTGTCCTCGCGCACCAGGTGCGCGCGCACGCGGGTGAGGTCCCCTTCGTCGGAGCCGGCAAAACGTTCGTAGAGCAGGCTGGACACCGCCAGGCTCAGCACCGCGTCGCCCAGGAATTCCAGCCGCTCGTTGTGGTCGGCGCCGAAGCTGCGGTGCGTGAGCGCGCGGGTCAGCAGGCGGGCCTGGCCGAACTGGTGGCCCAGGCGCTGCTGCAGGGAATCGAGGCGGGTGTCCATGGCGACAGCGCAGCAACGGGCGCGCCCGTTACTTGGAGCGGCCCTCGTAGTGGATCAGCAGGGAGACCGGGCCGTACAACTGCACTTCGCTGTCGTACTTGAACCCGATGACGATCTTGTCGTTGTCCTTGGTGATCTCGAGGTCCTTGCCGGTGATGGACTTGATCGAATACTCGATCTGCGACTGCTTTTCGAAGGCGGCGCGGACTTCTTGCACCGTACCCACACCGCTGTGCGCGATCTGGCTCACCGCGCGCTGGATGGTCAGGTATTCGTTCACCGACGGAAAGGTCTTGATGGCGACCAGCGCGGTGAACCCGATCAGGATGACCCAGAACATCAGGCCCAGCAGCGAAATGCCGCGCTGGAACCGGGAACGGACTTGGCAAACGTGCATGCGCCCTCTTCCTGTGAAACGCACCTGTGTCGGTGCTGATGCCGGGCGGCTCACTGGAAGGAGCCGATGCGCCCGAGATTACCGAAATTCATCCACACATAGAAGGCTTTGCCGACGATGTTCTCGTCGGGCACGAAGCCCCAGTAGCGCGAATCCTCGGAGTTGTCACGGTTGTCGCCCATGGCGAAGTAATGGCCGGGCGGCACCTTGCAGACCGCGCCTTCGGCGCTGTAGCGGCAGTTGTCCTTGAACTTGAAGTCGTAGTGCGGCCCGGAAAACGGCTGCATGTCGGGCTTGCGCTGGATCAGGTGTTCCACCGGGCCCAGCTTCTCGGCAAAGCGCTGGCGGTAGCCCATGCTCTCGTCGTCGTATTCCTCGCCCAGGCGTCGCGTGGGCACCGGCTGGCCGTTGATCTTGAGCTCCTTGTTGAGGTAGCTCACCTCGTCGCCCGGCACGCCGACCACGCGCTTGATGTAGTCCACCCGCGTATCCATCGGATAGCGGAACACCACCACGTCGCCACGCTGGGGGTCGTTGTTCGCGACGATCTTCTTGTTGATCACCGGCAGGCGGATGCCGTAGTGGAATTTGTTCACGAGGATCAGGTCGCCCACCACCAGCGTCGGGATCATCGAGCCGGAGGGGATCTTGAACGGCTCGAACAGGAACGAGCGCAGCAGGAACACCACCAGGATCACCGGGAAGAGCCCGGCCGTCCAGTCCAGCCACCACGGCTGCATCAGCAGGCGGTGCTTGGCCTCCTCGACGTTGCCATCCACCTTCTCGATGCCCTTGCGCGCCAACGACGAGCGGCGGTCGGCATCCTCGCGCTCCAAGCGCGCAGCCGCGGCCTCACGCGCCGGCTTGAAGTGGAAGCGTTCGGCCAGCCAGTAGCCCAGCGTGACCAGCGTCAGCAGGAACAGCAGCAGGGAGAAGTTGCCGACCCAGTGGCCGAGGAACCAGCCGCCGAGGTAGACGCCCAGGCAGGCGTACAGAAGTCCGGTGAGTGCACCCATTAGTCATCCACTTGCAGGATGGCCAAAAACGCTTCCTGCGGCACCTCGACGGAGCCGATTTGCTTCATGCGTTTCTTGCCGGCCTTTTGTTTTTCGAGCAGCTTGCGCTTGCGCGTGATGTCGCCGCCGTAGCATTTTGCCAGCACGTTCTTGCGCAGCGCCTTGATGTTCTCGCGCGCGATGATGTTGGCGCCGATCGCCGCCTGGATCGCCACGTCGTACATCTGGCGCGGGATCTGTTCACGCATCTTGGCGGCCACCGCCCGGCCGCGGAACTGGCTTTGCACCCGGTGCACGATGATGGACAGCGCGTCCACCCGGTCGCCGTTGATCAGCAAGTCGACCTTCACGACGTCCGCCGCGCGGTACTCCTTGAACTCATAGTCCATGGACGCATAGCCGCGCGACACGCTCTTCAGTTTGTCGAAGAAGTCGAGCACGATCTCCGCCAGCGGCAGCTCGTAGGTGAGCATGACCTGGCGGCCGTGGTAGGCCATGTTCAGCTGCACGCCGCGCTTCTGGTTGGCCAGCGTCATCACCGGGCCAACGTAGTCCTGCGGCATGTACAGGTGCACGGTGACGATCGGCTCGCGGATCTCACGGATGCGGCCCAGGTCCGGCATCTTCGACGGGTTTTCCACCATCAGTACGGTGTCGTCGTTGAGCTCCACCTCGTACACCACGCTGGGCGCGGTGGTGATCAGGTCCTGGTCGAACTCACGCTCCAGGCGCTCCTGCACGATCTCCATGTGCAGCAGGCCGAGGAAGCCGCAGCGGAAGCCGAAGCCCAGCGCCTGACTCACCTCGGGCTCGTAGCGCAGCGAGGAGTCGTTGAGCTTGAGCTTCTCCAGCGCGTCGCGCAGCTGGTCGTATTCGCTCGCCTCGGTGGGGTACAGGCCCGCAAAGACCTGCGGCTGGATTTCCTTGAAGCCGGGCAGCGCCTCGCTGGCCGGGCCGGCGTTGTTCGGCAGCTTCTTTTCCAAGGTGACGGTGTCGCCCACCTTGGCGGCCTGCAGCTCCTTGATGCCCGCGATCACGAACCCCACTTCGCCGGCATTGAGCTCGTCACGCGCCAGCGACTTTGGCGTGAACACGCCCAGCTGTTCGGCGTTGTAGACCGCGTTGGTCGCCATCATGCGGATGCGGTCGCCGCGGCGCAGCGAGCCGTCCACCACGCGCACCAGCATCACGACGCCCACATAGTTGTCGAACCACGAGTCGATGATCATCGCGCGCAGCGGCGCGTCCGCCACGCCGCGCGGCGGCGGCATGCGGGTGATCACTGCCTCCAGGATGTCGTCGATGCCTTCGCCGGTCTTGGCCGAGCACGGGATCGCATGCGTGGCGTCGATGCCGATCACGTCCTCGATCTCCTCCTTGGCGCGCTCCGGGTCCGCCTGCGGCAGATCCATCTTGTTGAGCACCGGCACCACCTCCACGCCGAGGTCCAGCGCGGTATAGCAGTTGGCCACGGTCTGCGCCTCCACGCCCTGGCTGGCGTCGACCACCAGCAGCGCGCCTTCGCAGGCCGAGAGCGACCGGCTCACTTCGTACGAGAAGTCGACGTGGCCGGGCGTGTCGATGAGGTTGAGGTTATAGACCTTGCCATCGCGCGCGGTGTACGACAGTGCGGCGGTCTGGGCCTTGATCGTGATGCCGCGCTCGCGCTCGATGTCCATCGAGTCGAGCACCTGCGCTTCCATCTCGCGATCGCTCAGGCCGCCGCAACGTTGGATGATCCGATCGGCCAGCGTGCTCTTGCCGTGATCGATGTGGGCGATGATGGAGAAGTTGCGGATGTGGTCCATGGCTCAAGCGTGCGCCGAAAGTCAATCGCGGTGTGCGATGCGAAGGCCTCCAAGAGGGCCGCGGCGCAGATAAAAAAAAGGCACGTCGAATGGGTGACGCGCCTTCCAACAAAACGTATGGCAACTGCTTGTTGGGCTTTCATTGTAGCCAAAAGCACCCTGCTGAAAACCGCGCCAATGCTTGATTTCAAGCCGTTGCGGGGTACCAACATGGGAATCCATCCACAGGATATCCACAAACTGTTGTGGATGTGTTGGGGATAGATGTTCGCCTTTCGACTTCACCGTTCGGGCAGCATCAAACAGTAGAGTCCAGGCGGCATTCTATACGCCGCTCGGAACAATGCCGCCGGCCGAACGGGTGATGTAAGTAGTTACTAACATTCGTGCCGCGAGAAAACCTTCGCTTACGGTCTCGCCAGATGAAAAGACCTGCCGGCGCACTCGGACGCCGACGGGTTCGGGGCACCCGATCAGCGGCTCGGGCGGATCACCAAGTAGTTCACCCACTCGCCACGACGCACCAGCACGCTCAGCGGCTTGTTCTTGTCGGCCTTCTGCACCACGGCCTGGAACTGCTTCACATCGGCAATCTCCGTGTTGTCCACCGAGAGGATCACGTCGCCTTCGCGCAGGCCAGCCCGTGCAGCCGCACCTTCGGCGGCTTCCACGCGCACGCCACCGCGCACCTTCAGCTCACGCTTCTGCGCTTCAGTGAGGTCGGCAACGCCCAGGCCCAATGCCTTCACCGGGGCAGGCTGCGCATCAGGTTGGCCAGCAGCGGGTGTGCGCGGTGTGTCGGATTCGAATTCGCCCACGGTCACCGCCACGTCGCGGTAGTTCCCTCGGCGGAACAGCTGCAGGGCGACCCGGCTGCCCGGCTTGGTGTTGCCGATCATGCGTTGCACGTCGTTGGACTTTTCCACCGAGCGGCCATCCACCTTGGTGATGATGTCCCCGGCTTCGATGCCGGCCTTTTCGGCCGGGCCGCCTGCTTCCACGCTGCGCACCAGCGCCCCGGTGGGCTTGCCCAGGCCGATGGATTCGGCCACGTCCTTGGTCACGGGCGTGATCTGCACACCGATGCGACCGCGGATCACGCGCCCGTTGGCACGGAGCTGGTCGGCGATGCTCTTGGCCTCGTCGATCGGGATGGCGAAGGAGATGCCCATGAAGCCGCCGGAGCGGCTGTAGATCTGGGAGTTGATGCCCACCACTTCACCGCGCATGTTGATCAGCGGCCCGCCGGAATTGCCCGGGTTCACCGCGACGTCGGTCTGGATGAACGGCAGGTAGTCCCCCGTGTCGCGCTGCTTGGCGCTGACGATGCCGGCGGTGACGGTGTTGTCCAGGTTGAAGGGCGAGCCGATCGCGAGCACCCACTCGCCCACCTTGAGCTTGTTGACGTCGCCGATGCGCACGAAGGGCAGGTTGGCGGCATCGATCTTCACCACGGCCACGTCGGTGCGCTTGTCGGCGCCGATGATCTTGGCCTTGAGCTCGCGCTTGTCGGTGAGGGTGACGATCACTTCGTCGGCGCCCTCCACCACGTGGGCATTGGTCATCACGAAGCCGTCCGCGCTGAGGATGAACCCCGAGCCCACGCCGCGCTGCACGGGCGACTCGTCCTCACCACCACCACCGGGCGGTGCGCGGCGCTGGTCCGGCCGGCCTGGCAGCGGAATGCCGAAGCGCCGGAAGAACTCCTCCAGGTTGTCGTCCATCTCGGGCATGCCGCCACGCGCCTGGCGGGCGCGCTCCAGGGTGCGGATGTTCACCACCGCGGGCCCCACGCGCTCCACCAGTTCGGTGAAGTCAGGCAACGCCACCTGCGGCTGCGCGGCCGCCGACGCCGGAATCAAGCCTGGCACCGCGCTCAGCAGGCACAGGCCCAGGGCCACCACATGGCCGCGCCAGCGCGCGGCCGGGGATACGACGTCGACTCGCATGAAACCTCCAGTGATTTGATGAACTGTGCAGCCGCGCGGCGGCGCTTGAAGGCCGCGGGCTGCGTTTTCACTTGCGCCGTTCCAGCGCTCCCGCAAACTGCTTCAAGGTCGAGGTCGGCACGTCGCCGACCACGGTGATCCACCACTCGCCCTGGCGTTGCATCAGCGTGTGCGTGGCCCCCACCGCGGTGTGCATCGGCCGCTGGTGGCGCTGGCTGTCGAAGGGCTCGATGAACAGCGACACGTGCGTCAGGCCGTCGGAGAAGATGGTCTGCAGCACCTCGGCGGGGCCGGCATTGCGGCCGACGTCGGGCAAACCGGCCGTGAGCGGCCGCTTGACGCAGCTGATCTGCCGGAAGCCCGGCACCCCCTGCTTCATGGCCCAACCTTCGCCCTCGAGCTGGGTGGCTGTCACCGCCGGCCTCACGACCCGGTAGCCCTCGAGCTTTTTCATTGGCTGCAGCACCGTCTCGGGTTGCGCCCGCACACCGATCGCGACCTCCGAAAACGCCGAGGACTCCAGCACCTCGCCATGTGCGCCCAGCACGTCGGTGCGCAACAGCAGGCCGGTGCTGCGCTCCGCCCACAGGCGCTGGCCGAAGCGTAGGGCATCGCGCGGCTTGAGTAAAAACACCTCGGCGTCATAACCCGCCAGGCGGTCGCTGCCCTGGGACATGAGTTCGTAGTATTCGGTGAGGCGGTCGCCGCCGGCCTGTAGCAGCGCCGGGAACGGGGGCAGCGGTTCGCGCTGCTCCACCACCGCGATCTGGCGCTGCGGCCACACGGTGTAGACGGTGTCGTTGTGGCGGAACACCCGGCGCATCTGTCCGTCGAGCATGTCCACACGCTCGTACTGCTGGCTGCCGTCGCAGTAGTGGGCAATGCGGCTGCTGGACACCACGCCGCCTGCCGTGAACACCTGGGTGCCCTGGTAGTTGCGCAGGCTGGCGGCCTCGTGCACACGTGCCAGCCAGGCGCGTGCGTCCACCGGCATGTCGGCACGGCCCTCGGCCAGCGCGTCTACGCTCATCAGTGTCGTCGCCAAGCCCAGGGCGGCGAGCAGAAAACGGCGCACCATGGGCAAGGATCAGCGCTCGGGTGCGTAGGTGGCCGCGTTGCGCAGGCGCACCCCGGGGACGCTGACCGCTGCCGTGCTGCCGAACTGCTTGTGCGCAGCCAGGTACCGGTCCAGGTGCACATCACGGATCAACTTGGCGTCCGCGCCCGGCGCCCCGCTGTCGCGGTCTGCGCCCGCTGGCTGCACCGCCACGGCCGCGACCGCACCCTGGCCCGGCGCCAGGGTGGCCAAGGGTCCGGAAGGTGGTGCACCCACTGGCCCTGCCACCTGCGTGACCGCCAGCACGCCGGCGACGGCCACGAAGCCGGCGGCCACTGCCAGCGGGGCGGCCCAGGCGCGGCGCCGCAATGGGGCAACCGCCGGTGCAGCCGGCAAGGCCGCGGGCTGAGTCACCGAAGCAGGCGCCAGGACAACCGGTTCCTGCGCCAGGCGCGCCCTCAAGGCGGCAAGGAAGGCATCGTCTCGCTGCGCCGGAACGGCTAGGTCGTCGGATCGCAGCACGTCGCCGATGAGGTGGTAGGTGTGCCAGGTGCCACGCGCAGTGGCGTCCTCGCGCCAGGCGGCGCAGGCACGCTGCACGGCAGCGGCGTCGAGTTCCCCATCGGTCAAGGCGGACAACGCCCGCCTGGGCTCGCTTGCATCGACCGAATCGTCAGACATCTTCGACTCCAGACAACATTACATGGGCCACCGGCAGCCTGCGGCTACCAGCGTTCGCCCTCGCGCGTGCCAAGCAACGGCCGCAACCGTTCTGCGATCGCCTCACGTGCACGAAAGATCCGTGAACGAACGGTGCCGATCGGGCAGTTCATCACGTCGGCAATCTCTTCATAGCTCAGGCCTTCGATCTCGCGCAGGGTGATCGCCTGGCGGAGATCCTCCGACAGCGCATCGACAGCCGCGTTGACGGTGGCCGCGATTTCCTTGCTCGCCAGCACCGCCTCGGGGGTCTCGCCGTCGCTTAGTTCGTTTTCGACCCGGGAAGTTTCCTCGCCATCCTCGGATGACGCGTAGGCCGACTCTGAAACTAGGGGGTCGCGCTTGAGCTCGACCAGTGCCTTCTTCGCCGTGTTGACGGCGATGCGGTACAGCCAGGTGTAGAAAGCGCTCTCCCCCCTGAACTGGGGGATGGCACGGTACGCGCGGATGAAAGTCTCCTGCGCTATGTCCTGCACCAGGTCCACGTCGCGCACCATGCGGCCGATGAGGCGCTCGATGCGGCGTTGGTACTTGACCACCAGCATCTCGAAGGCGCGCATGTCGCCCTGCTTCACGCGGTCGATCAGCAGCGCATCGGCGTCTGCGGCGCTCATTCGGGCTCGCGTCCGCGACGCGCAGGGTTCTGGGGGTTCAAGGCGCGGCAATATACCGCAGCGCGCAGCTCCGGCCCGAGGCGCAGGCGGGCTTCCGCCACGGGCAGCCAGGCGCCACGCATGCCGGGTGCGTCCGCATCGAAGCGCAACAGCATCCAGCGGTGGAAGTCCATCATCACCTGCACCTGTCCTGCCTGTTCAACGGCCTGCGCGCCCGGGGCGCGATACCACCACTGCGCACCGTCCCAGCGGATCGTTCCCCGGCCGGGCGGCCGGACGAACCACAACAGCAGGGCGCCACCCAGCCCAGCCGTGGCAATGCTCACGCCTGCCGGTACCAAGCCGAGTTCCAGGTGGCCGCACAGCGTGGCGGCGCTCGCTGCGAAGCTCTTCGCCCCGAGCAGCGGGGCGAGCGCATCCCAGCGGCGGGAGCCGGGCAGTTCAACCGTGACGGCCGGCGCAGCGCGCATGGCCCGCAGCGACGTGCAGCGTCAGATGCGCCGGATCACCAGCGTGCCGTTGGTGCCGCCGAATCCGAAGTTGTTCTTCACCGCCACATCGATCTTCATCTCCCGCGCCGTGTTGGCACAGTAGTCCAGGTCGCATTCCGGATCCTGGTTGAAGATGTTGATCGTGGGTGGAGACAGCTGGTGGTGCACCGCCAGCGTGGTGAACACCGACTCGATGCCGCCCGCGCCGCCCAGCAGATGGCCGGTCATCGACTTGGTGGAGTTCACCACCAGCCGCTTGGCATGTTCACCGAACGCGAGCTTGATGGCATTGGTCTCGTTCAGGTCGCCCAGCGGCGTGGAGGTACCGTGTGCATTGAGGTACTGCACCTGGTCCGCGTTGACGCCGGCATTGCGCAGCGCAGCCTTCATCGACCGCTTCGGGCCATCGACATCGGGCGCTGTCATGTGGAAGGCATCCGCGCCCATGCCGAAGCCACCCAGCTCGGCGTAGATCCGTGCGCCGCGCTTCTTGGCGTGCTCGTACTCCTCGAGCACCAGCACGCCGGCGCCCTCACCCAGCACGAAGCCGTCGCGGTCCTTGTCCCAAGGGCGGGATGCGGTGGCAGGGTCGTCATTGCGGGTGGACAGCGCACGCGCTGCCGCAAAACCGCCGATGCCCAGCGGCGACACGGTGGACTCCGCTCCGCCAGCGACCATCACATCGGCATCGCCGTATTCGATCAAGCGGCCGGCCTCGCCGATGCAATGCAGGCCGGTGGTGCAAGCGGTGACGATCGCAAGGTTGGGCCCCTTGAAGCCGAACTTGATCGACACGTGGCCGGAGATCATGTTGATGATCGAGGCCGGCACAAAGAACGGCGAGATGCGGCGCGGGCCACGATCGACCAGTTCCTGGTGCGTCTCCTCGATCAGCGGCAAGCCGCCGATGCCAGAGCCCACCAGCACGCCGATGCGCTCGGCATCTTCCTCGTTCAGCGCGTCGCCCACCGCCAGGCCGGCGTCCTTGACCGCCTGCATGGACGCCGCCAATCCGTAGTGGATGAAGGTGTCCATATGGCGGGCTTCCTTCGCCGGGATGTACTCCTCGACGTTGAAGCCCTTCACCTCGCCGGCAAAGCGGCAGGCCAGGTTCGACGCGTCGAACTTGGTGACGGTGGCGATGCCGGTGCGGCCGGCCACCAGGTTGGCCCAACCTTCGGCCACGGTGTTGCCGACCGGGCTGATCAGCCCGAGCCCGGTGATGACGACGCGACGACGGGTCATGCGTGAGGAGTCCGGTGTTTACGCCTTCTGGTGCTTGACGGCGTAGTCGATCGCCAGCTGCACGGTGGTGATCTTCTCGGCTTCCTCGTCGGGGATCTCGATCCCGAACTCGTCCTCGAGGGCCATCACCAGTTCCACGGTGTCAAGGGAGTCGGCGCCCAGGTCGGCCACGAAGGCCTTCTCGTTGGTGACGTCCGCCTCCGGCACGCCGAGTTGCTCGGCGATGATTTTCTTGACTCGTGCTTCGATATCGCTCATGACTCCTCCAGGAGTGGGAAAACAGAAAAACAAACAGCCCGCGATTTTACCCGCCGATAGAGTGTCGTCTCTAAGACACCCTGATGAGCGGTTACTGACCGGGCTGGACCAACTTCAGTTCATGAACATGCCGCCGTTGACGTGCAGCTCGGTGCCGGTGATGTAGCCGGCTTGCGGACTGGCCAGGAAGGCAACGGCTTGTGCAATCTCCTCCGGCGCGCCCAGGCGCCCGAGCGGGATCTGCTGCAGCAATGCGGTCTTCTGCGCCTCGGGCAGTGCGTCCGTCATGTCGGTGGCGATGAATCCCGGGGCGACGCAGTTCACCGTGATGCCCCGGCTGCCCAGCTCGCGCGCGAGCGCGCGGGTCATGCCCGCCACGCCGGCCTTGGCGGCGGCGTAGTTGGCCTGGCCGGGGTTGCCGCTGGCACCCACCACCGAGGTGATGCTGATGATGCGGCCGTAGCGTTGCTTCATCATCGTGCGCATCACCGCACGGCTGCAACGGAACACGGCCTTGAGGTTGGTGTCCAGCACCGCGTCCCAATCGTCGTCCTTCATGCGCATGGCGAGTGTGTCGCGCGTGATGCCGGCGTTGTTGACCAGCACATGCAGGGCGCCATGCTCCTTCACGATGGCCTCGACGGCGGCTTCCACCGCCGGGCCGTCGTTGACGTTCAGCGTCAAGCCACGGCAACCGGGGCGCGCCGCCAATGCAGCATCGATCGCCCCCGCGCCGGCGTCGGACGTGGCGGTGCCGATCACCTTGAGCCCGCGCGAGGCCAGCTCCATGGCGATGGCGCGGCCGATGCCGCGCGAGGCGCCGGTGACCAGGGCGACCTGGCCTTCGAAGGAAGACGCGCTCATGCCAGCATCTCTTTCACACTCTGCAGCGAAGCCGGGTCGTACACCGTGCCGGTGATGACCTCCGCATCGATGCGTTTCACCATGCCGGCCAGCACCTTGCCCGGGCCGCATTCGAACACCTGCGACAGCCCGCGCTGGCGCAGCGCCTGCACCACCTCCACCCAGCGCACCGGACCGAAGGCCTGGCGGTAGAGCGCTTCCCGGATGGCATCCGGCTGCTCTTCGATACGCACATCGATGTTGTTCACCACCGCGATGCGAGGCGCCCGGATGAGGGTATCTGTAAGCCTGAGCTTCAGGCGCTCGGCCGCGGGTTTCATCAGGCTGGAATGGAAAGGCGCCGACACCGGCAGCGGCAGCGCCCGCTTGGCGCCCGCGGCCTTGAGCAGCTCGCAGGCCTTGTCCACGCCCGCCTTGCTGCCGGCGATCACGGTCTGCTTGGGATCGTTGAAGTTGACCGCTTCGACCGCTTCGCCCGTGGCGGTGGCCGCCTGGGCGCAACCCTCGCGCACGGCCTGCGCCTCCATGCCGAGGATGGCGGCCATGCCGCCGGCGCCCACGGGCACCGCGTCCTGCATCGCCTGCGCGCGGAAGCGCACCAGCGGCAACGCGTCGGCCAGCGTCAGGGCCCCGGCCACCACCAGCGCGCTGTATTCGCCGAGCGAATGGCCAGCGACGGCCGCCGGCTCCAGGCCGGTTTCCGCCAGCCAGGCCCGGTAGCAGGCCACACCGGCCACCAGCATCACCGGCTGGGTGTTGGTGGTGAGGTCCAGCTGCTCCTTGGGCCCATGCTGGATGAGTGCAGCCACGTCCTCGCCCAGCGCCTCGGATGCTTCCACCAGGGTGCTGCGCACGGCCGGGTGGTCGCCCCAGGCGTCCAGCATGCCGACGGCTTGCGATCCCTGGCCCGGGAACACGAATGCAAATGCGGTCATCGCTTCGCTTGTGGTCTAGAAATCGAGCAGCACGGCGCCCCAGGTGAAACCGCCGCCCACGCCCTCGAGCATCAGGGTGTCACCGCGTTGGATCTTGCCGCTGCGCACGGCGACGTCCAGCGCCAATGGAATGGACGCCGCCGAGGTGTTGCCGTGTTCGTCCACGGTGGCGATCAGCTTGTCCAGCGGCAGCTTCAGCTTGCGCGCCGTGCTCTGCATGATGCGGATGTTCGCCTGGTGAGGAATCAACCAGTCGATGTCAGCGTCGGTGCGGCCGGCTTTTTTCAAGGTGCTGCGGGCGGCTTCTTCCAGCACGCCCACGGCCAGTTTGAACACCGCCGGGCCGTCCATCTGCAGCAGCGGGCTGCCACTGATCTGCCCGCCCGACACGGTGCCCGGCGTGCAGAGGATTTCGACATGGCGGCCGTCGGCATGCAGGTCGCTGGCCAGGATGCCAGGGGTGTTGCTCGCTTCTACCACCACCGCGCCGGCCCCGTCGCCGAACAGCACGCAGGTGGTGCGGTCGTTGAAGTCCAGCAGGCGGGAAAAGATCTCCGAGCCGATCACCAGCGCCTTGCTCGCAGCGCCGCTGCGGATCATCGAATCCGCCACCGACAGGCCGTAGACGAAGCCCGAGCACACGGCCTGCATGTCGAAGGCGGCGCAGCCGTGGATGCCCAGCTTCTGCTGCACGATGCAGGCGGTGGACGGGAACACCATGTCCGGCGTGGACGTGGCAACGATGATGAGATCGATGTCGGCGGCGGACACACCGGCCGCGTCCAGCGCCTGACGGGCGGCGCGCACCGCCAGGTCGCTGCAGGTGTCGGTGTCGGCCGCGAAGTGGCGCGCACGGATGCCGGTGCGTTCGACGATCCAGGCGTCAGAAGTTTCCACGCCGCGTTCGGCGAGCTGACGGGCCAGGTCGTCGTTGGTCACGCGGCGCGCCGGCAAGTGGCTGCCGGTGCCCGTGATGCGGGCGAAACGAGGAGCAGTCAAGTTCATGCAGCTTGGGCGGCGGGATCGGATCCATCGTCGCCAGCAGGCAGCGCCTGCAGGGTCTCGAGGATGCGATCGTGCACCCGGTCGAGCAGTCGGTTGCGGGCGGCATCATACGCCCGCACGAGGGCCTGCTCGAAGGCAAAGGCATCGGCGGAGCCGTGGCTCTTGAAGACCAGGCCGCGCAAGCCCAGCAGGGCCGCCCCGTTGTGGCGGCGGTGGTCGACCCGGGCCTTGAAGTGGTTGAGCACCGGCAGCGCCACCAGCGCGGCCGCCTTGGTGAAGGGCGAGCGGGTGAACTCCTGGCGGATGAAGGCGGCCAGCATGCCGGCCAGGCCCTCCGACGCCTTGAGCACCACATTGCCGACAAAACCGTCGCACACCACCACGTCGGTGGTGCCCTTGAAGATGTCGTTGCCTTCGACGTTGCCGTGGAAGTTGAGGTGCCCGTCGGCAGCGGCCTTGCGCAGCAGCTCGGCTGCGCGCTTGATGGTCTCGCTGCCCTTGATGGCCTCTTCACCGATGTTGAGCAGGCCCACGCTGGGCTCTTTACCGGGCGCCATCGCGCTGGCGAGCGCCGCGCCCATGACGGCGAACTGCAGCAGGTGCTCCGCGGTGCAGTCGACGTTGGCGCCCAGGTCCAGCATCACGGTGTGGTGGTCACGCTGGTTGGGGATGCCGTAGGCGATGGCCGGCCGGTCGATGCCGTCCAGCGTCTTGAGCACGTAGCGCGCCACAGCCATGAGCGCGCCGGTGTTGCCTGCGGAGACACAGGCGTGGGCCAGGGCGGGCGTCTGTTCGCCCACCGCCTTGAGCTGGCTGATCGCCACCCGCATGGAGGAGTCCTTCTTGCGCCGAAGCGCCACCTCCACCGGGTCGTCCATGGTCACCACTTCGCTCGCCGGCACCAGGCTGCAGCGCGCCCAGCCGCGCGCGGGAGCCAGCGCCTCCGGCGTGCCGACCAGCACCAGCTCGGCCTGGGGATGCGCTCGCAGGAACGCCTGGCACGCAGGCAGCGTGACGGCCGGGCCGTGGTCGCCGCCCATGCAGTCGACTGCAATGCGGACCAGCGGAAGGGGATCGAGGCTCACGGGAGAGTGGCGCAACGGGCGCAAGACGAACGCCCGGCTTGCGGAGTTCGCAAACCGGGCGTCGAATCGTAGCCGGACTGTGATGCGAGGCGACCGCCGCCAGGGCGGCAACCTGTTCCCAGCATCAGAACGTCAGGCGTCAGCCTTGGTCTTGAGCACCTTGCGGCCGCGGTAGAAACCGGTCGGGCTGATGTGGTGGCGCAGATGCGTTTCGCCGGTGGTCGGCTCGATCGCGGTGCCCGGCTGGCTCAGGGCATTGTGCGAACGGTGCATGCCGCGCTTGGACGGCGACTTCTTGTTTTGCTGAACGGCCATGGAGTTCTCCTGAAGGCTTCCTACGCTTTTACTCCGCGGCGGCAGCGCCGTGCGGGAGCACGCGGTCAAAAATTGGGGTGGTCGCGAGGTAGGCGCCACTGGGAAAGCCGAAGATTCTAGCATGCCGGGTTTGCCCTCGCCAGCCAGGTTCAGTGTGAGGACTTCCCGCGCTTGAGCACCGCCAGCTTGGCAAACGGATGGGGGGCGGCCTCAGCCTGCGCCTGAAGCGGGTCGGGCGCAGTGTCGGACTGGGGCAAGGGCAGCGGATCCGGACAGACCTCGTGGCGCGGCACCAGCGGAAGCTCCAGGATCAGCTCGTCTTCCACCAGTGCCCGCAGATCGAACGCCCGGCTGAGCGCCAGCACGTCCTCTTCGCTGTCCGGATCCTCGGCCTCGGCTTCGGCCTCTGTTCGCACAAACCGGAACACACGCTCAACCGCCAACGCCTGCCGCATGGGCTGCAGGCAGCGCTGGCATTGCAGCCAGGCATGGGTATCGGCCTGCAGATGCAGCCACAGCTGCGGTTCCCCGGCGCGGCGGCCCCGCGATTCGCCCCGCGCATGCCATTGCACCGCCTCGTGCGGCCCGTCCGGCGCATCGGTGGCACCCGCCTCCGCCAGGCGCGGGAACGCGGTCAAGGGCCATTGCCCGTCAAGCTCCGCGGCGTCCGCGGCAAAGGCAGGCACATCCAGGCGAAAGGGATCGAACACTCTCTGCTTCATTGCAGCCAGTGTACGGAAATGCAGTGGGAGAATTCCGCGATGCGAGCTTCGAGACCCCGCCTCATCCTTGGTTCCACGTCACGCTACCGGCGCGAACTGCTGGAGCGGCTACGCCTGCCTTTCGAGGTGGTGGCGCCGCAGGTGGACGAGACGCCACAGCGCGGCGAAAGCCCGGCGGCATTGGCCCTGCGATTGGCGCTGGCCAAGGCCCGGGCCGTGGCACAGGCGCATCCAGATGCCATCGTGATTGGCTCCGACCAGGTCGCCGATCTGGACGGGCAGCCGATCGGCAAGCCGGGCAACCATGAACGGGCGGTCGAACAGCTGCGCGCCATGAGCGGGCGGCTGGTGGTGTTCCAGACGGCCGTGGCCCTGGCCAGGCAGAGTACTGGCTATGAACGTGTACTGCTGGCGCCGGTGAGCGTGCGCTTTCGAGTATTGGCTGACGCCGAAATCGAACACTACCTGCGGACCGAGCAGCCGTACGACTGCGCCGGCAGCGCCAAGTGCGAAACCCTGGGCATCGCGTTGCTGGACGCGATCGAATCCGACGACCCCACCGCGCTGGTGGGCCTCCCGCTGATCCGCACCTGCGCCTTGCTGCGCGAAGCGGGGCTGGATCCTTTGGGCAGCCCATGACCACGGCAACGCCTGGCACGCTGGTGCTCGTGCCGAACACGCTGGACCTGGGCACTGAAGCCGGCGAGTTGCAGGACGTGCTGCCCGCCGGCGTGTTGCGGCGTGCCGCCGGGCTGCGCCATTGGATCGCGGAGAACGCCAAGACCACACGCGCTTTTCTGAAGCGGGTGGACGCGGTGGTCCCGCTGGCCCAGCCGCTGCAGGCGATATCCATCGTGGAGCTGCCACGGCCGCGCAAGGGTGGCGGTTCGGATGCGGTGCCAGGCGCCGAGCAATGGCAAGCGCTGCTGTCGCCTGCCATGCAAGGCGACGACGTGGGGCTGATCTCCGAAGCCGGGCTGCCCGCCGTGGCCGACCCGGGCGCGGCCGTGGTGGACGCCGCCCACCGGCTGGGCGTGCCCGTGCAAGCGCTGGCCGGCGCCAGCTCGCTGATGCTGGCCTTGGCCGCCAGCGGCTTGAACGGGCAGAGTTTTGCGTTTGTGGGCTATCTGCCGGTGGAAGCTGCGGCCCGCGCCGCGCGGCTGAAGGAGCTGGAATCGCTGTCGCGCCGCAGTGGCCAGACCCAACTGGTGATCGAGACGCCCTACCGCAACACTGCGCTGCTGAACGCCATGGCTGCGGCGCTGTCGCCGACCACGCAACTGTCGGTCAGCTGCGGGCTCACGCTGGCCAATGGCTGGACCCGCACGCAGGCGGTGGCCCAATGGCGCAAGGCGCAGACCACCCTGCCCGACCGGCTGCCCGCGGTGTTTGCCTTCCTTGCCTAGCTCTTGCGGCCACCGCCCAGCAGCGATGCGACCTTCTTCTTCGGCTTGATGTTCGAGGTGAGCCCGGTCCGCGGGGCGTCGTTGGCGGGCTGCGCCTTGTGATCCCAGGCGGGTGACTCGCCAGTGGCCGCAGACGGCTCGTACGGGCGGTCGAAGATCGGATCGGACGGCGCCGCTGGAGGCGCCCAGGACCGCCGCGGACGCTCCATCGCCCGGTCCACCGGGGCACGCTCTGCCACAGGAGCGCGTTCCGGGCGGCGCTCGGCTCCGGCATCGTCGTCCATCGGGCGGCGCGGCCGGCGCGGACGGTCGTCCTCGAGCTCGATCGGCTCCAGCTCGATCTTCTTCTTGATCAGCTTCTCGATGTCGCCGATGAGCCGGGTGTCGTCCCGCGTGACAAGCGTGACTGCCAGGCCGGATGCGCCCGCGCGGCCGGTGCGGCCGATGCGGTGCACATAGTCCTCGGCATTGAAGGGCACGTCGAAGTTGAAAACGGCCGGCAGGTCGGCAATGTCCAGCCCGCGCGCGGCCACGTCGGTGGCCACCAGCAGCTCCACTTCGCCGCGCTTGAAGGCCTCCAGTGACTTCAGGCGCTCGTCCTGCGACTTGTCGCCGTGCAGCGCCGCGGTCTTCAGGCCATCACGCTCGAACGAGCGGGCCAGCCGCGCAGCGCCCAGCTTGGAGTTCACGAACACGATCGCCTGCGTGAGGGCTCGGTCCTTCAGCAGTTGGCGCACCGCACCACGCTTGTCGTCGTCGGACACGCTGAAAAAGCGCTGCTCGATCAACGACGCAGTGGCATTGGGCCGGGCCACCTCGACCGTGATCGGGTCCTGCAGGTAGCTCTGCGCCAGGCGCCGGATCTCGGGAGAGAACGTTGCCGAAAACAACAAGGTCTGCCGCTGCTTGGGCAGGTAGGACAGGATGCGCTGCAGGTCGGGCAGGAAGCCGATGTCCAGCATGCGGTCCGCCTCGTCCAGCACCACGTACTCGACCTGGTTCAGCACCGCGTTCTTGGCTTCGATGTGGTCCAGCAGGCGACCCGGCGTGGCGATCAGCACCTCGACGCCGGCCTTCAGCTCGGCGGTCTGCGGCTTCATGTCGATGCCACCGAAGACCACCGCCACGCGCAGGTTGGTGTGCTTGGCGTAGGCCTTGACGTTGTTGGCGACCTGGTCGGCAAGCTCTCGGGTGGGCGCCAGGCACAGGGCGCGCACGGGGTGGCGCGCGGGCGAGGCGCTGGCGTTCTCGTGCCGCAGCATCTTTTGCAAAAGCGGGATCGAGAAGGCCGCTGTCTTGCCGGTGCCGGTTTGGGCCGCGCCCATGACGTCTCGGCCCGCCAGGACGAGGGGAATCGCCTTCGCCTGGATGGGGGTCATGGTCGCGTAGCCCTGGTCGGCGACGGCGCGAAGGAGCTTCGGGTCGAGCGGGAGGGTGTCGAAGCGGGCGGGGGCCAGCGGCGCCTCGGAGGTCGCCGCCAGAGGGGTATCGGTCATGGCCACATTATCTCTTGCCGCTCTCATTGCTGTTTCGTACTGCGCGATGGGCGACAGAAACGATTCACAATCTCAGCAAGCTGACCTTCCTTCCCACGATGAGCTCGGACGCATCTGCTACTCGCCAGCCGGTCGACTACTTTTTCCACATTCCGAAGACGGCCGGGACGTCACTCACGCGATTTCTCGAATCCGCCTATCCAAAAGGTACGGTGTTCCCTGGACACCTGTGGCGGCATCTGATCGGCTGTCGGACAGAAGACGTCCACGGCGTCCGGCTGTATCGTGGTCACTTCTATGGCGCGTTGCAGGGGTTCGTCGGGCGTCCTGTACGGGCGTTTACTTTCTTACGAGATCCGGTAGAGCGGGCACTCTCGCACCATGGGCACGTCCTGCGAGATCCAACTCACTACTTGCACTGCCGAGCCGTCGAGGCGGGGTCTTTGGCGAAGTATTTGGCCGACCCGATCCTCCGGACGACCGTCGAAAACTTCCAGGTGAGAGCTTTGGCGATGGAGTTGGACCCGGTTGCGGAGGCTGCCGATCTGAATGCGACGCAACTCGGGCAAGGTGTTCTTGAGCAGCGGATGATGACCGCTCCCTTTGATCGACCTTTGCAGCAGTTGCTCGACACCGCTCTGCGCCGCCTGGACGACATGGCGTTCGTCGGAGTGACTGAGCGCTATTCAACTTCACTGCGCGGACTGTGCCGACAATTGGATCTGCGGCCTCCTCCTCAAGAGCAGCGACGTTTGAATGTCAACCCAGGCCGCCTTGAGGCGGCGCGCCTCGAACCGGCCGACCGGAGGGCACTGCACCGTCTCACGGAAGGCGATCAGGTGGTGTACCGCCACGCCATGCGGCTGCTAGACCAGACTTGCCCGGACTCCAAGGGCTAGGGGCGAGGCAGCCTGTATCATTGCTGGTTTGTTCACCGCACGGCTCAAGCAAGTTGGGTCCTTAGTTCGCGGCGCGACTAGGAACGATCGCCGTCGCCGTCCGAAGTGGCGCTGCGGTCCAGTGGAAACTTCTCAATGAACTCATCGATCAACCTGCAACCGGTCATCATGGCAGGCGGTTCAGGCACCCGGCTGTGGCCGCTCTCGCGCGCACAGTTCCCGAAGCAGTTTCTGTCGCTGCTGGGCCAGCAAAGCCTCTTCCAGCAGGCAGCTCTGCGCCTGAAAGGGCTGGGCAGGGACTTCCTGCCCTCGGCGGATCCGATTGTGGTCGGCAACGAGGAGCACCGCTTCATGCTACTGGAGCAACTGCAAGCGGTGTCGCTGCAGCAGAGCCTGCTGATGTTGGAACCCTGTGGCAGAAACACAGCGCCTGCGGTTACCCTCGCAGCACTGCACGCACAGGAACAGGGTTTGGATCCGGTACTCGTCGTCTCCCCCGCGGATCAGACGGTGATCGACTTAACGGCCTTTACCGCTGCGCTGCGCAGCGCGGCGGAGGAGGCTGCTTCAGGCGGCATCGTCATCTTGGGTATCCCTCCCAGCGGCCCCGAAACCGGGTTCGGTTACATCCGCACCGAGGGTAGCGGCCCGGTGATGAAAGTGCTGCGCTTTGTTGAGAAACCCAACTTGCAGACTGCGCAACGGTATCTCGACGAAGGGCATCACTTCTGGAATAGCGGGATGTTCGTCATGCGCGCCTCGGTGTGGCTGCAGGCGCTCGGCGAATTCCGAGCCGATATCCTGGAGGCCACCCGGCGCGCCTTCGAGGCCGGCACGCGCGACAACAACATGCTGCGGCCCAACCCTGACCTCTTTTCGGCCGTTCCGGCCGAATCGGTGGACTATGCAGTCATCGAGCAATGCCCTGGCACCCGCTTCACCGTCTCGATGGTTCCCCTGGCTGCTGGCTGGTCGGATCTGGGTGCCTGGGACGCGGTGTGGCAGGTGGCGGACAAGAACGAGGACGGCAACGCCACCTTCGGTGACACGCTGATAGCTGACAGCCACAACGTCCTCATCCATGCAAGCAGCAGGCTGGTGGGCGCGGTCGGACTTGAGGACATCGTGATTGTCGAGACACCCGATGCCGTCCTCGTTGCCGACCGCAGGCGCGCCCAGGACGTGAAGAAAATCGTCGGCAAGCTGCAGGGCAGTGGCCGCACCGAGCAGCATTTGCATCGCCAGGTCCATCGTCCCTGGGGCTGGTATGACAGCATTGATGCAGGCCCTCGCTTCCAGGTAAAGCGGATCATGGTGAAACCCGGGGAGAGCCTCAGCCTCCAGATGCACCACCACCGTGCGGAGCACTGGATAGTGGTGTCGGGAACGGCCGAGGTTACCAACGGGGACAAAGTGATCGTCCTGACGGAGAACCAGAGCACGTACATTCCGCTCGGCGAACGCCACCGCCTTGCGAACCCCGGCAAGGTGCCGCTGGAGATCATTGAGGTCCAGTCGGGCTCCTACCTTGGCGAGGACGACATCGTTCGCTTCGAAGATCACTACGGCCGGCAGTGAGTATTGCCCATGCGACACACCGCTTCACGGCTGTTCATCCTTGCCCTCTGCGCCGCCTTGCTGTGCGGCTGTGCGCAACTGCCCAACGTCGGCCCCAGCCGCAAGGATGTGGAGCAGCATGCACCGACTGGTTCCATCCAGTTGGTTCAGCTGACGGGCGATGTGACGCAGCGACTGCTTGTTGAACGCCGGCAGCGACTGTTTTCCGAGGCCTTGGGGGCTGCGTCGGCGCGTTACAGCGGCATTGGCCCTGGCGACGCCCTGGAGGTGAACATCTGGGAGGCGCCGCCGGCCACGCTGTTCGGTGGTGCGGCTTCCGAGCTGCGCGGTTCACTTGCTGCAAGCCGGGGCACCGCCCTTCCGGAGCAGGTGGTCGACCGTGATGGCAACATCGTGGTGCCGTTCGCAGGCAAGGTGTCCGTCCGAGGCCGGACGATCTCGGAGATAGAGGCCGACATTACCGGTCGTCTCAAAGGCAAGGCCAACAAGCCTGAAGTGATCGTGCGGCAGACCCGCAACAGCACTTCAACGGTAACAGTGGTGGGCGAAGTGGCAACCAACACCAAGCTACAGCTCACACCAGCGGGGGAAAAGCTGCTGGATGCGCTCGCCGCAGCAGGCGGGGTGCGGCAGCCGGTCAGCAAAGTCACAATTCAGGTGACACGCGGATCGCAGTATTTCGCACTGCCCTTGGACACGGTTATTCGAGACCCACGGCAGAACGTCCCCTTGTGGGCGGGCGATGTCGTGACGGCCATGGTGCAACCTCTGAGCTTCACAGCCCTGGGGTCTACCGGGAAGAACGAGGAGGTGAACTTCGAAACGCCTGGCATCTCGCTCGCCCAGGCTCTGGCCCGCGCTGGCGGACTCATCGATTCACGCTCTGACGTTCAAGGGGTCTTCGTTTTTCGGTTCGAGCCGTCTGGGGCATTGGACTGGCCTCGCCAGCCGGTATCGACAACGGCTGACGGTCAAGTGCCAGTGGTGTATCAGCTTGACATGAAGGATCCGACCAGTTTCTTCCTCATGCAGAACTTCGCAATGAAGGACAAGGACATCCTCTACGTGTCGAACGCACCCGCCGCAGAGCTGCAGAAGTTCCTGAACATCGTCTTCTCAGTCGCCTACCCTGTGCTTACGGCGGTCCAGACCACCAAGTAGATCGGTGCCTCGCGACGGTTCCCAACACCATGCCGATCTCCTATGCGCAAAACTTCGAGGACGTGATGCTGCTGCGCGCACTCGGCCACGTGCCGCAGGGGTTCTATATCGATGTCGGTGCGCAGGACCCGATCGCGGACTCGGTCAGCATGGCGTTCTACGAACTGGGATGGCGCGGCATCCACGTCGAACCCACGCCGGCCTACGCGCGGGCCCTGCGCGATGCGAGGCCGGATGAGACGGTGATCCAGGCGGCCGTCAGCGAGCAGACGGGGCTCCTGACACTCTACGATGTGCACCACACCGGACTCAGCACGTCGGATGCTGCCTTGGCTGAAAACCATCGATCGGCCGGCTATGGCAGCACCCCGATCGCCGTGCCCTGCGTCACCCTGGCGTCGATCTTCGAAGTGTGCGGCAACCGCGACGTGCACTGGCTGAAGATTGATGTCGAAGGCATGGAAGCGAGCGTCATTCGCAGTTGGGAGCCTTCGGAGCAGCGGCCTTGGATACTTGTGGTTGAGGCTACGCGGCCTCGAAGCAAGGAGCTGTCCTACGAGGATTGGGATCCCCTGGTTGTCCAGTTAGGCTACCAGTTTGTGTACTTCGACGGCCTCAATCGCTTCTATGTCTCGGAGCGGCACCCCGAACTGGTTGAGTCCTTGCAGGTCCCACCGAATGTCTTCGACGGCTTTTCGCTGTCGGGTCTTTCTGCCCATAGCTTCTGCGACACCGTCAAGGCAGCGGAGGCCCATGCCCGGGCACTCGCGGCGCAAGCCGAGGAGCAAGCGGCGCAGGAGCAGCAAAAGTCGCGCGCCTGTGAAGAGCGTGTCCGGAGCATTGAAAAGGCTGCGGAAGCGGCTGCCGAAGCCGCCGCAGAGGTGCCTGCACTGCGTGAGTCGCTCTCCGAGTCGCGCGAGGAACTGGCCCGGGTTCGGCAGCAGCAAGTTGCCGAACTTGCCTACCACCAGGAGCAGTTGGCGGCGCTGCGCGAGCAGAGCCAAGCCGATCTGCTTGAGATGTCGGCCCGGCGCGAACTTGCGGATGCACAAAGGGCGGAGATTGAGGCCCGCATGGGCAGGACCGAGGCACTGCTGGCGGCTGCGCGCGAGCAGGTCATGCATCTGGAAGAAGCCCAACGCCTCCTCGAGCAGCGATTGAGCTTGGAAAGCTCGCAGCATGCCGATCTCTTGGCCAAGGCTCACGCACAGCTTCGGAGGGAGACCGAGCGTCGCGAGGCGTTGGAGCACGAGAGCGCTGAAACCTCGGCGAAGGCAGCCGAAGCGACGCGCCAAGCCCAGTTGCTGGAGCACCGGTTGTCCCTCCAGCAGCAGCATGCTCTGGTCCAGGAGGCAGAGGCTGTCAACGCGCTGCATGCCGTTTCCGATGCAGCAGATCGACGCGTGGCGCAGTTGCAAGAGCAGCACGCCGCGACTCTGCAACGGCAAAGGCGCCAAATGGACGACCTCGTGGCGGGCCTGCAGACACAGCTTGTGTCAGCCGAGCGATCGCTTCGACAAGCCCGGGACGAGGCCGTACGTCATGAAGCAGTTGTCCTGGCGCGGCTCGAGGCATCGCGACAACGGCTCCCTCTGACGTCCAAAAGGGCCGATGGCCATATCCGAACACCAGACGAGAGGGCTGACATGCTCCCTGCCGCACACTCGGCCGACACGCCGGCTTCTTCGCTGGAGGCCTTGCTGGCCCTACATGACGAGCGCTTCGTGCGCGCTGCCTACGCCACCGTGTTGGGCCGACAAGCCGACGCCAGCGGCCTTTCGAACTTTCTTACGCAAGTGCGGGCGGGCGTCAGCAAGGAAATTGTCGTCGCGCAGTTGGCGATGTCCTCTGAGGGCCGGTCGAGAGGCGTCAGCCTTCCAGGCCTCGCCGAGTTGCTCCGGCGTGTTCCGACCCGCCCCCTGTCGCTCTGGTCACGAGCGGTGCGAAAGATGATGCGAGGGTCGCTGCTGCCCGTGGAGGACAAGCTACGTAGCTTGGAGAATCGCCTGGCTGTCCAGCAGGAGGAATACGCGCAGGCCGCGGAATCCGTTGCGCAGACGCTTTCAAGCCGGATTGACGACATCGGCCACGCCTTGGCGGCAGCGGCGGAACGTTCGAATCACCGATCGACGCTGCTGGAGGACCGAATCGGCGAACTCGCTCAGCATCTCGAAGATCAGCACCTGCGCAGCCTTGAGGCGCTCCGGGCGGTGGAAGATGAACTCGGCCGGATCGTGCACCAGCTTGCCCTGTTCGGTGCCGATATGGATCGGCTGTCCGCTGGCCATGCGCCGGCCAGCGGCTCTTCACAGGACCCTTCTCCCGCACGCACCGGTCATGCGGCCGCTGCGCAGACTCTTGCATTAGTGCGCCGGCGTATCACGGGAGAGGCGTCTCAGCCGTGAAAGTGGCCATTGCGACGGTGCAGGTGCCCTTCATTAATGGAGGCGCGGAGATCATGACCCAAGGGTTGCTTGATGCACTCAGGGCGGCAGGACATCGCACCGAGGTCGTCACCCTGCCCTTCCGGTTCGGGCCTCCTGCGGCGGTCCGGGAGAACATGGACTGGTGGCAAGCACTCGATTTCGACGGTTTCGATTGCGGCGCGATCGACCGGGTCGTGGCTCTGAAATTCCCGGCCTTCTACCTTCGCCACCCGGAGATGCGGGTGTGGTTGATGCACCAGCATCGCTCCGTCTACGAGCTGTTCGACACGCCGTTCGGAGAAAGGTCGGATCATCTGGACAGTGTGCGCTTCAAGGACGAGGTGGCCCTTCGGGATACCAAAGCGCTCCGCGCAGCGCGTGCGGTTTTCACTATCTCCCGGACCGTTGGCGAGAGACTCACGCGCTTCAACGGGATCGCATCAACGCCTCTGTACCAACCGCCCCACTTCGCCGACCAGTTCATCGCTGGAGAGGACATGCCGTATGTCTTCTGTCCCAGCCGACTTGAGTCACTGAAGCGACAATCCCTGCTGCTGCGGGCCATGGCTCACGTCCGACCACCCGTGTATGCGTTTTTTGCAGGTGAAGGCGGTCAATCGCAGGAACTGCGGCGCCTGTCCGAAGAGCTAGGCCTACAGCACCGCGTGCGCTTCCTCGGACAAATTCACGACCAAGAGAAGATTCGGTACTACAGCAATAGTCTTGCCGTATTCTTCGGCCCGCTCCATGAGGACTACGGTTTCGTGACTCTCGAAGCGATGTTGTCGTCCAAGCCCGTCATCACCTGTGTGGACTCGGGGGGGCCAACAGAGTTCGTGGTCGACGGCCAGACAGGACGCGTGGTGGCTCCGGACGAACATGCCGTCGCTGAAGCAATCAACGGCCTCTGGGCGAACCGTCAAGCGGCAAGGGAGATGGGCAGGAACGGTCGGGCTCACTACATGTCAATGGACATTTCGTGGGACAGCGTCATCGACGCGTTGACCTGCTAGGCATGCAGATGAACATCGCTTTGGTGGCTCCGAGCCCAGTTCCCTTCGTCCTTGGTGGCGCCGAGCACCTCGCACTTGGCCTGCAGCGCTTCATCAATGAGCAGACAGCGCACCGCTGCGAGCTCTTTAAGGTCTCGGTGCTAGAGCACAATCTGCCAGACCTCTTGATGTCTTACCGCACTTTCTCGCGGCTGGATCTTTCCTCGTTCGACCGAGTCGTGTCCACGAAGTATCCGTCGTGGATGGTGCAACATCCATCGCACGTCGTCTACATGCTCCACACCCTTCGTGGGCTGTATGACGCATACCACTTCATGAATCAGCCGCTGGAGTGCGACTACGACACTCCCCACGCGCAACGCGTCCGTGACGAGATGCACAGGATCCGTAGCAGCGGGGAGACCGGCCGCGAGGCGCTGGAGCGCTTCTTCGACCTCGTGCAGGAAGGCTTGGGCGGCGGCCAACTGTCATCGAGCTTCACGCGGTTCCCCGGACCTTTCGCGCGCGACGTGGTCCACTTTCTCGATGGCTTTGCAATGCAACCGGCCCGGATGGCCGGATATGCGGCTATTTCCCGGACTGTCCGCGACCGTGCGGGCTACTTTCCAGCCGGACAGCAAGTATCTGTGCTGTACCCGCCCCCTCGTCTCGAAGGCTTTCGTTGTGGCGGCGATGACTACCTCTTCACGATAAGCAGACTCGACGTGCCGAAGCGCGTCCGCCTATTGATCGAAGCGATGTGCCACGTGAAAGCGGACATTCCCTTGCTCATCGGAGGTACAGGGCCTGACGAGCCCGCGCTGCGCCATCTGGCAGGGAATGACCCCCGTATTCGATTCCTTGGCCCTCTGACCGACTCCCAAGTCCTGGACTTGTATGCGGACGCGCTCGTCATTCCGTTCGTCCCGTACGACGAGGACTACGGGCTCATCACACTGGAGGCGATGATGAGTGGGAAGCCCGTGCTCACCGTTGCGGATGCGGGTGGTGTGAACGAGTTCGTCGTTGACGGAGAGACCGGGCTATGCGTTCCGCCGGAACCACTCGCCATTGCCTCTGCGATCGATAAGCTGTGCGAGGATCGATCCGCGGCGCGGCGCATGGGCGAGGAGGCCCGCCGGCGCGTGGGGAAGATCGGGTGGCGGACGGTCGTAGAGGGCCTGCTTGGCCAGGAACTCGCGCCCGCTCCTCGAGCGCGCCGGGTGCTCGGACGTCAGTGGCCGCACCGGCCGCGCATGGTGGTCACGGTCACGTTTCCCGTCCATCCCCCGAGGGGGGGAGGACAGTCGCGGGTGTTTCACCTGTACCGACATCTCGCTCGGCATTTCGACATCACCCTCGTCACGCTGGGACCTGCAGACCAGCCACGATTCGATGCTCAAATTGCACCGGGCCTGCGAGAGATCCGAATTCCCAAGACGGAGGCGCACCAGGCGTACGAGAACCAACAAAGCCAGTCTGTCGGATGGATCCCCGTGACCGATATCGTGGCCGCGATGGCTCTACACCTGACCCCCGCTTATGGAGAGACGCTCGAGGCCTGCGTACGTGAAGCGCATGTTCTGGTCGCATGCCATCCATACTTGGCCAGGGAGATGTGCAAGCACAAGCCCGGATTGCCGCTGTGGTATGAGGCTCAAGACGTCGAATGGACGCTGAAGCAGCAAATGCTCGGGACGTCGGGCGCAGCGCTCGAACTGGCCGAAGTGGTCCGGTCCGTGGAGGCCGAAGCTTGGCACGCTGCGGAATTCGTCTTCGCCTGCACAGCGGAAGACTTGCAAGCGCTTACCGGACTCTATGGTCCGACTCGAGCCAGCCAGCTTGTCGTTCCAAACGGCTTTGCAGAGGACGAAGTGCGCTTCACGCCTCCCCTCGTGCGCCAGCGTCTCGCCAAGGTGGTAGGCCTTTCGGGCCGCAGCGTACTCTTCATGGGCAGCTGGCACGGGCCGAATTTCGAAGCCATGGACCACGTCCGCGCCTACGCCGAGGCGCTCCCCGACGTTTCCTTCCTGATCGTCGGAAGCGTCGGTCTGAAGTACGCCGGCAGCGAGATGCCGAGCAACGTGAAGCTACTAGGTGTCGTAGACGACGAAGAGAAGCAAGTGCTGCTATCGGCGGCCGACGTCGCGGTCAACCCTATGCTGTCCGGTACCGGAAGCAACTTGAAGATGTTCGACTACCTGGCCGCTGGCCTGCCCGTCGTCTCGACACCGTTCGGCGCACGCGGAATCGACATCCAGCCGGGTCGGCACTACATCGCGTCAGAAACCCAGGACTTCCCAGTCGCCCTGATGGACTGTTTCATCCGCGGCATCGACGAATCTCTTGTCAGGAACGCCAGTGACTTCGTGCGCGAACACTATGCCTGGAACGTGATCGCCGAACGAGTCCACGCCCATCTGCGAGAACACCTTCTGTGAGCCAGCGCCTACCCCCGCCTGATCGGCTGACGCTCGCCGGACCGGCCAAGCTCTCGGAGCTCCTGGCGCTTCACGACGAGTCTTTTGTCCGCGCCGCCTACCTCGCGATACTGGGCAGGCCCGCCGACCCAGGCGGCCTTGCCAACTACCTCTCGCAGGTGCGCAGCGGCATCCCCAAGCTCGAAATCGCCGCCGAACTAGCCACATCGGCCGAGGCCCGACGCCACGCGGCAGCGCTTGAGGGGCTCGAGAAGGTATTGCGTCGGCCTTGGTTGAACCCGCACTCCATGTTCTGGCGAGCGTTCCGACGGTGGCGGCGCGCACGGAGCGCGTGGCGAGTGCAGGCACACCTGAATCGCATCGAAAACGAGTTGGGTGCGCTCAGGCAGGAGGGGCTACCGTCACACCGCCTTGCTGATGGGTATCACCCCACCCAGTCCATGGACACAATACCAGCGGCCGGGATCGAGCATCTCAACGAACGCGCTCGGATGCTATATGGTCGCATGGCCTTGCTGCGCGAGACGTCGGGGAACTGAACATGCGCATTGTCGTTGACTTCCAAGGTGCTCAATCGAGTGGATCCCGTCAGCGTGGCATCGGCAGGTACAGCACGTGGCTGACCAAAGCGCTTCTGCAGATCCGCGGGCAGCATGAGGTCCTTCTCGCGGTGAGCGATGCGTTCGGTGAGGCCATCGACGAGATTCGATCCGAGTTCCATGGATTGCTGCCGCAAGAGAACATACGTGTGTGGTCACCCGTTGGCCCAACCGCACATGTCGCCGCACAGAACGAATGGAACCGGCGCAGCGCGGAACTGCTGCGCGAGGCCTTTCTGGCCTCTCTGGAGCCCGATGTAGTGCTGGTCACCAGCCTGATGGAGGGGCTGATTGACAATGCCGTCACCAGCGTGGGCCGGTTCGCAAGATTGCCAACGGCCGTCGTACTCTATGACCTCATTCCACTCGTTCATGACGACATCTACTTGAAAGATGCCGGCACGCGCGCCTGGTACGAGGGCAAGCTGGACGACATGCGCCGCGCCGACTTGCTGCTCGCCATCTCGCAGTCGTCAAGGGACGAGGGCATCCGGTACTTGGGACGCTCCAGTGAGGACTGCATCTCCATTTCGACTGCAACGGATCCCTCGTTCAGACCCGTTGTCATCGCTCCAGCGACCGAACGCCAGCTTCGCAGCCGATATGGCTTGGCGCGGCAGTTCGTCATGTACACCGGTGGCATCGACCACCGTAAGAACATCGAAGGACTGCTCAGGGCTTTCGCGTCGCTGCCATCGTCTTTGCGCGACACCCACCAGTTGGCAGTGGTCTGCGCCATTCATGCCACGGATCGAGAGCGCCTCGGCAAGCTCATGGGGCAGCTCGGCTTGGGAAAGGACCAGGTGGTTTTCACCGGCTTCATTCCCGAGGCTGACTTGGTTGCGCTATACAACCTCTGCAAGCTGTTCGTCTTTCCCTCCTGGCACGAAGGGTTCGGTCTGCCTGCGCTGGAAGCCATGGCGTGTGGGCGGGCAACGATCGCGGCGGACAGCTCCAGTCTGCCCGAGGTCATCGGCGACCCAGAGGCACTTTTCGACGCGCATGACGACGCCGCAATGGCACGCACGATCGAACGATTTCTCAACGACCCCCTGCTACGCAAGCGGCACGAACGGCGCGCGCTGACGCAGGCTGCGCGCTTCAGCTGGAATGCCACCGCCCAACGAGCCTTGGCGGCGCTGGAGCAACTGCACGCCCGTAAGAAGACGACCGCCGTCAAGCCGATGTTTGGCCTGCCGGCACGGCGTCTGCGGCTGGCGTACGTCTCGCCCCTCCCGCCCGAGCGCAGCGGTATCAGCGACTACTCCGCCGAACTGCTGCCGCAGCTGCGGCGTTATTTCGACATTGAACTTGTCGCAGCGCAATCCGAGGTGAGCCCTGCCGTCGCCGTTGCCGGCAGTCCCGTGCGCAGCGTGGACTGGTTCCTTCGTAACAGCCACCGCTTCGACAGGGTCGTCTACCACCTCGGAAACTCGGTGTTCCACCTGCACATGTTCAGCCTGATTGAGCAGGTGCCGGGCGTGGTGGTACTGCACGACTTCTACCTCGGCCATGTGATGGAGGCGCTGGAAGGCACCGGCCGGTCGCCGGGTGCCTGGACGCGCGCACTGTACGAGTCACATGGATCACTTGCGGCGGCTGAACGCTTCCTTCACGAATCGCACGACGTCGTCTGGAAATATCCCTGCAGCCGGTTCGTCTTCGAGCAGGCGATCGGTGTCGTCGTTCATTCGCACGCCTCTGTCCGCTTGGCCGAGGATTGGTATGGCGCAGAGGCGGCCCGTCGCTGTGCGGTGATTCCGCTGCTTCGACAACCCGCTGGCATGCTGGACCGCAAGGCGGCCAGGAGGGCGTTGAACCTGCCCGAAGACGCTTTTGTGGTCTGCAGCTTTGGACTGCTGGGGCCCACCAAGCTCAACGATCGTTTGCTGGACGCGTGGCTGTCATCCACACTTAGCGCCCTTCAAGACTGCTATCTGATTTTTGTCGGTGACAACCATCCAGGCGACTACGGCCGCTCCCTCCAATCCCGTATCGCTGCAACCCCCGCGGCGGCCCGTGTCCGGATCACCGGTTGGACAGACGCAAAGACCTATCGCCTGTATCTCCACGGGGCGGACGCGGCGGTCCAGCTGCGATCGTTGTCGCGCGGGGAGACGTCCGCGGCGGTTCTTGACTGCATGAACCACGAGCTGGCCACAATCGTCAATTCGCACGGCAGCCTCGCGGATCTGCCCGACGATATGGTCGTCAAGGTACCTGACGACTTCGACGACCGGGCCTTGTCCGGGGCGTTGGAGGCGCTCTATGAGAACGGCGGACGCCGTGTGCAGATCGGCCAAAAGGCGAGGGAGCACATCCTGTCGACTCACTCACCAAAAGTCTGTGCGGAGCAGTACCTCCACACGATCGAGCGCTTCTACCAGGCTGCCGAAAACGAGCTGCAGGCGCTCAACGCAATGCTTGCGCGCCTCGATGAAGGCCAAGCCGACCCGCGCTGGTGGTCCGATCTAGCACGAGCCGAAGAACTGGCCTTCAGGCCTCGTCCCACACCGGCGCGCCAGCTGCTGGTCGACGTTTCGGAGCTGGTGCACCACGACGCCGGTACCGGTATTCAGCGCGTTGTCCGCAACATCCTCGAACACTGGCTCTGTCAGCCCATGAAAGGCTTCCGTGTAGAGCCTGTATATGCCGAAGCAGGGCGGGCGGGCTATCGATACGCTCGCAACCTATCTTTGCGCATGCTGCAGGCGCCGGCCGCCCCCCTCCCCGACGCCCCGATCAGCTTTGGCGCCGGCGACGTGTTCGTGGGCCTGGATTTCCAGCCGTTTGTTATCCCGGCCCAGCGGTCGTTCTACCGGCAGATGATGCGGCACGGCGTCACTGTGAAGTTCGTGGTGTACGACCTGCTCTCCCTGTCCATGCCCGAGCACTTCCCCGAAGGCGCCGAGGCTGCGTTCCAGCGATGGCTCGAGGTGGTCGCGGAGAGCGACGGCGCCATCTGCATCTCGCGGGCGGTGGCCGAAGAGCTACCTGAATGGCTCGCTCGGCAGCAGGTGGTGCGCCGGCGCCCCTTACCTATCGACTGGTTTCATCTTGGCGCGGATCTTCCCCAAACGGCCACTATCGGCACGAGCCTGCTCTCGGCTCCGCTGCGCGCGCTGCTCGAGAAGGGGCCGACGTTCTTGATGGTTGGGACTTTGGAGCCGAGAAAGGGACATGCCGACGTCCTCCAGGCGTTCGAGGCCACCTGGGCACGCGGGTCCGTTGCGAAACTGGTCATCGTAGGCAAGGAAGGCTGGAAGTCAGAGAAACTGGCGGGTCGGATACGCAATCACGCAGAACGGGGACGTCTGCTCCATTGGTTCGAACGCGTCAGCGATGCCGATCTCGCGCGCCTTTACGGCCTCGGCAGCGCGCTGATCGCCGCGAGCCTCGGTGAGGGCTTTGGCCTGCCGGTGATCGAAGCGCAGCTTCACGGGTTACCGGTCATCGCCCGCGACATCCCGGTGTTCCGGGAGGTTGCATCCGAGGACGCGACGTTCTTCCGCAGCGAGCGGGACCTCTCGCTCATCCTCCAAAGCTGGGGCTCACCACGAGTTGCCCGCGACACCAAGGTGCGGGTAGCCCGATTGACATGGCAACAAAGTGCAGAAGCGCTGGCAGAGGCTGTCTTTTCACCTCTACACCATGCCCAGTGGGAACCTGACGAGGTGCTCCGCTTTAGTGCGGGCGACTACCGGCTGAAAACCGAAGTGGGCATCCGGGACGGCGCGCGAATGCGAAGCGACGGCCGCAAGGGATTTCTGGTGTACGGGCCCTTCCAAGCACTCGCTCGCGGCACCTACAGCGTTAGCATCTGGGGCAGCGCTGGCGGTGCGGGCTTGCAACAGGCCTATGCCGACGTAGTCACCGACCATGGCGCCATACGCTTGGCAGCTGAAGCGATCTCTCCAGGCCAGGGCGGCCAGGCGGAGGTGGCCAGACTCCTGGTTAGGCTCGACGCCGCTTGCCGCGATCTGGAAGTCCGGGTGTGGACCCCTGACGACGCTGATATATCGCTGTCCGGCATTGAGATTGCACCGGCGCCCGAAGATCTCCTGACGGACGTCTGCCTGCCTCAGCAGCCGGGCTCCCCAAGTTCCTTGAACGGCCGCGTCGAAGCTTTCTGAACGGAATCCACAAACGCGGCGGCCGTCCGCCAGCCAGTCCTTTCCAATCTCTAACAACCGACAATTCATCTCATGAAGCGAGCGATCATCACCGGCATCACCGGGCAGGACGGTGCCTACTTGGCTGAACTGCTGCTGGAGAAGGGCTACACCGTCTATGGCACCTACCGGCGTACCAGCTCGGTGAACTTTTGGAGAATCGAGGAGCTTGGCATCGTGAAGCACCCGAATCTTCATCTTGTCGAGTACGACCTCACCGACCTTGGCGCGAGCATCCGCCTCCTGCAAACGACCGAGGCGACGGAAATCTACAACTTGGCGGCGCAGAGCTTCGTCGGCGTATCGTTCGAGCAACCGGTGACGACGGCGAAGATCACGGGTATCGGCCCAGTCAACCTGCTCGAAGCCATTCGCATCGTCAATCCGGGCATCCGCTTCTATCAGGCAAGCACCTCGGAGATGTTTGGCAAGGTGCAGGCGATCCCGCAAATCGAGTCCACGCCGTTCTACCCTCGCAGCCCCTACGGAGTGGCGAAGCTCTATGCCCACTGGATGACCGTCAACTACCGCGAGAGCTACGGCATCTTCGGCAGCAGCGGGATACTGTTCAACCATGAGTCTCCGCTGCGCGGACGCGAGTTTGTGACCCGCAAGATCACCGACTCCATCGCAAAGATCAAGCTGGGGCAACTCGACGTCCTCGAACTCGGCAACATGGACGCCAAGCGAGACTGGGGATTCGCTAAGGAATATGTCGAAGGCATGTGGCGCATGCTTCAGGCAGATTCCCCGGACACTTATGTCCTGGCTACCAACCGGACTGAAACCGTCAGGGATTTCGTCGCCATGGCCGCGAAAGCGGCCGGTATCGCGTTGGTCTTTAAAGGCGAAGGCGAGAAGGAAGTCGCGATCGACTCGCAAAGCGGCAAGACGGTTGTCCGTGTGAATCCGAAGTTCTACCGGCCGGCGGAGGTGGATCTTCTGATCGGCAACCCGGAGAAAGCAACCCGGGAACTGGGCTGGAGTCCGACAACCGGGCTGGAGCAACTGTGCCACATGATGGTGGAGGCGGACCTGCGGCGGAACACAGCGGGCTTCTCCTTCTAAAGTGCAGAGCATGAGCAAGAAGGTGCTGGTGACCGGGGCCGATGGCTTCACGGGCCGTTACTTGGTTCGACGGCTCGCTGCCGCCGGCCATGAGGTCCATGGTTTGGTGCACCATAGCCCGACCATGCCCGTCGAGGGGGCCACCTCGGTCCTGCAGGCAGACCTCCGGGACGCCGAGGGACTGGCCCGGATGGCCAAGGCAATGCAGCCCCAATGGGTTGCGCATCTGGCGGCCATCGCCTTTGTTGCCCACGGCGATGCCGATGCGATGTATGCCACCAATCTCGTGGGTACCCGCCATCTGCTGGAAGCGCTGGTCTCCTGCGGCACATTGCCCGAGGCAGTCCTCTTGGCGAGCAGCGCCAATGTGTATGGCAACAGCACCGAGGGAAGCCTCGACGAATCAAGTGATCCGGCGCCCGCGAACGACTACGCTGTCAGCAAGCTGGCGATGGAGTACTTGGCGCGCCTATATGCCTCACGCCTGCCTCTGATCGTGACGCGGCCTTTCAATTACACAGGCGTAGGCCAATCCGAATCCTTCCTCCTACCCAAGATCATCTCGCATGTCCGGCGCCGTGCGGCGCTGATCGAACTGGGTAATCTCCATGTCGCGCGGGACTTCTCGGATGTCCGGATGGTGGTCGAGGCCTATGCGCGACTCCTTCAGACACCGGCAGCCACGGGGGGAACGTTCAACGTCTGCTCCGGCCGGGCTTACACGCTCCAGGAGGTGCTGGACATGGTGAAGCGCTTGTCCGGTCACCCCTTCGAAGTGCGCGTGAACCCCGCCTTCGTCCGAAGCAACGAGGTCACGGTGCTTCTAGGGGATCGCCGACGGCTTGACGAATGCATCGGACCACTTGAGCCCATCGCGCTTCAAGATACCCTTGACTGGATGCTTCGGGCTCCGTGATCGCGAATGCGACTACAGAGCCCGCTTCAACGAGGCAGGCGCTCGAAGAACGCCTGCCACATCGGCGCAATCCGATCGGGCAGATACCTGGCCGCCGTCACGGCCCCCGCCTTGCGCATTTCATCCCGCCGTTGCGATGCTGCTTCGTCGAGCAGTCGCTCGACCACGTTGGCAAGCTCAGTCGCCGAGTAAGGGTCAAAGTACTCCGCTGCGTCACCGCACACTTCCCGGTGCACCTCGATGCCAGAGGCGGCCACCACACCACCACAGCGCATCGCCTCGACCCCGGAATAGCCAAAGCCTTCGGCATAGCTGGGACAAACTGTCACGCCGGCATGTCGATACAGCACTCGCATCTCATTGGCCGGCACGCCTCTCAGCAGGCACAGGTCGCCACGCGCAATCCAGTGCCACATCCGGGAGACTAGGCCCTCGCTGTCCCATCCGATGGCGCCCACCAGCACCAGTTTCAGCCGCGGCATGCGCCGCTTGATCTGCTCCCATGCTTGCACCAGCGTCTCGTGGTTCTTCCGTGGCTCTAGCGTCGACACCATCAGCAGGTACGGATCACCCTGCGCCCACTCTGACCCGAGCGCCGGGGCGCTAGCCTCTGCAGGCAGCCAGCGGTGCTTGCGCACGATGTCGGCGATGCTGGCTGCCTCGGACGATTCCTCGAAATAGTCGTGCGACAGCATGCAGGGGATCGTCACTGCACGGTCCCCGAGGTCTGGGAAGGTGGCAAGCAGGTCCTTCCGCGTCGCCTCCGAGCAACAGACGAAATATGCGCCGCTAGCAACATTGCTGCGCAACGCATGGTAGTGGAGCGCTTGGTGATGGACCGTATGGACGATGGTGTGCGGAAGCAGTAGCGGCACAGCGTCGAAGTAACGAACGACCAGCGTGGTGCCAGGCGACACATTGCACGGATAAGGCGTCATCGCCAGCATCACGTCGAAGCCTCGCGTGTCGAGACCCGGGTAATACGGGCCGCCAATGCTGCGCGTCGCGAGAGCGGCCGCATGCATCGCCCCGTAGGGCCACCGACAGACCCGGTAGTCCGCCCTTGTGATCTGATCGAAGTCCTCGGATGGTAGGGACTTGGAGAACAATCCTCTCCAGAGAAAGTCCTTGAACCGCTCCGGATCGAACCGGGTCAGCCGGTGCTTGGCGCGAAGCACGCAGGCGGCGAGCAACAACGCTGGTGGCGCCAGACGGCGGACTCGAGCGAGCACGCGGCCGACTCTTCCCATCGGCGGAGCAGCCTGCGGGGCCGCTTGCAAACCAATGACAACGCGCGATAGGCGATCGATGACTTCATGCGGTTCACGCGGCCGCTTATCAATTGCCGGAGGCAGGAACTGGCCGCTGCTCTGGAGCAGGCCGACTGTCTCAATGCCCGCCAAGCGGCCCAGGCCACGGAACAGCAGTCTCGTCTCCTGCGGGATGCCTGCATAACCATGCAACGCCGGTCGCAATTCGACGAGCACCTTCAAGGGCGGCCTCTCACAGCGTCGCGGTTTGATAGAACTCGTACGCCGCATCCACGGAGTCGAACGAGTGAAGCCGCCCCTGGTGCAGCACGCACGCACTCTCGCAGTAGCGTCGGATCTCCTCGGGCTGGTGCGACACGAGGATGAAGGCTCGATCTTTGCGCTTAACAAAGAGCTCGTTGTGACAGCGCTCGTGGAAGCGAGCATCGCCCACCACCATGGTCTCGTCGATCAGGAAACAGTCGAATTCCACCGCCATGGACAGCGCGAACGCCAGTCGCGTCGCCATGCCCATGGAGTAATGGGAAACCGGCTCGCGAAAGTACACCCCCAATTCGGTGAACTCCTCGACGAACTGAACCTTAGGCCGGTAGTCCACGCCATAGATGCGGCACACGAACTTCAGGTTGTCAAGCCCCGTCAGGTGCGGCTGGAAAGCACCCCCAAAGGCCAGCGGCCAGGAGACCGTCATCCCGCGGCGGATCCTGCCGGATGTCGGGCGTTCCGCACCGCTAAGCATTCGGATGAGCGTGGACTTGCCTGCGCCGTTGCGGCCAAGGATACCGACGTTTCGCCCGCGATCGAGCTTCATATTGATGTGGTCCAGCACCAGCCGATTGCCGTGGCGGGTGCGGTACGTCTTGCAAACGTTCTCGATGGAGATCATGGTGCCTGCACCCGGCGGCTGGCATCCCGGGCGAGGAAGAGCCCCACCAGATTCATGACCAGACAGATCGCGGCCATGTACGGGATGTCGTAGTGCGTCTTGACCGTATTGCCGAAGAACCCTTCTCGGACCATCTCCACGCCATGCACCATGGGCAGCAACAGCACCACCTGTTGCGCCGGCTTAGGCAGCCACTCAACCATGAATGCCGCCCCTGACAAGGGAAAAAGCAGGTAAGAGGTTGGGTGCCACACGCGGTCCACGAGTTCGGAATAGGCCATCGCAGACCCGAGCAGGAGACCCAGGGATGCGCCGAACCAGGCGAGCATCAACCAGCCGCCAATGACGGTCATCATGTCCACCGGCGGCTTCATCATGTTCAACGAGATGAACAGCACGGAGAGGAGCATGAACGAAGCGGTGGCGCCGGCCAGTTCCAAAAGAATGCGGGTGATGAAGAGATCGACCACCTGAACGTTGCGGTGGTAAAGCAAGTTGAAGTTCTGGGAGATGGCAGCGTTGCACTTGCTGGCCGTGTTGCGCCACATCAGTACGGAGGAATAGCCCGTGATGGCAAACGCGACGATCGGAATGCCAGAGCCATGGCTCAAGCCTGCGGCGGACCACAGCGCAGCGACCCCAAGAGTGAACAGGGCCGGCTCACCGATCAACCACAGCACGCCTAGATTCTCCCGGCCGAAGCGGGTGATTACCTCGCGCATCATGAGGGCGCGGACCACGCGCCACTGAACACGCAGCGCCTTTAGGAGGGAACCGTCGGTCACGATCGGGCACCGCTCAGTCGGTGTGCTCTCGCACGCTGGCGAGGACGAGGCTGACCACCCCCCAAAGAATCATCCCTAGCGCAAAGACGACCAAGATAGACCTGGTCCGCTTAGGCTCCTCCGCCTTGTCCGGCAGATTCGGTTGGACAAGCCGTTCTAGGTAAAGCTGTTTGCGCTGGGCCTCGTTGCGCGCCGTTTCCAGTGCGGCCAACGACGTGGCGAGCTGCCGTTCGGCGAAGGTCTTCTCCAAGACGAGCCTGTCGTACTCTGACGCCTTCGTGGTGAATGAACCCTTTGTGCCTGTTACCTGTGCCGTTTCAGCTGCCACCGCCAGGCGAAGCGATTCAACGCGCGCCCGGATCACCGGAATCTGCGGGTTGCTCGGGGACACCTGTCGCAGTTGGGCGAGTTCCGTTTCCGCTCCACGCAGCTCTTCCTTGATCTTGGCGACGCTTTGCAGTTCCAGGCCGGCCTGACGTTCGGGATCAAACAGGGACTGGCGGTTGCGATAACCCGAGAGCGCCAGAGACGCGGTCTTGGCGCGTTCTTCGGCTTCGCGGACCTCCTTCTGCGCCGTTCCGATGAGGTCCTGCCGACTGCGGTTGTTCAGGTTGTTGACCAGTCGCTCGCCCATCTGGAGCAGAAGGTCGTTGAACCGCCGAGCGTCTTCGGCCGTGTAAGCCCGCACATACAGCACTGAAATGGAGGAAACGGTGTCGTAGTCGACCGTCACATGCTTTCTATAGTGCTTGTAAAGCGCCTCGAAGCTGTCGTCCCACGACACGCCAGGGAACCGGTTGAAGACATCGATGCGATCTGATGAGAACGCCTTTTTCACGTCAAGCTGACGGTCCAGTTCGTGGAGGGCATCGCGGGACAGCACATAGTCATGGACGGAATAGGTGTCATCCTGAGCCCGGGTGAAACCGGTGCTCTGCAGCAGCGCACCGATGGTGGACTGCGCCTGTCGCTGAGGGTTCTTGATGACGAAGCGAGATTCGGAGATGTAGACGTCCGAAGCTACAACGCCGAAGTACAGGATCGCCAAGAACGTCGGGATCAAGACCGCGAATACGAACACACGGTTCAATTGCTTAAGCGGCGCAAGCCACCAGCTCGTGGCAGCAGCAGACTGATTGACCTGGGAGAGCTCAGCAACGTTGGTTTCCAAAACCGATCCTAAAAACAGTGGCCCAATCGGGAATACAGCGCCGTGGTCCGTTCCAGCATGACCTCGGCCGTCAGGTGCTCCTCGAAGCGTTGTCTCGCTTGATTTCCGAGCTGCGATGCATACGCCGAGTCCCCCACGAGGCGGCCTATGGCACAGGCCAATGCCTGTGCGTCACCCACTGGCACAGTGAGTCCTGTCACCCCCGATTGGTTCACCCAAGGCACCGCGGAGCCCGGAATATCGGTGGTGATGACCGGTTTGCTCATTGCCATGGCTTCGAGCAGCGCCACACCATAGGCCTCGGCACGCTCGGTGGAGGGCAGGCAGAACACCTCCGCAGCCGCAAAATAGCTGCTTAGATCTTGCGAGGCGATATAGCCCACAAAGGAAACCTTGTCCGCCAGCCCACGCGACATCGCAGCTTCGCGGTAAGAAGCGAGCAGTTCTCCTCCGCCGCCGATGATGATAACGCAGTCATCAGGCAAGGCCGTTGCCGCCCGAAGCAGCACGTCGAATCCCTTGTAGTACGTCATGCGGCCCAGGGAGAACACGATCTTGCGATGGCCAAACCGCTTGCGAATGCGCTCCACCGCCTCCGGGTCGGGGGAAGGCGCCGCAGAAATTCCGATGGGGATGACCACCGTCTTGTTAGTCCACGCCTGCAGCCAAGGCGACGTCTCCGCATATGCATTCGATGTCGCGACGATCGCATCTGCGCGCCGCAGAACCCATGACTGCAAGGGACGATAGAGTTGCAACGCCCGCTTTTGCCTCACGACGTCACTGTGCCAATGAACCACAACCCTCCCCTGAGGCCGGGCAAGCCACAAGGACAGCGCCGCCATGGGGTCCGGCATATGGACATGGACAATGTCGGCGCTCCGACTCATGCTTCGGAGCAGGCCGGGCATGGCTGGAGCGACGGAGGTGGAGAGTACCCTCGTCCAAGCCCCGGCACGAACAATTCGGTAGCCGGAAACGGCCCGCTCTTCGTACGTATGCCGCTCCAATCCTGCACAAAGCACAGCGACGTCTATCCCCCGCCTGCGCAGTCCTTCGGTGATTTCCCAGGCGACAGTTTCCATCCCGCCCGGCACCGGCGGATAGAACTTGCAGACTTGAAGAATCTTCATGCCTGTCTGGTGTCGTCAGTCCAATGGACGGACGACACACTCGATAACAGGCGGGACGCGACCGCATCCCAGGTAAAGCGTGCGCTGTGTCGGCGTCCAGCGTGGGCGAGCGCGACTCTCAATGACGGATCGCCGGCAAGGCGGTGCATCGCTTCCGCGAGTTGCGGTGCGCACGCCTCCTCGACGTAGAACGGGGCCTCACCGCAGGACTCCGGGATCGCGGCCGTGCGCGTTGTGATCACCGGGCAACCGCAGGACATCGCCTCCAGCGGAGGGAGTCCAAAACCCTCGTACCGAGATGGAAACACAAGGGCAGCCGCGTGTTCGTACAGCGCCTTGAGTGAGGCATCGTCCACTGCCCCCGCATGTACGATTCGGGCGTCCGTCCCCAGAACCTCGGCTCTAGAGAAGACCTCCGGCCGATGACTCCCGACGATGACGAGCTTCAAGTCAGGTCGGTCCGCAAGCTTGGTGAAGGCCTCCACGACGGCAGAATGGTTCTTGTTGACATTGGCGCTGCCCACCACGATGAAGTAGTGGCCAGGGATGAGTCGAAGCCGCATCAGAACCTTGCCATCCGCGGTCACGGCGGAAAAGTGATCAGCCCCGCAGCCCAGCAGCGCCACGCGCTGCAGCGTTAACGGCAGGTGCTCCATCAGCCGTCCCTTCGAAAACTCGGACACGGTCGCGACGAACGCTGCCTTCCCAGCCAGTCGACGAAAAAGGAAGCGGTACCACCAGACAAAGACTCGCCTATAGGCGCCGGGACGGTCGAAAACCGCCGCGTCGTAAAAGGTGCAGGCCTGCACGTGCTTCAACCACGGCGCCGACCCAGACAAGCTCAACAAGGGCGCTCCCTTGGTTACCCATGGAAGGAGAAGTTGCTCCCAGCCGTGCAGCCCAAGCATGCTGGCGCCAGTGATCACCCGGGTTTCGATGCATTGCAGGGTGGGTGCTCGGCGCCGGTCAGGACACAGAAGCACCCAGTGGGTCGACTTCGCCGTTTGCCGCTGCAATAGTCGATCCAAAGCTGCAACGGTGTTGTGAGCCGCCCTCTGAACGCCAGTTGTAGGTTGGGCGGTAAATTTGCCATTGATGTAGACAGTGTTCAAGCGAAATAGCAGCGTGGCTCCAGAGGATCAACGACAATTATCGGTTGCGGCCAGGATCTTGGCGCGCGGTTCGCCATGACACTCCTGATCATCAGTTTCGCCACCTCGCTGATCGTTACGCTGCTGCTCGTTCGGTATGCCAGCGGTCACGATGCCTGGGCCGCGAACACCTTCGCTCCCCAGACCGTGCACTCACGGAGCATTCCTCGCATCGGAGGAGTGTCCTTGTTCTTCGCGGTGCTTATTGCCGAAGGCTGGGCGCAGCACAGCGCCATACCCGATGACCACGGCCTGCGGTGGAGCTTTCTGGTCGCCTCCCTTCCAGCCTTCCTTTCGGGGTTGGTGGAGGATGTGACCCGCCGGGTCCCCCCGCGCCGGCGGCTGGTGCTGAACGCCACCTCCGCGGTACTCGGTGTGTGGTTACTGGATGCCGTCCTCAAGCGCAGCGATATCCCCGGTCTGGAACTGCTGATCCAGTGGTATCCCACCGCGATCCTGCTCACGGTGTTCGCGGTGACCGGCGTGGCGAACTCTGTCAACATCATCGACGGCTTCAACGGCCTGGCATCGATGTGCGTGTTGCTCATGCTGCTATCACTCGGCTACGTCGCTTACCGCGTGGGCGACGCGTTCGTGCTGACTACGGCGCTAGCGCTGTGCGGCGCGGTCCTGGGGTTTTTCGTCCTCAATTTCCCCGCCGGTTTGATTTTCCTGGGCGATGGGGGGGCCTACTTCCTTGGATTCATGGTCGCCGAACTCGGGGTGCTGCTCATCGGGCGCAATGCGGAGGTGTCGCCTCTGTGCCCGCTGCTCATCTGCATCTACCCCATCTTCGAGACTGTCTTTTCGATGTACCGTCGCCGCGTCGTGCGGGGCATTGCTGCGGCAGCTCCCGACGGTATCCACCTCCATACCCTGCTGTACCGGCGGGTGGTACGGCCGGCTCTTCTTGGCACCGGACGAGGCAGCACCATGTCGAACTCCATGACGTCGCCGTATCTCTGGGTCCTCTGCCTGCTGTCTGTGGCCCCCGCAGTGCTGTTCTGGGATAGCACCTTGATCATCGCGTGTTTTCTTGCGCTGTTTGCGGTGACCTATGTGGTGCTATACAACCGTATATCGCGCTTCAAGACACCCAAGTGGCTGACGTTCGACCGCTGAGTGGACGTGATCTGTGCGGCGTCTGTCGCACTCTGGAAGGATTACCGCGGTAGACCGATTGCTCGCCGTTACCTCCCGGTGCGATAGTTCCGACCCACCCTACGCGCTCTCCCAAATGAACCTCTTGCACTCATTCGGTCGCTGTGTCGCCACCTTTGCCATCATCCTCATGATGGCACTGCCCCATGCCGCCTCGGCGCAGGCCACCCGCACTTGGGTGTCCGGCGTAGGAGACGACGCAAACCCGTGCAGCCGCACGGCGCCCTGCAAGACTTTCGCGGGCGCGATCAGCAAAACGGCCGCCAACGGCGAAATTAACTGTCTCGACGCTGGGGGGTTCGGCGGGCTGACCATCACTAAATCGATTCACATCGATTGCGGCGGATACATTGGCGGCGTGCTGAACGCCGGATCAACCGGCTTCGTGGTGAACGGTGCAGGCATCAACGTCACCCTGCGGAACCTCGACATCGAAGGCGCGGGCACCGGGGTGAATGGTGTCAATGTTCTCAACGCGGCCTCTGTCCAGATTGACCACGTCACCATCCGAGGGCAGTCCCAGTCAGGCGTCCAGGTTGCGAGCAGCGGAAACGCGCATGTCTCCATCACCAACTCGATGTTCCGAGAGAACGCGATGCACGGCGTGCTCGTGGCTCCCAGTGGTAGCGCCCGGGTCGCAATCGCGTTTAGTTCGCTCAACGCCAACGGCCTAACCGGCCTGCGGGTGAACGACAATGGCTTCGCCGCCGTATCAGACTCGATACTCTCCGGCAATGGGACGCACGGGGTTACTGCGGCCTCCAATGGCATGCCGGCGCGCGTGAGCCTGACGCGCGTCACGACATCGGGCAACCTGAACGCAGGCGTACTGTCCAGCGGTGGCGCAGCGACCGTCTGGTTGAGCGACGTCACTTCCATGGGCAACGCCTACGGTTTGTACCCCGGTGCCGGCGGCGCCTACATCTCTTTCGGCAACAACAAGATCGCGGGCAACGGCACTGCTGATGGCACCCCGACCACCACGGTCACGCCCATCTAACGGCGATCCAGAAGGCGCAAGGCGCTACATAGAAAAACGCGGTTCATCAGCCGACAGGCCGGTATTCACCGCCGTCAGAAAGGTACGCGGCGAGCACCGTCCGAATTTCCGCCACGGCAGTTTCGGACAGCACACTGGCGGCACCGAGCGGTTCCACTGAACGGACATGCCGGCGGTGGAAGAATGACTCCGGGTCGTAGTACGAAAAGCCAAGATCTACCGTGGACTCGTCCTTCTCCATCCGGGACACCCGCTCGAAGACGGCCCGCTTGTCATACTTGGCAAGCAGCTCACTACGTCGCTCCACTGACCACTCAACTCCCAACCACGCGGCGATCCGGTCTATCGCCGCCGCTGGATCCCCTTCAACCTGCTCATAGGGCAGGTTCAGCATACGACCGGCGAGTTCGCTGTGCCACGCGATCCAACTGGCGACGGTTTCTATTGATTCTGCCAAGCTGAACCCGAAAGTCTGCGACCAGGACGCGATGGCATCTTCGGGCTTGCGGTGTGTGCAAATTGCCTTTGCCCGACCGTCCGCGATCATTGAGCGGATCTCCTCGTCCGGGTGGTGGCTCTTCAGGACAAAGTGAGCCGACGCGGTGAGCCGCCCCAAAGGGGGCATGCGGTTGTCAGATGCCCACGCAGTGCTGCCTAGCGATTGCAGGATCTCTCGCACAACATTGAACGAGAACGTTGAGCCGCTTCGCGGCATGCCGGCAACGATGACAATCATGACGGGTTGCGCGCAGGCGCATATTCAGGGACAACCTGTTGCAGCCACCGCCGTGCCTGTCCATCGTCGGGGTGCAACTGTGGGTTTGCACGTTCGCACAACGCTTCGATCCAGGAGGTATCGTCGGCGCGAGAAAGGTCCAGCTTGGCGATCCTCAGCCGCTCCACCGGCGTCTTGACGGTCGCATCGCCATCTGCCAGCAGTTCCTCGAACAGCTTCTCGCCGGGCCGCAGGCCGGAAAAGACGATCGGGATCTCAGCGTCGGAATGGCCGGCCAGCCGGATCATGGTGCGGGCGAGATCCACAATGCTCACCGGCTCGCCCATGTCCAGCACGAGCACCTGCCCGCTCTCGCCAATCGCCGCCGCCTGCAACACCAGGCGGGCGGCCTCCGGAATCGTCATGAAGTACCGGATGATGTCCGGATGCGTCACTGTGACCGGGCCGCCCTTGGCGATCTGCTCCTTGAACTTCGGGATCACGCTGCCCGAAGAGCCCAGCACATTGCCAAAACGCACGGCCATGAAGCGGGTGCCCTCGTGTTCCGTGGCCATCGCCGAGATCACCATCTCGGCTGCGCGCTTGGTGGCGCCCATCACATTGGTCGGGTTCACCGCCTTGTCGGTACTGATCAATACGAAGCGCTCAACCGCGTTCTCCGCAGCAGCCAACCCGGCGTAGTACGTACCCAGCGTGTTGTTGCGCAACGCGGCCCAGGCGTTGTCATGCTCCATTAATGGCACGTGCTTGTAGGCCGCCGCGTGGAAGACCACGTGCGGCCGCCATCGTGCGAAGGTCAGACGCAGGTGGTCCAGGTCCTTGACGTCGCCGATCAGGCGCACCAGCGGCAGATCTGGAAAGCGCTCCCCCAGGTCCTGTTCTATCGAGTACAGCGCAAACTCGCTCAGTTCGTACAGCACCAGCTGCTTTGGCCGATAGCGCGCCACCTGCCTGCAGAGTTCGGACCCGATGCTGCCGCCAGCGCCTGTGATCAGCACCACCTTGTCGCGCAGCACCTCCCCGATGCCGGCTTCGTCCAGCACGACCGGCTCGCGCCCCAGCAGGTCCTCAGGCTCGATGTCCCTCACGCGCTCCCTTGCCCCACGCTGCAATTCCTCCGCGCCCGGGATGGTGAGCACCGGCAGGTTGGCTTCCATCGCGAGGTCGATGACGCGCCGGCGCACGGATCGCGCCGCGGAGGGCATTGCAATGATGAGGTGGGTGATGCCTTGAGTGCTCGCCTGCTCGCGCAACTCGCTCAGCGGCCCCAGCACCGGGACGCCAGCCACGCGGCTGTCCTGCTTGGCCGGGTCGTCGTCCAGCAGGCCCACCACCGTCCAACCTTCGTGCTGGATGCCGGCGACCAAGCGCCTGGCCGCGTCGCCCGCACCTAGGATCAACGCCCGGCGCGTTTCAGCGGACCGGCCCGAGACCTGCTGGCGCATGTGCTCGTACACGGTGCGGTACATCACCCGCACACCAGCCACGCCGAACAGGGCAAAGAACGGATGCAGCGCGAGCACCGCCCGCGGCACCGCGTGCAGATGCGACATCAGCACCACCAACGCGCTGATGCCGCCGGCCAGGCCGCACGCGAGCATCAGGCGCTTGATCTCGCCGAAGCCGGAGAATCGCCACATGCCCTTGGGCACGTGCAGCAGGTGGAACACAGCCAGGTAGCAGACGACGACACCCACCAGCACCCAGGCGTCATAGCCGGGCCGCGCCGTCATCCAGCGTTCGAAGCCAAGCCGGAACAGGTAGGTGAACTGCCATGCCAGCGCGACCACCGCGCCGTCGATCAGCAGCGACAGCGGCTGCCGGTGCGGCCGCAGGCGCGTGAGGAATACATCCAAGGATTGCCAGAACATGGGAGGCGCGTTCAGCCGGTGATCAGCACGTTCAGGGTGCGTGCGATGAGGCGCAGATCGGTCCAGACGGTGGCGCGCTCGGCGTAGGCCATCGCGTGCTGCAGCTTCACCGGCATGACGACCTCCACGTATTCACGCTCGGGGTCGGCCGCGGCGGCGAGCAGTTCGCCTTCGTTGCGGAAGGCCAGTGCCGCCGGGTCGGTGATGCCAGGCCGCACAGACAGTACCTTCGCACGTGCCTCCGCCGAATACATGGCCACGTAGCGCGGCACTTCGGGCCGCGGCCCCACCACGCTCATGTCGCCCTTCAGCACGTCGATGAGCTGCGGCAGTTCATCGAAACGCCTCGACCGGATCCACCGGCCCACCCGGGTGACGCGTGCGTCGCTGGTGCCCAGCGTGATCTGCGGCCCCTGCCGCTCCGCCGACTCGCCCATGGTGCGGAACTTGTGGATGCGAAAGGGCCGGCCACCCCGCCCAACGCGTTCCTGCCGGAAGAACACCGGCCCGGGTGAATCGAGCTTGATGGCGATCGCGATGCCCAGCATCAGCGGCGCAAAGAGCACCAGCCCAGCGACGGCGAACAGCAGATCCATCAGGCGCTTGGCCATGGCCATCCTCGGCTCGGCGTGTCAGCCGTGCAGCGCCCAGCGCACCGCCGCCACCACCCGGTCCGCGTCCGCATCCGTCATCCGCGTGTACAGCGGCAGGCTCACCATGCGCTCGAACGCGTGCTGGCTGTGCGGGAACTGCGCGGGCGTCAGGCCGTAGCGCTCCTTCCAATACGGATGCAGGTGCAGCGGAATGTAGTGCACGCTGCAGCCGATGCCCGCGGCATACAGCTTCTCGATGAAACGGTCGCGCTCCACGCCGGCGCCGTCGGCCAGCCGCACCACGTACAGGTGCCACGCATGCGTGGCCCCGACGCCCGGCTGCGGCGGCAGCACCAGCGGGAGCCCGCCCAGACCCTCGTTCATGCGCGCCGCCAACGCCTCGCGCCGCTGCTGGAACGCAGGCAGACGCTTCAACTGGTGCAGCCCGAGCGCCGCGGCGATGTCGGTCAGGTTGTACTTGAACCCCGGCGCCACGATTTCGTAGTACCAGCTGGGCACGGTGGCCGTGAAGCGGTCGAAGGCATCGCGGCTCATGCCGTGCAGCCGCATCACCTTGGCGCGCGCGGCCAGCGCCTTGTCGCGCGTGACCAGCATGCCGCCTTCGCCGGTGGTGATCGTCTTGTTGGCGTAGAAGCTGAAGACGGTGGCATCGCTGCCGAGCGTACCGACGAGCGCACCGCCCACGGTGGTGGGCAGCGCATGGGCCGCATCCTCGATCACCTTCAGCCCATGGCGGCGCGCGATCTCCAGGATCGCCGGCATGTCGGCGGCCAGGCCGGCGTAATGCACCGGCATGATGGCCTTGCTGCGCGGCGTGATCGCGGCCTCGATGGCCTTCGGGTCGATGTTCAAGGTGGCCGGATCGATGTCCACCAGCTTCACGTCCGCGCCCAGGTAGCGCACCACCTCCGCCGTAGCGGTGAAGGTGTGGGTGGTGGTGATGACCTCGTCGCCCGGGCCGACGCCCACTGCCTCGAGCGCCAGGTGCAGGCCGGCGGTGGCGGAATTCACCGCGATGGCCTCCAGCGACGGGTCACCGAGGAAGTCGACGAACGCCTGCTCGAAGCGCTTGGCCTTGGGGCCGGTGGTCACCCAGCCGGAGCGCAGGGTGTCCACCACCTCGGCGATCTCTTCTTCGCCGATCTCGGGCAGGGCAAAAGGCAGGAACGGTTGATTCATGTCAGCGCCGCCCGGCCGCCCAAAGGCGCTGACGCGCCGCCTCGCGGGGCAGCGAACGAAGTGAGCGTGGGGGTTTTCATATCAGTGTTTCTGGATCCAGCACAGCAGGTGCGTGCGCAGCAGCGGCAGGCTGTTCAACGCAGTGTAGAGCGCGGGGTGCACACGGCACACCCGGCGCGCGATGGGCGGTGCGAGGGTGATGCGGCGGGGCCTCACCGTGCCCTGCGGAAACAGCTCGCGCACCCGCCGCAGCGGCACGCCGCGCACGTCCGGGTTGCGCGGATTGTCCATGGTGAAGTCATACCACAGCACGCCGCCGCCCGGCATCACCCAGCGCCACATGGCAGCCGCGAGCGCGGCCTGGAAGTCGTGGTCCAGCAGGGAGGAGAACACGGTGTGCTGCGCGACCACATGCTGGCTGCCTGGCGCAATCGGCGCGCTGGTGGCGTCGCCCAGGTGCAGGCTGACGCTCGCCGGCAGCACACGCTGCGCAATGGCATGGCGCTCGGGCAGCAGCTCCAGCCCGGTAAGGTGCTCCGGGGCAAAACCGGCGCGCAAAGCCTCGAGCAATGCCCCGCCCGCACCGCAGCCGACCTCGGTGTAGCGGCGCTGCGGCAGGTCATGCCAGCCCAGCCGGGCCCAGATCTGCCACTCGGCGCGCTGGCGCTCCTGCAGGCTTTGCCACACGTCGGGCTGCAGCAGGCTGTAGCGGTCGGTGGTGGCTGCCCGCCGCGCATAACGCTCGGCAACGGCTTGCGGCTCCTGTGGCACCGGGGCATTCATGGCGCCTCCGCGTCGAAGCCGCAGGCCTGGGCGAAACGCCGCGCCAGCACCGGATAGGTGTGATGCGCCTGGACGAACGCCCGCCCCCGTTCACCCATGGCCCGGCGTTCGGCCGCCGGCAGGGCCGCGAGCCGGCGCAGGCCATCGGCGATGGCAGCCGGCGCCTCCGGCGCCACCGTGAGCCCGCAGCCGGCTTCGGCCACCGGGTCGTTGCCCGCCTCCACCGAATGCAGCACCGGCACGCCGGCCATCATGTAGTCCATCAGCTTGTTGGGCGCGATGCCGAAGCGGTAGATCGGCACGCGCTGCCAGCCGATGTAGGCGATGTCGATCTGCGCCAGCAGCGATGGGATCTGTGCCTTCGGAATCGGCGGCAGCATCGCCACCTTGTCCAGCCCTTCGGCGGCCACCCGTTGCTGCAGCCGCGCCTTCTCGTGGCCGTCACCCACCATCACGATCTGGATCGCCTGCCCGCGCAGCAGCGCGGCTGCGTCCAGCAGGTGATCCAGCGCGTTGGGCAGCCCATGAGAACCGGCATAACCCACCACGGTGCGGCCGGCCGCCTTGGCCTGACGGATGGCCGCTGCCACGTCGTCGCGCAGCGGCTCGCCCGTGCCATGCCATTCATCCAAGGTGATGCCGTTGGGCACGATGTGCAGCTTGGCCAGGTCCAGCCCGCGCGAGGCCATGTGCTGCTGCACCTTGGGCAGCATCGAGATCACCACGTCCGCGTGGCGGTAGGCGGCATCCTCGGCGGCCTGGCACAGCAGCGCAAACGGATGGCGCGGCGACATGCCGGAGAGCTCGATCGGCGACAGCGGCCACAGGTCATGCACCTCGAACACCAGCGCGGCGCGCGCGAGCCGCGCGATGCGCCGTGCCACCCAGATGTCCATCGGGTAGGTGCTGGAGGCGATCACCACGCCGGGGCGGAACTCGCGCACGATGCGCCGGGCGTCACCCCACACCTGGGACAGGAAGCGCCAGATGTTGCGCACGCGGCCCAGGCCGTTGCCTTGGTAGGCGGGTGTCGGATACCAGCGATATCCGATGCCGTCGATGCCCTCGTCGCGTGGCGCATCGCCGAGGTTGGGCTGGTGCGCGCGCACATGCGAGAAGCCCGCGGCCAGCATCTGAACACGGTGCCCGGTGCGCACCCATTCCCGGGCCAGGTAGTACGGCCGGTACTCCATGCCCAGGGCCGGCGTGCCGGCGTAGTGGTTGAGGTAGAGGATGTTCATCACGCGGACTGCAGCTGCTGCAGGCGCTGCACGAAGCGGTCCACCAGGGGTTCGAACAACGCATGCTCGCGCACCCACGCGCGGTTGCGTTCGGCGATGTCGTCGGCACGCGGTAGCAGCGTGCCCAGCGCCGGCATCACGTCGGTGGCCGCCGCGTCGCGCAGCACCAGGCCGTTATCGCCATCGCGCACCAGCTCACGGTTGGCCGGCAGGTCCGACAGCAGCGGCACGCAGCCGTGTGCCATGGCCTCCAGTAGCGACACCGACACCGCGTCGCTGACGGGCAGGCTCAGGTACCAGCGCGCACTGCCGTAATACGCCGCCTGGGCGGCCGCATCCAACCGCCCGGTGAACTGCACCCGCTCCGCCAGCCCGCCGGCCTGCACCTGGTGCTCCAGCTCACCGCGCAGCGAGCCATCGTTGGCCACCACCAACCGGGCCTGCGGCCATTGCGCCGCCACCTTTGCAAACACGGCCAGCACGCGCTGCGGCGCATAGATAGCCTCCAGCCCGCGGTTGGCAAAGAACAGCATGTCGTCCTTGGCTTGTGGCCGCGGTGGCATGGCTTCCAGCCCGAAAGGCAGCAGCATCACCTCGGCGGCGCCCAGCGCCTTCATGCGCTGGCCCATGTACTGGGAGTCGCTGGTGGTGACCGCGCAGGCGGCCAGCACCCGCCGCGTGAGCCAGCGCAGAACCGCACTCTGTTCGGGCGCGACAAGGATGTCCGAGCCCCAGGCCGAGCCCGCGATGCGCCCGCGCACACGGAACACCGAGCGCGACAGCCAGGCGAGCGTGCCGTGCGAGGTGAGGTAGTGCGCATGCAGCCAATCCGGTTGCACCCGGCGCAGCCAGCGCGCCAGCGCCGGCAGGCAGCGCAGCAGGGCCGCATTGCCACCTTCGAAGTTCGGCTGGCTGTTCAGCGCCAGCCGGCGCTCCGCGGGCAGCACGGCGTCAAAACCCGGCAGGAAGCCGCGGCTGGACGCCGCCCACAGCTCCACCCGCGGCGCCAGGGCACGTGCCCACTTCAGCAGGTGCACGCTGTCACCATCGCCGATCAGCACCAGCCTCATTCCTTGGCCCATGCGTCGTAGAAGGCTCGCAGCTCGGGGTGGCCGCGCAGCAGCGCTTCATCGGTGCGGCGCGTGTCGCCCACCACGCGCGCCGGCCGGCCCTCCAGCACGGCAAAGTCCGGATACTCGCCGCGCACGAAACTGCCCGCGCACACCAGGGTGCCGCGCCCCAGCCGGGTATTGGCCTCGATCAGCGAATGCGGCCCGATGAAGCTGTAGGCGCCGATGTGCACCGGCCCGGCGATCCAGCCGGGGCGCTCGCCTGCGCCCGGCTGCACGAACTGCCGCCCCAGCAGGCGCTGGCTGCGATGCGAGCTGTGCGTCACGATGCTGCAGTGGCTGGTGATCTGCACGCCCTCGTCGATCGTCACGCCGCCGCTGGCCTCGATGAAGTTGAAGGGGCCGATGTACACATGGTCCGCCAACGTCAGCCGCTCTTCATGCTCGATGCTGCAGGAGGGCGAGATGCGGGTGTGCGGCAGCAGCCGGCCTTGCGAACGCTCGCCGAACACGGTGCGAAAGAGCAGGCTTCGCGCGATCCAGCGGCGGCAGCGGTTCAGCCATGCGCGCAGGGCCACACTCATGCCGGCAACTCCAACGGCGGGTCGAGGGGCCAGGTGGCCAGCTTCCAGAAATACCAGCCGAAGTACAGCACCATCACGCCCGACACCATCCAGCCCGCCATCTGCAAGCCGCCGATGGCCAGCCCGAGCGCCAGCGCACCCACGAAGAGCGCCTGGCCCACCAGCGCCAGGCGCAGCGCCCATCCCTGCGCCCGCCACGCCATGGTCACCACCGCCAGCGGCGACGCCACGAAGTGCAGCGCGATGTACGGTGCCAGCGCCCGCGCCAGCTCACCGGCTTCGCGCCACTGGTCGCCGAAGGCATGGGCGAAGGCCCAGGGGCCAAAGACTGCCAGCAGCAGCACCAGCACGGCCGCGATCGCGCCCAGCGTGGCCATCACACGGACAGCGGCCGCGCGCGAGGCCGCCGTCACGCGGTGCCCGGACTGCGCCAGCTTGGGATACAGCGCCTGCGAGACCGCGCCGCCCACCAGGGTGGCCGGGGCCTTGAGATAACGCAGCGTGAGGCCCCAGAAGCCCGCTGCGGCCGGCCCCTGCCATGCCGCGATCAGCGCCACCGCGGCCGTGTCCTGCAAGGCGCCGGCAAAGGCATGCGGTGTGTTCAGCAGGGGGAACTGCCGGTGTGCTGCTGCGACTGCACGCAATTGCGTCCAGGGCCGGCGCCAGCCGCCGCGCCAGCGCCAGCGCAGCACCGCCAGGGCCGCCGCTGCGGCGAGCAGCGGCGCGGCGATCAGGCCCGTCACGCCGGCATGCAGCACACCGGCCGCCGCCTGCAGGGCGGCGCCACCCCCATGCTGCGCCACCCGGGCGCTGGCCAGCGCGTGGAAGCGCTGCTCACGCGTGGCGTCCAGCGTGGCGAGGGACACCGCGCCGAGCACGCACACACTCAGCGGCAGCCACAGCGGCCAGGCGGCCTGCGTGGTCCAGGCCCAGGCGGCGGCACCCAGCGTGCTGGCCAGCGTGGCGGCCAGCAGCAGCCATCGGCACAGCGCGCGCAGGTCCGCCGCCCGCGTGTCGCTGGTCTCCAGCGGCAGCGCAAATTCATAGCGGGCACAAGCCACCACCGCCACGTTGGCCGCCACGGCCGCGAACAGGTGGTAGCCGCCGAACTCCTGCGGTGTGTACAGCCGCGTGAGCAAAGGGCCCAACAGCAGCGGCACCGCCTGCGCCAGCGCGCCGCCGGCCAGCAGCGTGAGCGTGGCTCGCACCAGGCCGGGCGCGCGCGGAGCGGCCGTGGTGTTCATGCGGTGCAGGTCAGGCCGCGGCGCGCTGGTGCGCCAGCACGTCGGCCAGCGTCTGCACCACCCGCTGCTGGTCGGCTTGCGACAGATCCGCGCTCATCGGCAGGCTCAGCACCTGGCCCGCGGCACGGATGCTTTGCGGGCAGTCGTCCGGTTGGCCATGGTGGGCATAGGCGGGCTGGTGGTGCAGGGGCTTCGGGTAGTGCACCGCGGTGGGGATGCCCGCCGCCTGCAGGCCGGCCTGCACCGCCTTGCGGTCGTCGACGAAGATGGTGAACTGCGCCCACACGCAGTCGCGGTCATCGCGCACCGCCAGCCGCCGCACACCCGGCACAGCGGCCAGCAGTTGCTGGTAGCGCTCGCCGATCTCGAGCCGCCGCTCGATTTCCCAGTCGAAGCGTTCGAGCTTCGCCAGCACGATGGCGCATTGCAGCGTGTCCATGCGCCCGCCCACGCCCACGCGGGTGTGGGTGTAGCGCGCGCTCTGGCCGTGCACGCGGATTTCACGCGCGGCCTGCGCAATGGCATCGTCGTCTGTGAACAGCGCCCCGCCGTCGCCATAACAGCCCAGCGGCTTGCTGGGGAAGAAGCTGGTGCAGCCGATGGTCGAGAGCGCACAGCTCTTGCGGCCCTGGTAGGTGGCGCCGAAGCTCTGGGCGGCATCCTCGATCACCGCAACGCCATGGCGATCGGCGATGGCGTTGAGCTCGGCCATGTCGGCCACCTGCCCATACAGGCTCACCGGCATGATGGCCTTGGTGCGCGGCGTGATGGCCGCTTCGACCTGGCGCACATCGATGTTGCAGGTGTCGGGCTCGATGTCCACGAACACCGGCTTGCCGCCCAGCAGCACGATCACTTCGGCCGTGGCCGCGAAGGTGAACGCGGTGGTGATCACCTCGTCGCCGGCTCGGAAGTCCAGCGCCATCAGCGCGATCAGCAGCGCCTCGGTGCCGCTGGCCACGGTGACGCAGTGCTTGCTGCCGGTGTAGGCCGCCAGGCGCTGCTCCAGCTCGCCCACCTCGGGGCCCATGATGTACTGGCCATGGTCCAGCACCTGCTGGATGCGGGCGTCGATGCGGGGCTTGAGCGCGGCGTACTGCGCTTTCAGGTCGATGAAGGGCAGGCTGCTCACAGCAGTTCGTCTCCCAGGAGTTGGCACACCTTGCCTTGCAGGCGATAGCGCTCGCCCGTGGCCGGGCAGGTGGCCTGGCGTTCGGAGCCGGCGTCGGTGGCGGCCGGCAGGTCCAGGCGCTCGCCGTGCCGGCTCATCCAGCCGATGCGCCGCGCCGGCACGCCGACCACCAGCGCGAAGTCGGGGACGTCCTGTTGCACCACCGCGCCGGCGCCCACGAAGGCATAACGGCCGATGGTCACGCCGCACACCAGCGTGCAGTTGGCGCCCAGGGTGGCGCCCTTTTTCACCAGGGTGCGGCGGTAGGCATGCTTGCGGGTCACCGCGGAGCGCGGGTTGTAGACGTTGGTGAACACCATGCTGGGGCCGCAGAACACGTCGTCTTCCAGCGTCACCGCGTCGTACACCGACACGTTGTTCTGGATTTTCACGTTGCGGCCGATGGTGACGTCGTTGCCCACGTACACGCCCTGCCCCAGCGAGCAGCCGTCGCCGATGCGGGCGCCCGCGCACACATGGGCGAAGTGCCACACGCGGGTGCCCTCGCCGAGCTGCGCGCCCTCGTCGACGATGGCGCTCGGGTGGATCGTCGCGGCCATGATCAGAAGACCAGTGGCAGGCCGACGCGCACGCCATCGCGCGCCGAGCGGTAGGCCGCGATGATGACCTCCAGCGAGCGCAGGCCTTCGTACCCGTCCACCGCTGCATCCGCCTCGCCCTGCATCGTGCGGATCACGTTGTCGTAATACAGCGGATGGCCGAAGCCGTACACCGACGTGGGCGCGTAGTTGGCGTCCATCACCTGGGCGTCCTCCGGCCGCTTGTCGGCGAACTCCCAGTGATCGATGCGGTTGACGGCCACGCCGCCCACGCGCACGGTGCCGTTTTCGCCCAGCACGACGATGCTGCCTTCGAGGTTCTTGTTGTGCGTGAGCATGGTCACGTTGATGGAGGCCAGCCCGCCCGAGCGCAGGCGCAAGCTCATGACGCCGGTGTCCTCGGCCTCGATGTTGCGCGCCAGGGTGGCGGTGTAGGCATGCACGTTGTCCACCGGGCCCACCAGCCAGTCCACCATGTCGACGTAATGGCTGGCCTGGTTCATGAAGGCGCCGCCGTCCAGATCCCAGCGGCCGCGCCAGGGCGCGTCGTCGTAGTAGCTCTGCGGCCGGGTCCAGAACACGTTCACGTTCACCATGAAGATGCGGCCGAAGCGCTGCTGCTCGATCGCGCCCTTGAGCAACTGCATGGTGCTGTTGAGCCGGTTCTGCTTGACGACGAACAGCTTCACCCCGGCGTCGCGGCAGGCCCGCACCATCTGCATGCCTTCGTCGAACTTGGTGGCCATGGGCTTTTCGGTCAGCACATGCCGGCCGGCCTGCGCCACCTTGATGGCCTGGCGCGGGTGCAGCCCGCTGGGCGTGGCCAGCACCACGATGTCGGCGTCGCTCTCGGCGAGCAGTGCGTCCAGCGACGCGAAGCCCGCCGCGCCCGTCTTCGCCACCGCAGCTTCCAGCGCGGCAGGCCGGTTGTCGCACACCGCCACCAGCTCCGCGCGCTGCTCATGCTTGGCCAATGCGGCGACGTGGTTGGCCGAGATGCGGCCGCAGCCCACCAGGGCAAAGCGGATCTTGCGGTCGCGGATCGGCAGGCTGACGCTCATGGGCACGCGGAAAGGAAAAGCTGCTGATTTTAAGGCGCCGGGTCGGCCCTGCGTAAAATTGCAGCAAATTCAACGAGTTGACGATGACCGATCACACCGCGCCCTCCCCTGTCGCTGCCGCCGACGAAAACCAGCTGATCGCCGAACGGCGCGAAAAGCTGGCCGCGATCCGCAAGGCGGGCGTGGCCTTCCCCAACGACTTCAAGCCCACGCACCACGCGGCCGACCTGCAGCGCCAGTACGGCGCCCTGGCCAATGAAGAGCTGGAGCCGCAGAACGTACAGGTGGCGATCGGCGGACGCCTGATGCTCAAGCGCATCATGGGCAAGGCCAGCTTCGGCACGGTGCAGGACGCCTCCGGCCGCATCCAGCTCTTCGTCACCAAGGACGGCGTGGGCGAAGCCACCTATGACGCCTTCAAGCACTGGGACCTGGGCGACATCCTTGGCGCGGTGGGCACCTTGTTCAAGACCAAGACAGGTGAGCTCTCGGTGCGCGTGCACACCGTGCGCCTGCTCACCAAGAGCCTGCGGCCGCTGCCGGACAAGTTCCACGGCATGACGGACCAGGAGCAGAAGTACCGCCAGCGCTATGTGGACTTGATCACCGACGAGCAGGCCCGTGCGCGCTTCGTGGCGCGCAGCAGGGCGGTGAGCTCCATCCGCACCTTCATGGTCGAGCACGGCTTCCTGGAAGTGGAAACGCCGATGCTGCACCCGATTCCCGGCGGTGCGAATGCCAAGCCCTTCGTCACCCACCACAACGCGCTGGACCAGGAAATGTTCCTGCGCATCGCGCCGGAGCTGTACTTGAAGCGCTTGGTGGTGGGCGGCTTCGACCGGGTGTTCGAGATCAACCGCAACTTCCGCAACGAGGGGATCAGCGTCCGCCACAACCCCGAGTTCACGATGATGGAGTTCTATGCGGCGTACTGGAACCACCACGACCTGATGGACTTCACCGAGGCCGTGCTGCGCCATGCCGCGCGCGCGGCCAGCGGCTCGGCCAGCCTCAGCTACGCCGGCAAGCCGGTGGACCTGGACAAGCCGTTCGCGCGCCTGTCGGTGCGCGACTCTCTGATCGTGCATGCCGGCCTGGTGGGCGAAGAAGCCGACGACGCCGAGCTGCTGCGCGCCAAGCTGAAGGCGCTGGGCGAAGAAGCGCCGGCGCACTGGAAGCTGCCCGAACTGCAGTTCGGCCTGTTCGAAGCCGCGGTGGAAGAAAAGCTCTGGCAGCCCACCTTCATCATCGACTATCCCGTCGAGGTGTCGCCGCTGGCGCGCGCGTCGGACAGCAACCCGGCGATCACCGAGCGCTTCGAGCTCTTCATCACCGGACGTGAATACGCCAACGGCTTCTCCGAGCTGAACGACGCCGAGGACCAGGCCGCGCGCTTCCAGGCGCAGGTGGCCAACAAGGACGCCGGCGATGAGGAGGCGATGTACTACGACGCCGACTTCATCCGCGCGCTCGAATACGGCATGCCGCCCACCGGCGGCTGCGGCATCGGCATTGACCGCCTGATGATGCTGCTGACCGACAGCCCCAGCATCCGCGACGTGATCCTGTTCCCTGCGCTGCGGCGCGAGGGCTGAGACCTCAGGCCTCGCACACGCGCAGTGCCGCGTCGTGCGGCACCCATGCCAGCAGAGTGCGCACCAGCTCGTCCGGGTCGATCGGCTTGGCGATGTGCGCCTGCATGCCGGCAGCCAGGCATTCCTGCTTGTCTTCTTCCATGGCCGCGGCCGTCATCGCGATGATGGGCAGCGACGTGTACTGCGGCATCTGGCGGATGGCCCGCGTGGCCTGCGGGCCGTCCATGTCGGGCATCTGCATGTCCATCAGCACCGCGTCGAAAGCGGCCTTCTTCACCCAGTCCACCGCCTCCAGCCCGTTGGCGGCCACGGTGACCTGCAAGTCGCCCAGCGCCAGGAAGGCCAGCGCCACCTGCTGGTTCACCACGTTGTCTTCCACCAGCAGCACGCGGGCACCGCGCAGCGGGCGCAGCGCCTGCGCAAATTCGAGGGCCGGCCCGTGCGCCGCGGGAGGCGGCAGCGCCTGGCCGTGCTGCAGCCGCACGATGGTCTCGAACAGGCGCGACGGCGTCACCGGCTTGGGCAGCACGCCGGTGGCAGGCATGCCTTGCAGCGCCTGCTGGACACGCTCTCTCGACTCCAGCGTGACCATCACGATGACCACCAGGCCAGGCCCGCAAAGGCGCCGCGCCTGCTGCACCAGCTCGATGTCGGCTGCTTTCCAATCCAGCAGCAGCAGCTCGTAGCAGGCGCCGGGTTCGGCGCGCCGCAGCTTGAGCAGTGCGTCGTCGGCAAAGGACGCGACAGCCACCTGGAAGCGCCAGCTCTGCAGCATGCGCTGCAGGATCAAGCGCCCGGTGGGCTGGCAGTCCAGCACCAGGGTGCGCATGCCGCGGATGCGAAGCAGGTCCAGCCGCTGCACGGCGTGTTGCGACACACCGAAGCGTGCACTGAAAGCGAAGGTGCTGCCCTGCCCCGGCACGCTGTCCACCGTGATGTTGCCGCCCATCAGCGCCACCAGCCGGCGGCAGATGGCCAGCCCCAGGCCGGTGCCGCCGTAGCGCCGGGCCGTGGAGCGGTCGGCCTGCTCGAAGGCCTCGAACAGGCGCTGCGATTGCGTCGCCGTGAGCCCGATGCCGCTGTCGCGCACGAAGAAGCGCAACTCGACCTGCGCCCCGTCGCGCGACACCTGCTCCACCCCGATCACGATCTCGCCACGCGGCGTGAACTTGATCGCATTGCCCACCAGATTGTTCAGCACCTGCGTGAGCCGCATCGAATCGCCCAGCAGGCGCTGGGGGATGTCCTTGTCGATCTCGAAGAACAAGTCCAAGCCGGCCTCCTCCAGCCTGGCGGCGAAGAGCTGGCCCACACTCTCTATCGTCTCCTCGACGCTGAACTCCTCCGTCTCCAGCATCACCTTGCCGGCGTCGATCTTGGAGTAGTCGAGGATGTCGTTGAGTAGCGTGAGCAGCGCCTTGGACGACGCCTGCACCTTGGACAGGTGATCACGCTGCGTGTCGTCCAGCCGCGTGCCCAGCACCAGCTGCGTCAGCCCGATGATCGCGTTCATCGGCGTGCGGATCTCGTGGCTCATGCTCGCGAGGAACAGGCTCTTAGCGGCGTTGGCGGCCTGCGCCTGGTCACGCGCCGCGCGCAAGGCCTCACCCTGGCGCCGCTCGGCCTCGTGCAACCGGACCAAGCGCGCATACAGCATGCCGTTTTCCAGCAGCAGCTCCAGCAGCACCACACTGCAGGCCAGAAGGCCGTAGATGCGCCCAGCATAGAAGCCGAGGTCGAAGCGGCCGGCGTTGAGCATGGCGGACAGCGCCATGTCGAACAGCCAGGCGCACATCACCACCATCAGCCACAGGTCCAGCACCGAATGAGGGCGGCGCTGCCACAGCACAGCCAAGGCGCCCAGGCTCACCAGCCACACCGCACCCACCGTGCCTTGCATCGCGCCGGTGTAGCGGTGGCCTTGCATGATGGCCGGCAGCCAGCCCTGCCCTGCGGTCGCCAGCCCGAGCAGTGCCAGCCCAGCCAGCACGGCGGCCAGCGGCACCAGCGCGGCCGGCAGCCGGCCCTGCGCTGGGCCGTCGACGGGTGAACGCGGCCGCCGGCGCTGCAGCAGCGCGAACGCCAGCACGAACAGCGGGAAACCGCCATGCCAGAACATGTAGATCCAGGCCGTGCTCTGGGGCCCCGCACCCAGCAGGCCTGTAGGCGCAAACAGGCCGGGAAAGGTGAGCGCATGCCCGACCGTCATCACGGCGGTGAACAGATAGCCGCTGCCCAGCACCAGCAGTGCATTCGACCGCAGGATGCGGAACTGGCCGAACAGCAGCACCGCGGTGATCAGGTCGGTGATCACCAGCGCCGACTCGTAGATCGGCATGAAAGCCGCCACGGGCTGCAGCGGCATCTTGGCCAGCGGCGCACAGACGCAGAAGGCGACGGTGGAAACGATCAGCACCCACATCGCGCGGCGCCGCTCGGCGGGACCGGCTGGCTGGCTCAGCAGAAATGCCGGGCGCTCTGCCTCATCGCTGGCACGGGGCTCATCGTCCGCGACAGCCACTGCTTCTCGCTGGCCTTGCACTACACCGTCTCCCAACAGCTTCTGCCGCCGATGGCGGCGCGTTTGCCCTCCTTATGCCGTGAAGCGGGCATCCGCGCAATGCCTCCAAAGCGGGGAGCCGATGTGAAAAAGCCCTGCCGTGGGTCCCGCGGCAGGGCTGGTGAACCCCGCAGCCGGATGGGCCGCAGGGACAAGAGGAAATGCTTACTTGCTGGCGGTGGTCTGCGAGGCCACGTAGACATTGCCACGCGGGGCACGGGCCTGCGCCAGGGCGCCGCTGTCTTCCGAGTTCATCGCAGCGTATTCGCCGCTGGCCTGGGCAGCCTTGAGCTCGGCGACCACCTGGTCACGCGTCTTCAGCGACTTGCTGAACGACAGGGGGTTGTAGCGGGTGGACCAGGCGTTGATCGTGCCGTCGCGCTTGGCTTGGTCGCGCTCGGCCAGCACCTGGGCGCGGCTCTTGGTGGCGACGGCGTCACGGTAGGTGTCGGGGGTGATGTCGTCGGCCAGGGCGGCACCGGCAACAACCATCATCAGGGCGGCAATGGACAGCTTCTTCATGGTGGACTCCTCAGGGGTTGGTTTCCAGGACACGGTGTGTCCATGGCGTGAATAGTAGAAACCCGGAGTCCAAAGAAAAACCGCAGTGCAGCAAAGGCTGCATTGCGGTTAATGAAAGAATCGTTTTGTCTCCAAGCCGTATCGCTTCGGAAACATCAGCGATCTTAGGGGGTCCACCTCAAGATCAGCGATGTTTGAAGGCTGGCTTGCGTTTGTTGAGGAAGGCGTCCATACCCTCACGCTGGTCCTCGGTGCCGAACAGCGCATGGAACATGCGGCGCTCGTAGGCAATGCCTTCGGACAGCGGGCCTTCGAAGGCGCGGTTCACGCATTCCTTGGCCAGCGTCACGCTGGGCTGCCCGAGCGCGCAGATGGTGTTGGCAGCAGCGAGCGCTTCGTCCAGCAGCTTGTCGGCGGGCACGATGCGCGACACCAGCCCGGCACGTTCAGCCTCGGCCGCATCCATCATGCGGCCGGTGAGCACCATGTCCATTGCCTTGGCCTTGCCCACCGCACGCGGCAGCCGCTGGGTGCCGCCGGCGCCCGGCACGATGCCGATCTTGATTTCCGGCTGGCCGAACTTCGCGGTGTCGGCCGCGATGATGAAGTCGGCCATCATCGCCACCTCGCAGCCGCCACCGAGCGCAAAACCGGCCACCGCGGCGATCACCGGCTTCTTCACCTGGCGCATGGTTTCCCAGTTGCGCGAGATGTAGCCCGTTTTGTAGACGTGCATGAAGTCGTAGCTCGCCATCGCGGCGATGTCTGCACCGGCGGCAAACGCCTTGTCGTTGCCGGTGACCACGATGCAGCCGATGGTGTCGTCGGCATCGAAGGCCAGCAGCGCATGGCCCAGTTCGTCCATCAGCTGGTCGTTCAGGGCGTTCATCTGCTTGGGCCGGTTCAGCGTGATGAGGCCGGTCTTCAGCGGCGCGTCGCCGTGCACGCTGGTGAGGATGCATTCGTAGTTCATGGCGTCTCCTGGGTAGGCCAACGGGTAGGCCGGAACTATAGGGTCAGGGTGCGGCCTGCTGCGGCGCGCGCTCGAGCATCAGGTCGACATAGACCTCGGCGCTTTGTTCGATGCGCACGCGCACCGGCAGGTACTGCAGCGTGGGCGCGATCCAGCTTTCGACGGTGAGCACGTTCTGCGGGCTGTCGATGCGGCGCGGCTTCACGTGCATCACCGGAATCTGGCCAAACGCCGTGTACAGCGTGTCGGCCTCCACCACGTCGTAGGTCCAGCGATCCACGCGCCGCGGCAGCGCCAGCGGCACCTCCACCGACTGGCCGACCTGCAGTCGCTGCGGCTGGGTGGTGAACAGCCACGTCAGCTGCACCAGCTGGCTGGCGGTGTCCTGCACGCCCTCGGGGCGCGGGCGCGTGCTGCCATTGGCCAGCACCACCCGGTCGTCCTCGAAACGCACGGTGGCATGGCGCGGCGGCTGGAACGCCACCCGCGTGTCCTCGTGGTAGCGCTGGGGCTTCAGGCCCTGCTCGCTCAGCTCGCCGTCGCTGGTCATCTGGCGCTGCATCAAGGGCGCGACCGAGAGGCCGACGATCACATCCAAGTGCACCTGGTAGCGGTTGCCGCTGCGTATCCATTGCACCCGCGCAGACCCTTCCACCGGGCCCTGGTAGTTGCCGGTGAGCAGGTAGCTCAGGCGTGTGGAGGGTGGCCATTCGAAAGGCGGGGCAGCGGGCGCCGAAGCGCCGATGTCGGGCGCCGACGCCGCGGTAGCGGATACCTCGGCGACCTGCACGCTGTCTGAAGGCGGCTGCGAGGCAGGAGACTCAGGCGGCGACGCACTCGAGGCAACATCGGGCGCCTGCGCGACCTCTGGGGCCGCCTCGGCCTGGGCTTGCGACGCGGCCGGCTCCGGGCTGGCGGCCACACTGCGGCGCGGCGCGCGCGCCACGGCGGGCGCCTGCGCGCCAGCAGGTGGTGCGGCCTGTGCGAGCTCGCGGACAAACGCCACTTCCATGCGGGTGGGGCTGCTGTCCGCGGCACCCCAGCCGAAGCGGTCCTCCGCCAGCTCATCGGTGACCCAGCCATGCAAGCTCACCACGGCGAGCAGCAACAACAGCCAGGCGGCACGGCGGCGCCAACGCCGGCCCGTGCCGTGCTCGGGCGTCAGCCCTGCAGCCATGCGCGGCGCACGGCGGCCGCGTCCTTGGGCGCCTTGTCGGCCAGGACGAGCGACGGTGTGCGCGGCAGCTCGGACACCGCCGGGGGCACCACCCGCACGGCGAAGACACGGCCGTCGCGCACCACCAGCAGCTCCAGCGCTTCGCCGGTGGACAACCAGGCCTGGGCCTCGTCGAGCCGGCGCACCCGCCAGCCCTGCACCGCCAGCAGTTCATCGCCCGGGCACAGGCCGGCACGTTCGGCCGCGCTGCCGCGCAGCACCGACTTGACCTGCACGCCGCTGATCGGCCCTTCGCTCACCTTCAGCCCCAGGGCCGCCGGGAGGCCCGTGGCCGGCTCTTCACGCACCGCCACGCCCACCCGCTCCAGCAGCCGGGCCAGCGGCAGGTCGTCGGTGCCATGCACCCAGGCGCGCAACTCCTCGGCCACACGGCGGCCGCCGGCCTGCTCCACCGCGCCCAGGATGTCGGCCTCGCTGATCGGCCCGCCCTGGGACTGCTGCCACAGCTGGCGCATCACCTGGTCCAGCGTGGCTTCGCGCTTGGGCGCCGCGCGCAAGGCGAGGTCCAGCGCCAGAGCCACCAGCGAGCCCTTGGTGTAGTAGCTGATCGTGGCGTTGGGCGTGTTCTCGTCGGCGCGGTAGTACTTCACCCAGGCGTCGAAGCTGGCCTGGGCCACGCTCTGCACCTTGCGGCCCGGCAGGCCCAGCACGCCGGCCAGGGTGGTGCCCAGCAGCTTGAGGTAACGCGTTTCGTCGAGCAGGCCGCTGCGCAACAGGAACAGGTCGTCGTAGTAGGAGGTGAAGCCCTCGAAGAACCACAGCAGCTCGGTGTAGTTCTCGCGCGTGTAATCGAGCTGCGCAAACTCCGCCGGCTTCAGGCGCTTGACGTTCCAGGTGTGGAAGTACTCGTGGCTGATCAGGCCCAGCAGGCGCACATAGCCGTCGGTGAGGCCCGGCTGGCCGCGCCGCGGCAGGTCGCGCCGCGGGCCGATCAACGCGGTGCTGGCCCGATGCTCCAGCCCGCCATAGGCGTCTTCCACCGCATTGAGCATGAACACATAGCGCTCGAAGGGCGGCCGGCCCGTGCCCTTCTTGCCCGGCAGGCCATGCCAGAACGCGATCTCCGTTTCGCAGATGCGCTTGGCGTCGGCCAGCAGGCGTTCCCCATCGAAGCTGGGCAAGGCGCCGGCCACCACGAACTCATGCGGCACACCGGCCGCCTCGAACTGGCCACGCCAGAAGCGGCCCAGCTCGAAGGGGTGGTCCACCAGTTCGTCATAGTCGGCCGCTTCGAACACCCCGCGCCCGGCCGACGGCATGGCCGTGGCCACCTCCCAGCCCCTGGGCAAGCTCGCCAGGCGCAGGCGATGCGGCTCCTGCTCGCGTCCTTCGACGCGCAGGCACAGGCTGGTGCCGTTGAAGAAGCCGCGGTTGGCATCGAGGAACGCGGTGCGCACCGACGTGTCGAAGGCGTACACCATGTAGCTGATGCTCAGCGCCGCGCGGCCGCTGCAGCGTGCCAGCCAAGTGGTCTTGTCCAGCTGCTGCAGCGCCACCTCGCGGCCGCCCTGGCGGGCCGTCATCTGCGACAGGTGGCGGCCGAACTCGCGCACCATGTAGCTGCCCGGAATCCACACCGGCAGCGACAGCCGCTGCTCGGCCGCGGGCTGCGGCAGCTCCAGGGTCACCCGGTACTGGTGGGTGTGCGGATCGGCAACGTCGATGCGATAGGAGATCATCAGGAGGGACAACAACGGGTCGGACAGAGGGCGCCGGGCGCCCGCATCAGGCGTTTGCCGCGCCGATGAAGCAGCTGAAGGCCGCCACCGCGCTGAAGCGGAAACGCAAGGTGAGCCAGGCGGCCAGGCCTTCGGCCGGGTACAGCTTGCGGTCGACCAGGTAGCCCGCCACCAGCAGCACCCCCTGCACCACCAGCCCGGCATCCGGGCGCATCATCACGCCGGCCCACGCCAGCAAGGCGAACGCCGCGCCGGACGCCAGCAGCCGGGCCGGCGCATCGCTGTGGCGCATCGCCAGGCCCCAGTGCACCCCACCCAGCAAGGCCACCACCACCGCGGCATAGGCGCACAGCGCCTGGGTGACGTAGGGCCGGGCATCCGGCCAGACCAGCCAGATCAGCAGCGCACTCAGCACGAAGGGCACAAGGCCCGCATAAACCCAGCGGCGCGCGAGGGGCGGCACGGACAGGGGCGGCGGCAGGGCAAGGGCGGCATCCATGGGCGCGCATTGTCGCCCGCGGAGTGCGGCGTCAGTTCTTGGCGATCAGGGCCAGCTGCTTTTCCACCTGGTCCAGCGGGAGTGCACCCGGCACGCGAGTGCCGTCCTCGAAGATCACGGCCGGCGTGCCGTTGAGGTGGTGCTTGCGCGCCAGGGCCGCGTTGCGCTCGATGGCGGACGCATCGCAGGCGCCCATCACGCGGGCCGGCGCCTTGTTCTCCAGCATCCAGCCACGCCAGGCCGCCGTGTTGTCCTTGGCGCACCAGATCGCCTTGGACTTCTCCGGCGAATCGCCGCCCAGGATGGGGACCACGAAGGTGTAGACCGTGACGTCCTTCACGTCCTGCAGGGTGCGCTCGAAGCGCTTGCAGTAGCCGCAGTTGGGGTCGGCAAAGATGGCCAGCTTGCGCTTGCCGGTGCCCGTCTTCCAGACGATGGCGTCCTTCAGCGGCAGGCTGGCGAAGTCGATCGCAGTGAGCTTGTTGATGCGCGCTTCGGTGAGGTTCACCTTGCTGCGCGTGTCCAGGATCTGGCCTTCGATGAGATGGTTGCCCTGCTCGTCGCTGTACAGCACCTCGGTGCCCATGCGGATCTCGTAGAGGCCCGGGATCGGCGTCTTGCTGATCTCGTCGATCTTGGGCATGTTGGGCATGCGCTCGGCGATGTTCTTGCGGATGGCCGCCGCGTCCTGCGCAAGCGCGAATTGGGCGCTCAGCACGCCGATGGCCAGGCCCAGGGCCACGCGGGACGAAAGACGGAAAGGCAAGGTCGGCATCAAGAATCCTTCAGCTGCTGAGCGCACGCGCGGCCAGCCAGCGTTTGAGCGGCGGGAGGCCATTGACCAGAGTCAGGCCCTGGTTGCGAAGTTCCCGCACCCAGGGCGCGGAGTGTGAAAAGAGTTGCAGCAGGCCGTCGGTCACCTGGCCCATGGCCCAGGTGGGCAGGCGGCGCTCGCGGGCATAACGGCGCAGCAGCTTCACGTCGTCCAGCGTGCGCCAGCTTTCCCGTTCGGCGATCACGCGCGCCAGAGCAGCCACGTCGGCCAGGCCCAGGTTGAGCCCCTGCCCCGCCAGCGGATGCACCAGGTGGGCGGCGTCCCCCAGCAGGGCCCAGCCCGGCCCGCACACCGGCTCGGCCTGGGCGATGGCCAGCGGCCAGGCCGCCCGTGGCCCGGCCAGGGTCAGCGTGCCGGCTGCGCCGCCGGTGGCTTCGTTCAGTTCCCGCTCGAAGCTGGCATCGTCCAGCGCCAGCACCGACTGCGCCCGCGCTTCGGGCAACGACCACACCAGGCCGTAGGAGGCGCCCGGCTGCGGGCGATCGAAGGGCAGCAACGCCAGCACGTCGGGCGCGCGGAACCACTGGCGGGCGGTGCCTGCATGCGGCTGGGTGGCACACAGCCGGGCCGCGACGGCACGCTGGCCATACGCCTGCGGCGTCCACTGCACGCCGTGTTCGGCCCGGCTGGCGGAGTCGCGGCCATCGCACAGCGCGGTCAAGGTGCACGCCACCGGCTTGTCGGCCACCAGCTGCACATGCGGCGCAAAACGCAGCGCCGCAGCGAGTGCGTCCTCCAGCGCGGCGGCATCGACGATCCAGGCGAGCGCTTCCACGCCCTGCTGCCAGGCGGAAAAGCGGATCGCCGCGCCGGCCGCGTCGCCTTCGACCTGCATGTCGTAGACCGGCGTCACGGCGTCGTCGGGCAATGCGCCCCAGACCTTGAGCTCGCTGAGCAAGGCCACCGAGCCGGCGTTGAGTGCGTAGGCCCGCACGTCCGTGGATGCGGGCGGGCGCTCGTCACGCCCCTGCAAGGCCACCGACAGGCCCTGGCGCGACAAGGCCAGCGCCAGGCTGCGCCCCACCACGCCGGCTCCGCGAACACACACATCGACTCGGTCCATCGGGTCATTGTAGGGAGCGCTCACAATCGAGCGCATGAGTGACCTGACTGTTCGCATCGCCTCGCTGTACGTCCATCCCGTCAAGTCCTGCGCCGGGGTGTCGCCGGCCCAGGCGCTGCTGTCGCCCACCGGCCTGCAGCATGACCGCCGCTGGATGATCGTGACGCCCGACGGCCAGTTCGTCACCCAGCGCCAGCTGCCGCGCATGGCGCTGATCCGCACCGCACTCGAAGGCGACGGCTTGCGCCTGGACGCTCCTGGACTGCCCAGCCTGCGGCCCGCCCCGCACGCCGCGGGCCGCCCCTGCCGCGTGACGGTGTGGAAGGACGAAGTGGCCGCACGCGACCTGGGCGATGAAGCCGCTGCCTGGTTGGCCCAGGCGCTGGGCCAGTCGCTGCGCCTGGTGGCCTTCGAGCCCGAGCAGCCACCCCGCCTGTCCAGCCGCGACTGGACCGGCGATCTGCAGGCGCCCAACCACTTTTCCGATGGCTTCCCTGTTCTGGTTACCTCCACCGCAGGGCTGCAGGCGCTGAACCGGCGCCTGGCTGAACGCGGCATCGCCCCCGTGGGCATGGAGCGCTTCCGGCCCAACCTGGTGCTCGACGGCCTGGAAGACGCCAACGGCGAGGACTTCATCGACGAGCTGCGCTTCGAGACCGCCGAGGGCCCGGTGGTGCTCAAGCTGGTGAAACCCTGCGTGCGCTGCACCATCCCCAGCGTGGACCCGCGCACCGGCGAACAGGGCACCGAGCCCGGTGACACCTTGAGCAGCTACCGCGCCGACAGCCGCATGGGCGGCGGCATCACCTTCGGCATGAACGCGGTGATCGTCGAAGGCGTCGGCCGCACGCTGGCCGTCGGCATGCCGGGCGAAGCGAGCCTCGCGTTCTAAAATCCCGCCCTTCCCCTCGCCCACGCGCGATCCGAGCGAAAGCCTTCCATGAGCCTCAAATGCGGCATCGTGGGCCTGCCCAACGTCGGCAAGTCCACCCTTTTCAATGCGCTGACCAAAGCCGGCATTGCGGCCGAGAACTACCCCTTCTGCACCATCGAGCCCAACGTGGGCATCGTGGAGCTGCCCGATCCGCGGCTGGACAAGCTGGCCGAGATCGTGAAGCCCGAACGCATCGTGCCGGCGATCGTGGAGTTCGTGGACATCGCCGGCCTGGTGGCGGGCGCCTCCAAGGGCGAAGGCCTGGGCAACCAGTTCCTCTCGCACATCCGCGAGACGGACGCGATCGTGAACGTGGTGCGCTGCTTCGAGGACGAGAACGTCATCCATGTGGCCGGCAAGGTCGACCCGATCGCCGACATCGAGGTGATCCAGACCGAGCTCTGCTTGGCCGACATGGCCACGGTGGAGAAGGCGCTGCAGCGCTACACCAAGGTGGCCAAGGCCGGCGGCGACAAGGAAGCGCAGCGCCTGGTGGACGTGCTGCGCAAGTGCGAGGCCGCGCTCAATGAAGCCAGGCCGGTGCGTACCATCGATTTCAGCAAGGAAGAGCAGGCGGTGTTGAAGCCGCTGTGCCTCATCACCGCCAAGCCGGCGATGTTCGTGGGCAACGTGGACGAAGGCGGTTTCCACGACAACCCGCTGCTGGCCCAGCTGGAGGCCTACGCGGCCAAACAAAACGCTCCGGTGGTCGCGATCTGCGCGAAGACCGAATCCGAGCTCGCCGACATGGCCGACGAGGACCGACTGATGTTCCTGCAGGAGATGGGGCAGGACGAACCGGGCCTGAACCGCCTGATCCGCGCGGCGTTCAAGCTGCTGGGCCTGCAGACCTACTTCACCGCCGGCGTGAAGGAAGTGCGCGCCTGGACCATCCACGTCGGCGACACCGCGCCGCAGGCGGCCGGCGTGATCCACACCGACTTCGAACGCGGTTTCATCCGCGCCCAGACCATCGCCTACGACGACTTCGTGGCCTACAAGGGCGAACAGGGTGCCAAGGACGCCGGCAAGATGCGCGCCGAAGGCAAGGAATACGTCGTCAAGGATGGCGACGTGATGAATTTCCTGTTCAACGTGTGATGGTCGAGCTCAGCGCCGGCGGCGCCCGCGTGTCGCCGGTGGTGGCCGGCGCGTGGCGCATGGACAGCTGGGGCTGGAGCCCCGCCGAGCGCCTGCGCTGGATCCAGCAGTGCGTGGACCTGGGTGTCACCAGCTTCGACCACGCGGACATCTACGGCGGCTACACGGTGGAGGCCCTGTTCGGCGAGGCGCTGGCGCTGCAGCCGGCGCTGCGTGAACGCATCCAGCTGGTGAGCAAATGCGGCATCAAGCTGGTGTCGCCCGCGCGGCCTGGCCACCGCATCAAGTCCTACGACACCTCGGCGGCGCACATCGTGGCCAGCGTCGAGCAGTCCCTCGCGGCCTTGCGCACCGACCGGCTGGACCTGCTGCTGATCCACCGGCCCGACGCGCTGATGGATGCGGCCGAGATCGCGCACACCGTGCAACGGCTGCGGCGGGAGGGGAAGGTGCTGCACTTCGGCGTCTCCAACTTCACGCCTTCGCAGTTCGCGCTGCTGGATGCGGCCACGCCGCTGGCCACCAACCAGATCGAACTGCACCCGCTGCAGCTGGCCCCGTTGCACGACGGCACGCTGGACCAGGCCCAGGCCCTGGGCCGCCGGCCGATGATCTGGTCGCCGCTGGCGGGCGGGCGCCTGCTGGCCGGTGAAGACACTGCGGCGCTGCGCGTGCGGCGCGTGCTGCAGGCCGTTGGCGAACGCCTGGGCTGCCCAGCCGCCACCGTGGCCTATGCCTGGCTGCTGCGCCACCCGGCCCGGCCGGTGCCGGTGGCCGGCTCCCGCCGCATCGAGGGGCTGCGTGAAGCCGTGGCCGCACTGGATGTGCGGCTGGACGCACAAACCTGGTACGAGATCTGGCAGGCCGGCCAGGGCCAAGAAGTGCCGTAGTCAGCGGTCGCATTCACGCATGCCGGTGGTAGGCTGTCGCGTTCCCCCATGACCAGCGAAAAGCAGCCGCCCACCTGGCTGGCCCTGCCCGCCACCGCCGTCGCCTACCTGGTGACCGGCTGGATCGCGTTGTCCCTCGCGACCGCGCCGTCGTATGCGGCTCCCTTGTACCCCTCGGCCGGCATCGCGCTGGCCTGCGTGCTGGTCTATGGCGCGCGCGTGCTGCCCGGCGTGGCGCTGGGCGCCTTTGCGGTGAACCTGCTGCTCACCGGCGGCCGCGGCCAGCCGGTGCTCACACCCTGGGTGGCGCTGGCGTTGCCGGTGGCCATCGGCCTGGGCGCGGCCTTGCAGGCCTGGCTGGGCGCCCTGCTGGTCCGGCAGCTGGTGAGCCAGCCGCTCACGCTGAGCGAGCCGCGCGACGTGGCGCGCTTTTTCGTGCTGGGCGCCCTGCTCGCCTGCACCGTCAGCGCCAGCGTGGCCACCGGCGCGCTGCACCTGGCCGGCGCGATGCCGGCGGGCAGCGCCGGCACCACCTGGTGGATCTGGTGGGCGGGCGATGCGCTGGGCGTGCTGATCGGCGCCCCGGTCGCGCTCACCCTCATCGGCCGGCCGCGCAGCGAATGGGCCCATCGTCGCAACTCGGTCGGCCTGTCGCTGGTGCTGGTGACCGCCTTGCTGGCGACCGCCGCCATGCAGGTGGCGCGCTGGGACGAGCAGCGCACGCGCGTGATCTTCGAGCGTGATGCCGGCCGGGCCGCCGATGCGCTGGTGGCCCAGCTCGACAACCCGCTGCATGCGCTGGAAGCGATGCGTGGCACGGCGGCGGCGATGGGCGGTGTCACGCGCGAGGCGCTTCGCACGGCATCCGCGCATTGGCTGATGCAGCCTTTCCATCTCAAGGCCATCGGCTGGGCCGAACGTGTGCCGCGCGACGACATTGCGCGCTTCGAGGCGGCCGTGCGCGCGGAGCTCGGCATGCCGGGCTACAAGGTGTTCGACCGCTCCGACCCGGAAGCGGCAGCCCAGGCGCGCGAGGACGCCGATGTGGTGGCCATCCGCTACATCGAGCCACCCCAGGGCAACCAGGCCGCACTGGGCGTGAACCCGCTGTCCATCAGCCCGGCACGTCCCGCACTGGAGGCCGCCCGCGTCACCGGCCGGCCGCAGGCCAGCGGCGGCTTCCGGCTGACCCAGGAGGTGGGCGACCAGACCGGCGTGGTGATCTACCAGGCGCTGTACCAGGGCAACCCCGGCATCGAGGCGCAGCGGCGCACGCAGCTGAGCGGCATGCTGTTCGCCACCCTGCGCATGGAGGAAGCGGTGCAGAGCGTGGCGGCGCCACTGCCGCCCTACCTGCGCTGGTGCCTGGTGGACACCGACCCGCGCGGCGGCCGGCAGCGGCTGGCCGGCGGCGCGGGCTGCGAGCACGAGCCGGCCGCCGGCTTTGCCCACACACGCGCCATCGACTACGCCGGCCGCCACTGGGAGCTGCGCCTCACCGCGGCGGTCGGCACGGTGCCGGAGAGCCGGCACTGGAACGCCTGGCTGTTCTCGCTGGTGGGGCTGATGGCCACCTCGATGCTGGGCGCGCTGCTGCTCACCGTCACCGGGCGCACCCGCCGCATCGAGGTGGCTGTGGCCGAGCGCACCGCCGACCTGCGGCACGAGGTGGCCGAGCGCACCCGCACCGAGGCGGCGCTGCGCGAAAGCGAGCAGCGCTTCCGCAACATCCTCGACCACGTGCCCATCGGGCTGATCTACACCGACCTGAACGGCCGCATCCAGGAGGCCAACCCCAAGCTGCGCGACATGATCGGCTATTCGCCCGAGGAGCTGGTGGGCAAGAGCATCCTGCACCTCACGCATCCGCAGGACCGTGCCGCCGACATCGAGCTCGGCCGCCGCGTGATCCAGGGTGTCGTGCCGGTGTACCGCCGACAGAAGCGCTACATCGCGCGCGACGGCAGCGTGCTGTGGGTGCAGGCCACCGTGTCCGCGCTGCGCGACCCCGAAGGCCGGCCGCTGCGCATGGTGGGTGTGGTGGAAGACATCACCGAGCACCTGAAGCTGGAGGAGGCCGAGCGGGCGCGTGAGACGGCCGAAGCCGCCAACCGCGCAAAGAGCGATTTCGTGTCCCGCATGAGCCATGAACTGCGCACGCCGCTCAACGCGATGCTCGGCTTTGCCCAGCTGCTGGAGCTGGACCGCCAGGCCCCGCTGCGGCCCCACCAGATCGAATGGACCGCCCAGATCCAGCAGGCCGGCTGGCACCTGCTGCACATGATCAACGACACCCTGGACCTGTCGCGCATCGAATCGGGCACCCTGCGGCTGCAGACCCAGGCGGTGCCGGTGGCCGAGGTGGTGCAGTCCACTTGCGCGCTGGTGGAGCAGGCCGCAACGCAGCGCCGGGTCACGGTCGAGCAGCACCTGGACCCGGCGGCGGACGCGGTGCTGGGGGATGAAACCCGGGTCAAGCAGATCCTCACCAACCTGCTGAGCAACGCCGTCAAGTACAACGTCGAGGGCGGCCGGGTGCTCATCACCTCGCGCCTGGCCGGCCCCGACACGCTGGAGATCGAGGTGCGCGACAGCGGCCTGGGCATGGATGAAGCGCAGATGGCGGAGCTGTTCCAGCCGTTCAACCGCCTGGGGCGGGAGTCGCACGCCGAAGGCACGGGCATCGGGCTGGTCATCAGCCGCCGGCTGGCCGAGCTGATGGGCGGCGCCCTCACCGCGCAGAGCAGGCCCGGCGAAGGCTCGTCGTTCCGGCTGGTCCTGCCGCTGGCACGCCGCGACGCCGGCATGCCTGTAGCGCCCTTGCCGGGGCAGGCGCGCGAGGCCCTGGACTACCACCAGCGCCTGGTGCACTACATCGAGGACAACGAGACGAACGCCGAGGTCATGCGCGGCATCCTCGCGCAGCGTCCGCAGGTGCGGCTGAAGGTGTCCGGCACCGGCCTGGATGGGCTGGCCGCCATCCGCCAGCAGCCGCCCAGCCTGGTGCTGCTGGACATGCACCTACCCGACGTGGACGGCCTGGAGCTGCTGCGCCACCTGAAGCAGGACCTCCGCACCGCCGACATCCCGGTGATCGTGGTGTCCGCCGACGCCACCCGCATCCGCATCGACGAGGCGATGGCGCTGGGCGCTGCGCACTACGTCACGAAGCCGGTCAACGTGGCCGCCATGCTGCGGCTGCTGGACGAGGTGCTGGAGCAGCAGGACACGCGCTTCAGCGTGGACCTGTAGGAGCGCTCGGCGCTCGGCTCCACCGCCCACGGCCCACGGCCCCGGCCGGGCGACGAACTGGCCGGTGTTTCCCAGCTTTTTTGCACTCCCGCGGCGCAGCCCAGCGCCGAACAATCGGGCGGCGGGTCTTCAGTTCGGCGCGCTGCGGCCGATACCGACCCATACCCCGCACCCACGCCCGCTGCGGCGGCGCGAGTCCGGTCTGCTTAGCCACGAGAGAACGCCCATGTTTTCACTTCGATCGATTTCGGTACGCTCGCGCTTCCTGCTGGTGATGGCCGTGGTCACCCTGTCGCTGGTGGGCCTGGGAGGCTGGGGCTTCCTGTCCAGCAAGACGGGCAACGACACCACCTCGCGCCTGTTCGAGCAGGCCAATGCAGCGAGCGCCGAAGTGGGCAACCTGCGCGAAGCGCTGTCCAACCTGCGCCGCTACGAAGCCACGATGATGGCCGTGTCCACCGCCAACCCGACGGGGGTGGAGGAGTACGTCAAGGCCTGGAAGAAGGAGCTGGCCAACGTCAAGACCGTCGGCGAGCACCTCGTCAAGGCCAACGAAGGCCACGCCGAGATCGCCACCCTGGTGGCCAGCCAGTCCAAGCTGCTGGACGAGTACGCCGCGGTCATCGCGCCGATCGCCGATCAGCTGCAGGGCGCCAAGATCGACGCCGCGGTGGCACTGGCCTACGCCGGCAAGGCCGAGGGCACGGTCAAGCAGCTGCAAGCCAACAGCGACGCCCTGGTGAAGGCGCAACAGGCCAGCCTGGCCTCGCTGCGCACCGAACTCGCCAACAGCGCCACCCTGGCGTCCACCTTGCGCCTGCTGCTGGTGGCCGGCACGCTGGCGCTGTTCGTGCCGCTGATGTGGCTGACCCTGCGCTCGGTGTGCAAGCCGCTGGATGAAGCGATCGAGGTGGCCAGCCGCATTGCCAAGGGCGACCTGAGCGTGAGCTGGGCGGTGGAAGGCCAGGACGAGCCGGCCCGGCTGATGCATGCGCTGCAGGCCATGCAGGACGCGCTGCGCACGCTGGTGGGCCAGGTGCGCGAATCGGCCGAAAGCATCCAGACGGCCAGCACGGAGGTCGCCTCCGGCAACCAGGACCTGAGCCAGCGCACCGAAGAGGCCGCCTCCAGCCTGCAGCAGACCGCCTCGTCGATGGTGCAGCTGACCGACAACGTGCGCCAGAGCGCGGACGCGGCCTCGCAGGCCAACCAGCTCGCCTCGTCGGCGTCCAACGTCGCCTCGCGCGGCGGCGCGGTGGTGGCCCAGGTGGTGTCGACCATGGACGAGATCAACTCCAGCTCCAAGAAGATCGCCGACATCATCGGCGTGATCGACGGCATCGCCTTCCAGACCAACATCCTGGCGCTGAACGCCGCAGTGGAAGCCGCCCGCGCCGGCGAGCAGGGCCGCGGTTTTGCCGTGGTGGCCGGCGAAGTGCGCTCGCTGGCACAGCGCAGTGCCGAGGCCGCCAAGGAGATCAAGGCCCTGATCGGCACCAGCGTGGACAAGGTGGAGACCGGTGCCCGCCTGGTGCAGGACGCCGGCAGCACGATGAACGAGATCGTGGCCAGCGTGCAGCGTGTGACCGACATCATCGGCGAGATCACCGCCGCATCGGCCGAGCAGTCCGGCGGCATCAGCCAGGTGAGCACGGCCGTGAACACCCTGGACAAGATGACGCAGCAGAACGCGGCGCTGGTGGAAGAGTCCGCCGCCGCGGCGGAAAGCCTGAAGGACCAGGCCCACAAGCTGTCCGGCATCGTGGCGACCTTCCGCCTGGGCGACGCGGGCAGCCGCACGGCACCCGTACCCGCACCCGCCAGCCGCGCGGCCAGCACGCCTGCCCCGGCGGCCAAGCCCGCACCCCCCAGCCGGCCGGCGCCAGTGGCGGCCCACCAGGCGGCAGCGCAAGCCGTCATCGAACGCGCCAAGGAAGAGTCCCGCCCGCCCCTGGCGGTCGCCGCGGCTCCGCTGGCCGCCGCCGCCCCGGCACGTGTGCCTGCCAAACCGGATGACGACGGTGACTGGGAAACCTTCTGAGGCCGCCCGGCTCACAAGACGGCAGCCCGCGGGCTGCCGTTTTTCATTGCGTTAGCACTCACTCTCTAATTTGTGCCGTGTTGATGTGGCGCAATCCGTCATCAGCACTCTCAATTGGCGAGTGCTAATATCGGGAACCGAAGCGGAATCCAAAGGTCAGAGACTTCATGAACCTGTCCCGATCCTCCACCGCCGTTGCCATCCGCGACCCGTGGTCGATGGTGCCGTCCCTGGGCAACCTGGACGCCTACATTTCCGCGGTGAACCGCATCCCCCTGGTCACCCACGACGAAGAGGTCGAGCTGGCCACGCGCTGGCGCACGAGCGGCGACCTCGAGGCGGCCGGCCGCCTGGTGCTGTCGCACCTGCGCCTGGTGGTCTCCGTTTCACGCCAGTACCTGGGCTACGGGCTGCCGCAGGGCGACCTGATCCAGGAAGGCAACGTGGGCCTGATGAAGGCGGTGAAACGCTTCGACCCCACCCAGGGCGTGCGCCTGGTGAGCTACGCGCTGCACTGGATCAAGGCCGAGATCCATGAATACATCCTGAAGAACTGGCGCATGGTGAAGGTGGCCACCACGAAGGCGCAGCGCAAGCTGTTCTTCAACCTGCGCTCGATGAAGCAGGGCATGAAGAGCGAAGCGGCCGATGCGGACACCCACCGCAGCACCCTCACGCCGGCCGAAGTGGCGCAGATGGCGGCGCAGCTGAAGGTCAAGCCCGAAGAAGTGCTGGAGATGGAAACCCGGCTGTCCGGCGGCGACGTGGCCCTGGAGCCGCAGAACGACGACTCGGAAGAGAGCTACGCGCCCATCGCCTACCTGGCCGACGACACCTCCGAGCCCACCCAGGTGCTGGAGGCGCGCCGGCGCGACCACCTGGCCGGCGACGGCGTGCAGCAGGCGCTGGAGGTGCTGGACGACCGCAGCCGCCGCATCGTGGAAGAGCGCTGGCTGAAGGTGAACGACGACGGCTCCGGCGGCATGACGCTGCATGAGCTGGCGGCTGAATACGGCGTCAGTGCCGAACGCATCCGCCAGATCGAGGTGGCCGCCATGAAAAAGATGCGCAAGGCGCTGGTGGCCGAGCCGGCCTGAGGCAGCGCACCTCCATCCTGGTCGAACGGCTCCCGCGGGAGCCGTTTTTCATGCGCGCACGTCGGCTCGCCCGGTGGCCGGCAGGGCGGTCCAGCGGTCCAGCGTGGCGGCCAGGCGCGCGGTGTCCACCGGCTTGGTGAGGTAGTCGTTCATGCCGGCCGCCAGGCAGCGCTCGCGGTCGGCCGGCGTGGCGTGGGCGGTCAGCGCCACCACCGGCATGCGCTGGGCGCGCGCACCCGCTTCCCCGGCGCGCATGCGGCGGGTGAGCTCGTAGCCGTCCACCTCCGGCAGCTGGCAGTCCATCAGCACCAGCGCATAGTCGCGCGCCTGCAGCGCCTTCAGGGCGGCAGGTGCGGCCTCCGCCACGTCGACCTCGAAGCCCAGGTGCTCCACGAAGGCACGCGAGACCATCTGGTTGATCTCGTTGTCCTCCACCAGCAGCACCCGGCCGCGCGAGCCCGCCGGCCGGGTGGCCGGCGCGGCAGTGGTGTTGGCACCCGCCGGTTCCAGCGCACGTGCCAGGCTCGCATCGGACAGCGGCCGATGCAGCCGGGCGGCCGGCGCGGCGAGGGCCCCGGCACTGTCGGGCCACCGCTGCAGCAGCAGCACCACCCAGGGCGCGGGGAGCTCGCCATCCACCGGTGCCAGGCCGGCGGGCCAGCCTTCCATCGGCTCGTCGTAGAGCACCGCGTCCGGCTTCAAGGCCACCAGCGCCTCCGGCTCGAACGCCAGGTCGCGCCAGCTGAGCACGGCCACCACCTCGTGGTGCAGGTACGCCAGGCGGTCGCGCAGCGCCATCTGGCTGCTGGGCGCATCGCTCACCACCGCCACGCGCCGGCTCGGGTCTGCCGCCAGCGGCGGCGCCCCCAGCTCCAGCACCGGCAGCGGCAGGTGCACCCGGAAACTGGTGCCGCGCCCCGGCTCGCTGCACAGGGTGATGCGCCCGGCCATCGCACGCACCAGGGTGTCCACCACGGTCAGCCCCAGGCCGATGCCGCCCTCGCGCCGGGCGATGCTTTCATCCCCCTGCACAAAGGGCGTGAAGACACGGCTCTGCAGCTCCGGTGCGATGCCCTGGCCGGTGTCGCTGACTTCGATGACCAGGCCTTCCGTATCCGAACGCGCGGCCAACACCACCTGGCCGACGCTGGTGAACTTGATCGCGTTGTGCAGCAGATGCAGGCAGATCTGGCGCAGGCGGGCCGGGTCGGCACGCACCACCGAGGGCAGCCCAGGCGCCAGCTGGCATTCGAAAAGCAGGCGCTTGTCCAGCGCCTGGTGCGCCACGGCCGCGGCGGCGTCGTCGAGCAGCTCGCGCAATTGAACGGCTTGCGGCTCCAGGTCCAGGCGCCCGGCTTCGATGTGGGAGAAGTCCAACAGCTCGCTCAGCAGGCCCAGCAGCCCGGTGGCCGAGCGCTGCATCAGCTCGAGGTAGTTGCGCTGGGTGCTGTCCAGCGTGGTGTTGGCCAGCAGCTGGCTCATGCCGAGCACGCCGCTCATCGGCGTGCGGATCTCGTGGCTCAGCTTGGCGAGGAAGCGCGATTTGGCCTGGCTGGCCTCTTCGGCCGCCTGCAGTGCCAGCTGCAGCTCCTGCAAACGCAGCTGCAGCTCGCCGTCCGCCCGCTCCGGGCGCACCGCCGGTGCGGGCGTTGCAGCGGGCGGCAGGTGCACGGTGTCGTGCGCCTGCGCTTCCACCGGGTTGACCGCGGCACGCACGCGCACCAGCGCGTCACGGAAGCGACGGCGGAAGGTGGGCGCTGCGGAATGATGCTGCGGCAAGTCCATGGCAGGCGGTGGGCGCAAGCATAGCGCCGGCCGGCCCGCACGCTGTATCCGCTTGCGGCAGCGCCGCCTCAGTTTCCTAGTTCGATTCCTTGATCAGGCGGCCGCCGGCGGGCTGCACCGGGCGGGCGTTCATCGGGTACAGGCGCGCGAAAAGGTCGATCTGGTCGCCGCCCAGCTGCACCGGCTGTTTCATCACCATCCACAGCACGCCTTCACTGCACGGCGGCGTGGTGAGCGAGCCCATGTAGGTGTAGTAGCGCCGGTCCTCCGGCAGCAGGCGCCCGGGGTCCAGCGTGACACGGGCGGCCTGCTCCTCGCCTTTTTCCAGCGGCAGGTTGTTCCACACCGCCTGCACCACCGGCTGCTGGCTGCCGCGCTCCAGCAGCACCGCCACCACCGCCAGCCGGCCCTCCGCATCCTTGTGCACCAGGTGCACCACCATGTCGAAAGCGCGGCCGTTGATGCGCTCTTCCGACGGGCGGTGAAAATGAAACTGCACCAGCTCATAGCGCCGGCCCAGCACGCTGATGGTGTTGCCGGGCGCCAGGTTCACCTGCACCGTGTGGCCGTTGTCGATGACGCGGAAGTTGCTCGCCTGGTAGGCAAACTCCACTGGCTCCAGCTGCACAGCAAAGCCGTCGCGGATGTCGATCGGGCTCTGGCGGTGGCCGCTGGCGCAGGTGGCGAACTCCGGCTTCAGGCGCGCCCAGGCCTGCGGCCCGGTCTCCCCGGCATAGGACCAGTGCACCGCGCCGGGCTCGATGTGCTCCACCGGCTCGGTCTTCTTCGATGCCGTGCGCCGCACCGGCGCCGCCGTGGCGATCGCCCTGCTGGGCACACGCAGCAGCAGCGATCCGTCGGACGTAGGCTGCCGCACCGAGCCCAGCCGGTCGGACAGGCGCTGGTGCAACGCTTCCAGCGTGTCGTTGCCGGCAGGGGCGGACGCGGCCGATGCCGCCGGCGACGCCGCTGCAGACGCGGCACGCAACGCCGGCACAGCGGCATGTTCTGCGGCGAACGCAGACGGCAGGGTGATGCTCGCCGCGATCAGCGGCGCCAGGAGATGTCTCATCGTGAACGGGCTATCGGCCCGCCGGCCCGGATACTTGAATGCCGCTTCACTGGGTGACGCGCGGCTTCACCCAGATCCAGGCCACCACGCCGATGCTCATCATCAGCAGCGAGGCCGTGGCCAGCGCCACCGTGGAGTGCATCACCAGCGGCGCGATCACGCCGGCAACCAGGCCGTTGGCCATGCTGCCGACGAAGGCCTGCAGGGAGGACGCCATGCCGCGCCGCTCGGGCACCAGGTCCAGCACCATCAGGGTGACCACCGGCACCATCAGCGCCCAGCCGAAGGCGAAGATGCCGATCGGTAGCACGGCCCACCAGGCCTCCGCCGGGAACAGCAGGTTGAGCGCCAGGTTCACCAGCGACACCGCCAGCATGATCACGAAGCCGTGGCGGATCTGGTGCTTGGGCTTGATCTTGCCGGCCAGGCGGCCGCTCAGCCAGGCGCCGCCCATGATGCCGCTGATGGTGAGGCAGAAGAAGACGAAGAAATGCTGTGGCGCCAGGTGCAGGTGTTCGCCCAGGAACACCGGCGCCGACAGCACGTAGAGAAACATGCCGTTGAACGGGATGCCGCTGGCCAGCGCCAGCGCCAGGAAGCGCGGGCTGGCGCCCAGCTCCCAGTAGCCGGCCATCAGGTGCTTGAAGTTGATCGGCTGCTTGGCATCGGCATGCAACGTTTCGGGCAGCACCCGCCAGTTGGCGAACCACAGCGCCGCGCCCACGAGCGCCAGGAACCAGAAGATCGCGTGCCAGCCCACATGCACGTAGAGAAAGCCGCCCACCATGGGCGCGATCGCCGGCGCGATGCCGAAGTAGATGGTCACCTGCGACATCACCCGCTGCGCATCGGCCGGCGGGAACATGTCGCGGATGATGGCGCGCGACACCACGATGCCGGCCCCGGCCGACATGCCCTGCAGCGCGCGCATCAGCACCAGCAGGCCGATGGACTGCGACAGCGCGGAGCCCACCGAGGCCACGGTGAAGATCGCCATGCCCCACAGCACCAGCGGGCGCCGGCCGAAGGTGTCGGACAGCGCGCCGTGGAACAGGTTCATCACCGCAAAGCCGAACAGGTAGGCCGACAGCGTCTGCTGCATCTGCACCGGCGTGGCGTCCAGCGAACGCGCAATGCCGGTGAACGCCGGCAGGTAGGTGTCGATCGAGAAGGGCCCCAGCATGCCCAGGCAGGCGAGCAGGAAGGCCAGCGTCCAGCGGGGGTAGCGCCAGAGGGTGTGGGCGTCGGGATTCATCGGGAGCCGACGAGTGTAGGTGCACTCATCCGGCTCGGTGGCGGCGCCATTTGACGGCCCACTTGGACAGCGGGGCAAAGGCATCGATCAGCTCCAGCCCCATGGCCGTGAGCTGGTAGCCCGGCCCTTCCGGCTCCAGCAGGCCGCTCTCGCGCAGCTCGGCCAGGCGCTGGTTGAGCACCGTGGGCGACAGGTCGCCACAGGCTGCCTGCAGCGCGCGGAAGGTGAGGCCGCCGCCGCGCAGCTCCCAGATGACACGCAGCATCCAGCGCCGGTGGAACAGCTCCAGCGCCTCGTTGATCGCCTGCTTGCCTTCTGGGACGGTTGTGCTCATCGCTACGATTAATGTAGCATGTGCTTCGCTACTGTTTTTGTAGCGATCCAGGAGAGACCATGCCCCGCATCGAACCCGTCACCGCGCCCTATTCCGCCGCCTTGCAGCAGCGCTTCGCCCGCCTCGTGCCGCCGGACACCGTGCCACCGGCGATCTTTCGAGCGGTGGCGCGCAACGAAGGCCTGTTCCTGCATCTGGTGGACAGCGGGCTGCTGGGCCCCACCGGCCTGCTGGACCGCCGCGTGCTGCCCAAGCCGCTGCGCGAGCTGCTGATCCTGCGCACCTGCGTGGCGGCCGGCAATGACTATGAATGGCACCTGCATGTGGACACCATTTCGGCGCGCATGGGGTTGTCGGCCGAGCAGATCGAGGACACGCGCAGCGAGGTGCCCTCGTCCGGCCTGTGGAGCGCCGAGCAGCTTGCGGCGATGCGGCTGGCCGATGCACTGGTGCGGCGGCTGGCAGTCGACGACTCGCTGTATGCCGAGCTCCGCGGGCACTTCGACGAGCCGACGCTGATCGAGATGACCCAGCTGGTGGGCCTGTACACCGGCGTGGCGATGCTGGTGGCGCTCGCCCGCCCTGGGCGCGACGCGTACCGGGCGAACAAGCGCGAATAAGAGTGAAGCAAGCCGATAGGCCGGATTCTGTGCACCGCGGTTGCCCGCGGCGTGACCGCCATTCCTCTGGGCCGTGGATCGCTCACACGGCTCGGTGCTACCTACCCGCACACTCACCGGGCCGGATCAATGTGTGCCTATTTGGTATTGCTGCGCGTAGAGATTGCCCGTTTCACCCGGGGCCTTCTTTCGAAAACCCCGACTCGTCTCTGTTGCTCTGATCCTCGCCTCACGGCGGACAGGTGTTACCTGCTACGCTGCCCTGTGCAGTCCGGACCTTCCTCCAGGGCCACCTTTCGGTGATCGCCCCAGCGGCGGTCTGGCTTGCTTCACCGGCGGATTATCCTCTGCCCGAGCCAACGACCCAGGAGACTGCTCATGAAAGCCGCCAACGTCCTCGCCACCATCGGCAACACGCCGCACATCCGCATCAACCGGCTGTTCGGCCCGCAGGCCGAGGTGTGGGTGAAGTCCGAGCGCGCCAACCCCGGCGGCTCGATCAAGGACCGCATCGCCCTGTCGATGGTGGAAGCGGCCGAGCGCGATGGCCTGCTCAAGCCCGGCGGCACCATCGTGGAGCCCACCTCGGGCAACACCGGCATCGGGCTGGCGATGGTGGCGGCGGTGAAAGGCTATCCGCTGGTGCTGGTGATGCCGGAAAGCATGTCGATCGAACGGCGGCGCCTGATGCTGGCCTACGGTGCCAAGTTCGTGCTGACGCCGCGGGAAAAAGGCATGAAGGGCGCGATCGAGAAGGCGGGCGAGATCGTGGCCGCCACGCCGGGCGCCTGGATGCCGCAGCAGTTCGACAACGCGGCCAACATCGAGGTGCATGTGCGCACCACCGCGCAGGAGATCCTGGCCGACTTTCCCGAGGGCCTGGATGTGCTGGTCACCGGCGTCGGCACCGGCGGCCACATCACCGGCTGCGCCCAGGTGCTCAAGCGAAGTGGCCGCAGCTCAAGGTGTTTGCGGTGGAGCCTAGCGCGTCGCCGGTCATCAGCGGTGGCAAGCCAGCACCTCACCCGATCCAGGGCATAGGCGCCGGCTTCATTCCGAACAACCTGAAGACCGAGCTGCTGGACGGCGTGATCCAGGTCGAGGCCGAGGATGCACGCGAGATGGCGCGCCGCTGCGCCCGCGAAGAAGGCGTGCTGGTCGGCATTTCCAGCGGCGCCTCGCTGGCTGCCATTGCGCAAAAGCTCAAGGAGCTGCCGGCCGGCGCCCGGGTGCTCGGTTTCAACTACGACACCGGCGAGCGTTATCTCTCGATCGAAGGCTTCCTGCCGGCCGAAAGCTGAGGCGCAGGGCGGAACACCGAGGCGTCGTCGTAGAAGGCGGCGTCCTCGTTGGCCGGCCACCAGCCCGGCACGCCAAGCACCGGCAAGGGCAGGAAGCTCTTGCGTTCATAGGCGCAGGCCGCGAGTTCGCTGCCTGCGAGCAGCGCATGCGCGGTGATGGGCTTGCGCGGGTGCAGCAGCTTTTCCAGCAGCGCATGGCCCACCAGGACCAGGCGCGTCTCGCGCCAGGCCGCGCGCTGGCGCACGAATGCACCGTGCCAGTCGCGCGCACGCAAGGCGGCCACGAGGTCGGCCGGGGCTTCCAGCAGCGCGCCGTTTTCGTCGAACACGGTGAGCGCGTCGCGCAACGGCCCGCGTGAGGCGGCGATACCGCGGCGGCCGATCTCCTCGGCCTGCAGCGCGTTGAGCCGTGCCTTGAGGGCCGGCTGGTGCAGCCACACCAGCCCGTTGAAGAAGTCGTGCAGGTTGTCGCGCGTGGGTACCTGGCCCGTGCGGAAGATGAACGCCTCGTAGGCCTCGGCCGCAGGCAGCGCCGAATGCGGCACAAAGCGCGGCACGCCGGGCACCGCTGTTTCGTTCAAAGCCTCGGCCACGCTGCGGCCGGCTCGCACACCGTGCTCGACCTGGGCGCCGAGCAGGCGGTAAGGCGCCAGCCACGGCGCCGCCCAGTCGATCGGCTCCGAGCCCGGGCTGCAGCCGCTGCCCGTGGCTGCGCTGTGCGGCGTCATGTCAGCCCCGCCTTTGCACCCAGCGCCGGCCCCGGCGCATCTGCCGACGCTTCAGGCCGCGTCTTTGGGCGCCCGCGGTTTGCGGGGGCGGCGCGCGCGGGTGGTCTTTTCGGCTGGCGCGGCCGGCGCGTCGCCGGCCGGGCTGGCCATTGCCGGCTCCGGCAGCGCGGGCGGCTGCGGCACGGGGGTGGGCGCCGGCTCGCGGGCCGGCTCATCGCTGCGGTCCGGGCTTCTTTCCGCATCACCGGCCGCCGCGTTGCGCGAGGAGCGCCGCGGCTTGGTGGTGCCGGTCTTGCGCGCGGTCGATCCGTCACCACGCCCGCGCCCACGCCGGGGCGCCGCAGACACTTCCCCGCTCGCGGCGGTGTCGGTCGCTGTATCGGTGCTGGGCACCGGTGCGGGCGTCGGCGTGGGCACGGCCTGCTCGTTGCGCGGTGGCGCATCGTGCCGCAACGCCGGCCGGCTGTTGCGCTGGATGTACACGTTGGACTTCTCGTCGCGCTCGATCTCCAGCTGACCGCGCGCCTGGGCTTCTTCCAGCAGGCCGCCGAAGCTGCGGAAGCCGTAGCGGTTCTCGCTGAAATCCGGCTTGCGGCGCTTGATCGCGTCCTTGAGCACCGAGGCGCGCACCTTGCCACCTTCGCCGCGCTCGGACACCAGCGCGTCCAGCGTGGTGACGGTGAGCTCGATCGCCTTCTGGATGCGCGCTTCCGCCTCTTCGCGGCGGCGCTGCTCGTCGGCCGGGGAGCGCCGGTTCGACGCCTGCGCCTCCTGTGGATTGCGCCGCGCCTGCACACGTTCATGGTCGCGCACCAGGTCGTCGTAGAAGATGAACTCGTCGCAGTTGGCGATCAGCAGGTCGGAGGTGGACTGCTTCACGCCGACGCCGATCACCTGCTTGGCGTTCTCGCGCAGCTTGGACACCAGCGGCGAGAAGTCGGAGTCGCCGCTGATGATGACGAAGGTGTTCACATGCGACTTGGTGTAGCACAGGTCCAGTGCGTCCACCACCAGGCGGATGTCGGCCGAGTTCTTGCCCGACTGGCGCACATGCGGGATCTCGATCAGCTCGAAGTTCGCCTCGTGCATCGCGCCCTTGAACTGCTTGTAGCGGTCCCAGTCGCAATACGCCTTCTTCACCACGATGCTGCCCTTGAGCAGCAGGCGCTCGAGCACGCGCTTGATGTCGAACTTTTCGTAGTTGGCGTCGCGTACGCCGATGGCCACGTTCTCGAAGTCGCAGAACAGCGCCATGCTGACGGTGTCGGGGGTGTTGGCTGCCATGTTGGTTTTCTTGAGAGTTGGGTTGAAGCGGCTCAGCCGGCCGACGCAGCGGCGGTGGCCGACAGACGCCAGGCAAGCGTTTCGCCGCCACGCAGCGGCTTCAAGCGGGTGTCGCCGAAGGGCACGGTGTCCGGCACGGTCCAGGGCTGTTTCAACAGCGTGACGCTGCCGCGGTTGCGCGGCAGGCCGTAGAAGTCGGCGCCGTGGAAGCTCGCAAAGCCTTCCAGCTTGTCGAGCGCACCCGCGGCTTCGAAGGCCTCGGCATACAGCTCCAGCGCATGCAGCCCGGTGTAGCAGCCGGCGGCGCAGCTGGCGTGTTCCTTCAGCGTGGCCGCATGCGGCGCACTGTCGGTGCCCAAGAAGAACTTCGGACTGCCGGAGGCCACCGCGCCCAGCAGGGCCTGGCGATGCTCTTCGCCCTTGAGCACCGGCAGGCAGTAGTAGTGCGGCCGCAGGCCGCCGGTGAAGATGGCGTTGCGGTTGTAGAGCAAGTGGTGCGCGGTGATGGTGGCCGCCGTGCGGCTGTCCCCGCCCTGCACGTACTGCACCCCCTCCCGCGTGGTGAGGTGCTCGAACACGATCTTCAGCTCGGGGAAGTCACGCCGCAGCGGGATCAGCTGGCGGTCGATGAACACCGCCTCGCGGTCGAAGATGTCCACGCTGGGGTCGGTGACCTCGCCGTGCACCAGCAGCAGCAGCCCTTCGCGCTGCATCGCCTCCAGCGTGGCGTAGGTCTTGCGCAGGTCGGTCACGCCGGCGTCGCTGTTGGTGGTGGCGCCGGCGGGGTAGAGCTTGACCGCCACCACGCCGGCCGCCTTCGCCCGCACGATCTCCTCGGGCGCCAGCCGGTCGGTGAGGTACAGCGTCATCAGCGGCTGGAAGTCCAGCCCGGCGGGCAGCGCCTGGAGGATGCGCTCGCGATAGGCCAGCGCCTGCGCCGCGGTGGTGACCGGCGGCTTCAGGTTGGGCATGACGATCGCGCGGGCGAACTGGCGCGCGCTGTGCGGCAACACCGCGGCCAGCGCCGCGCCATCACGCAGGTGGAGGTGCCAGTCGTCCGGCCGGGTGAGGGTGAGGGAAGCGGGAAGGCTCATCCCGCCATTCTCACCGCTGGCGCAAAGGCCGCCGCCCTTGCGCTCCAGCTCAATGTTGCAGGATCTTGGAGAGGAAGTCCTTGGCGCGCGGGGAGCGGGCGTCGGGGTTGCCGAAGAAGTCCTCCTTGGTGCAGTCCTCGACGATCTTGCCGGCGTCCATGAAGATCACGCGGTGGCTGACCTTGCGCGCAAAGCCCATCTCGTGGGTGACGCACATCATGGTCATGCCTTCGTGCGCCAGCTGCACCATCACGTCCAGCACCTCGCCCACCATCTCGGGGTCGAGTGCGGACGTGGGCTCGTCGAACAGCATCACGATCGGGTCCATGCTGAGCGCGCGCGCGATGGCCACGCGCTGCTGCTGGCCGCCCGACAGCTGGCCGGGGAACTTGTCCTTGTGCGCCATCAGGCCCACGCGGTCCAGCATCTTCAGGCCGCGCGCCTTGGCTTCGTCGGTGCTGCGGTTGAGCACCTTGATCTGCGCCAGCGTCAGGTTCTCGGTGACCGACAGGTGCGGGAACAGCTCGAAATGCTGGAACACCATGCCCACGCGCGAACGCAGCTTGGGCAGGTTGGTCTTGGGGTCGCTGATCGAGATGCCGTCAACGATGATGTCGCCCTTCTGGAAGGGCTCCAGCGCGTTCACGGTCTTGATGAGGGTGGACTTGCCCGAGCCGGACGGCCCGCACACCACCACGACCTCACCCTTCTTGATCGTCGTCGTGCAATCGGTCAGCACTTGGAAGCTGCCGTACCACTTGGAAACGTTCTTGATGTCGATCACGAATAACTCCTCATTTGCGCTGGCTCGGACGGCGCCGGGCCGCCCCAAGCCGTTCGAGCGCCCCTCGGGGGCGGCCGCGGTACCCCGCGGCCGGGGCTGACATTCACCGAATGATGGCGATCTTCTTCTGCAGGCGGCGCACGAGCATGCTCAGGCTGAAGCAGATGACGAAGTAGACGACGGCGGCCAGCAGGTACATCTCCACCGGCCGGTTGTAGTTCTTGCCCGCGACCTCAAAGCCCTTGAGCAGGTCGTAGGCGCCCACGGCGTAGACCAGCGAGGTGTCCTGGAACAGGATGATGGTCTGCGTGAGCAGCACCGGCAGCATGTTGCGGAAGGCCTGCGGCAGGATGATGAGCTTCATGGTCTGCGCATAGGTCATGCCCACCGCATAACCCGCATGCACCTGCCCGCGCGACACGCTCTGGATGCCCGCCCGCATGATCTCCGAGTAGTACGCCGCCTCGAAGAGGGTGAAGGTCACGATGGCCGACACCTCCGCCCCCAGCGGCCGGCCGATCAGCAGCGGGATCAGCAGGAAGAACCACAGGATCACCATCACCAGCGGAATCGACCGCATGGTGTTCACATAGGCCGCCGCCGGGGTCACCAGCCACGGCTTGCCCGACAGGCGCATCAGCGCGAGCAGAGTGCCGATCGCAATGCCGCCGATCATCGCAATGAAGGTCAGCTGGAACGAGAACACCAGCCCCTTGACGATGAAGCCGGAAACGACGCTTCCGGTCAGGAAGCTGTAGTCGAGGTTGAGCATCATTTGCCGCCCCCCAGGATGCCAGGCACCTGCACCTTGGTCTCGATGAACTTGGCCACGCGGTTGATCGCGAAGGCAGACATGAAATACAGCGCCGTCACCGCCAGGTAGATCTCCACGCCGCGCGAGGTTTCTTCCTGCGCCTGCATGGCGAACATGGTCAGCTCCGCAATGCTCACCGCGAAGGCCACCGACGAGTTCTTGATGATGTTCATCGACTCGCTGGTCAGCGGCGGGATCACGATGCGAAACGCCATCGGCAGCAGCACGTAGCGGTAGGTCTGCGGCAGGGTCAGGCCCATCGCCAGGCCGGCGTAGCGCTGGCCGCGCGGCAGGCTCTGGATGCCCGCCCTCACCTGCTCGGAAATGCGCGCGGAGGTGAAGAACCCCAGCGCAAACACCACCAGCAGGAAGCTCGGCACCTGCTGCAGCGAGCGGAACATCGACGGCAGCACGTGGTACCAGAGAAAGATCTGCACCAGCAACGGTATGTTGCGGAACAGCTCCGTCCACGCATTGCCGAAGGCCACGAAAAGCTTGTTCGGCGTGGTGCGCAGGATGCCCACCAGGGAGCCGAGCACCAGCGACACGATCAAGGCCAGGGCCGCGACGCTCAGCGTCCAGCCCCAGGCCGACATCATCCAGTTGAGGTAGGTCTCACCACCGCCGGTGTCCTTCATGAACACCTGCCAGTCCCATGTGCTGCCCAAGGCCGCCTCCGTCCTCTTTGTTCGTATGCCGCTGCCAAAAAGAAGGAGCGCGACGCGAGCGCCGCGCTCCGGCAGCATAAGCAAGCCCTGGGCCGCTAAGCCTCAGGGTCAACCATGCTCTGACTTACTTCTTGGCGTAGTCTTCCATCGGCTTGTCGTTCGGGTTGGCCCAGGCCGCCTTGGTGGCGTCGGACGCCGGCAGGCCGACCTTGGTGTTGCTCGGCGGGATGGGCTGCATGAACCACTTGTCGTAGATCTTGGCGATCTCGCCGGACTTCATCAGGCCCTGGATGGTGCTGTCCACCTGCTTCTTGAAGGCCGGATCGTCCTTGCGGATCATGATGGCGATCGGCTCCACCGACAGCACTTCGCCCACGATCTTGAAGTCCGCCGGGTTCTTGGCCTTGCTGATCAGGCCGGCCACAATCTGGCCGTCCATCACGAAAGCGTCGGCGCGGCCGGATTCCAGCAGCAGGAAGCTGTCGGCGTGGTCCTTGCCGAACACTTCCTTGAAGTCCACGCCGTTGGCGCGCTCATGCTTGCGCAGATGCTGCACCGAGGTGGTGCCGGTGGTGGTGGCGATGGTCTTGCCATTGAGCTGGCTGATGCCATTGATGCCGGAGTTGGCCTTCACGCCGATGCGCACTTCCTCCACGTAGGTGGTGTCCGCGAACGCCACGTCCTTCTGGCGAGTGGCGTTGTTGGTGGTGGAACCGCACTCGATGTCCACGGTGCCGTTCTGCACCAGGGGGATGCGGTTCTGCGAGGTCACCGGCTGGTACTTGATCTCGACCTTCTTGCCGATCGCCTTCTCGATGTCGGCCACCACGCGCTGGCACAGCTCGACGTGGTAGCCCACGTACTTGCCGTCGCCCAGGGTGTAGGACAGCGCGCCGGAGGATTCGCGAACGCCCATGGTGACGGCGCCGGTGTCCTTGATCTTCTTCAGCGTGTCCGTGGTCTGGGCTTGCGCAAGACCGGCGGCGAGCAGCGCAGCCATGACAAACAGGGACTTGTTCATTCAGAACTCCTTGCAGGTTGAAAACAGAGGTGCTTTACGACAACGAAATTCTAGGCATGCGGGCCTACGGGATATCGCGTAGGAACCTGCCGGGCGCCGGCGTTCAGTTGGGGACCTGGTCCGAGGGGTACTTCCAGAAATCCCTCAGCAGGTAGTTCATCGGCATGTTGAGCGACACATTCTTGGGCGGGATCGGCTGCACGAACCACTTGTCGTAGATGGCATAGGCCTCCCGGCTGGTGATCAGGCGCTTCATCTCCTCGTCGATGATGTGCTTGAACTCCGGATCGTCCTTGCTGAGCATGATGGCCAGCGGCTCGATGGTGAGGAACTTGCCCACCACCTTCAGCTTGTTGGGGTCCGGCCGCTCGGACTTCAGGCCATACAGCAGCACGTCGTCCATCGCAAAGCCGTCGACTTCGCCCTTTTCCACCAGCTCCACCGCCTTGGCATGGTCGGGCGTCTCCACGATGGTGATGCCCAGCAGCCGCTCCTTGTTGGCCTGGTCGATGGCCTTCAGCGGCGTGGTGCCCTTGGTGATGGCCAGCTTCTTGTGGTCGAAGCCGGGCAGCTCGGTGATGGGGCTGTCGGCTCGCACCAGGTAGCGTGCGCCGGTGATGTAGTGCGGGATGGTGAACGCCACCTTCTGGCGCCGCTCGGCATTGTTGGTGGTGGACCCGCACTCCAGGTCCGCCTTGCCCTCGGCGATGGAGGGGATGCGGGTGGCGCCGGTCACCTGCAGGTAGGCCACTTCCAGCTTGGGCAGGTTGAGCTTTTTCTTCACCGCCTCGCTCAGCCGCAGGCACAGGTCCACCGCGTAGCCCACGGGCTTCTTGTTGGCGTCCACGTACGAGAGCGGCACGGACGATTCACGGTGCGCAATGACGATCTTGCCGCTTTGTTTGATGCGGTCGATCACCGGGCCGGCGTGCGAGGACGCGCCCGCTGCAAGCAACGCAGGCAGGAGCAGCAAGGTGGATGCGGATTTCATGGCGGTGGGGGGAAAGGAGGTCCAGAAGCGGAATGCGCAGGCGCGTTCAGTCTGAAGCCGCCAGCCGGACCGGCTGCGTGAGCCGCTCCGGCACCAGCAGCGCCTGCATCTCTTGCCGGGTCATGATGCCCAGCGCCTGAGCAGTATCCGCGATGGTTCCTCCCGTCGCGAGGGCAGTTTTCGCGATCAATGCCGCTTTTTCATAGCCGATGATGGGGTTCAGCGCCGTGACCAGCGTCACCGATTCGGCGACCCGGCGCTCCAGCAGTTCACGGTTGGCCTGGATTCCCTGCACGCAGTGCACCTGCAAGGTGCGGCATGCCTGGGTGAGGTGGTTTACGCTCTTGAACAGCGACCAGGCCATGATCGGCTCGAAGGCGTTGAGCTGCAGCTGGCCCGCCTCGCTGGCCATGGTGATGGTGACGTCGTTGCCGATCACCTCGAAGGCCACCTGGTTCACCACTTCCGGGATCACCGGGTTGACCTTGCCCGGCATGATGGACGAGCCGGCCTGCCGCGGCGGCAGCTTGATGTCGCCAAAGCCGGCCTGCGGGCCGCTGGAGAGCAGGCGCAGGTCGTTGCAGGTCTTGCTCAGCTTGCAGGCCACCCGCTTGAGCACGCCCGACAGCTGCACGAAGGCGCCGGTGTCCTGGGTGGCTTCCACCAGGTTGGGCGCGGTGCTCACCGGCACGCCGCTGGCTTCGGCCAGCAGCCCCACCACCAGCGCCGCGTAACCGTGCGGGGCATTGATGCCGGTGCCGATCGCCGTGGCGCCGAGGTTGATCTCCTCGATCAGCGCCCGGGCCTCGCGCAGCCGCTGTTCATCCTCGCCCAGCATCACGGCATAGGTGGAGAACTCCTGGCCCAGGGTCATGGGCACGGCATCCTGCAGCTGGGTGCGGCCGATCTTCAGCACATGGCGGAATTCTTCGGCCTTGGCCTCGAAGGCCCCGCGCAGCTCGGCCATCGCGTCCAGCAGCCGGCCGATGCCGAACCACGCCGCCAGGCGCAGCGCCGTCGGATAGACGTCGTTGGTGCTCTGCGAGGCGTTCACATGGTCGTTCGGATGCAGGTGCTCGTAGGCGCCCTTCGCGAATCCGAGGTGTTCCAGCGCGCGGTTGGCGATCACCTCGTTGGCATTCATGTTGGTGGAGGTGCCAGCGCCACCCTGGATGACGTCGACCACGAAGTGTTCGTGCAGCTCGCCGCGCAGAAGGTCGTGGCAGGCGCGCGTGATGGCGCCCGCGTGTTCGGGGCTCAGCACGCCAAGCTGCAGGTTGGCCTGGGCACAGGCCAGCTTCACATACGCCAGCGCGCTCACCAGGTCAGGCAGGTGGCCCAGCGTCTGGCCGCTGATCGCGAAGTTTTCCACCGCGCGGGCGGTGTGCACACCCCAATAGGCCGCCGCCGGGATTTCCTTCTCGCCGAGGAAATCGTGTTCCATGCGGCTGGTGCCGGCAACGGTGGCGGGGTGGGACGACATGGGCGCGGACTGTAAGGCGCAGTTACGCCGGAAGCCAATGCTGAATGATCGCCGCCTCATGCGTTTCATGCATGGGACCTGCGGGTTTTCCCTATATCAACCCGCCTTGAGGAAATCCCACAGCGCCTGTGCGCCAGGCTTGGTGTGGCGCGCCATTTCGGGCCGCTCCCGGTAGATGCGCACTTCCATCGTCAGCTCGTTGCTGGCCGAATCCGACGCCGACACCAGCCGGCGCGACTTGAGCTCCTTGCGCACCGAGCTCGACGGCAGGAAGGCCAGGCCGTGGCCCTCGAGCGCCATTGCCTTCAGGCCTTCGGCCATGTCGGTTTCATAGATCGGGTCCAGCAGCAGCGGCGGGCTGGCCTGCTTGATGATCTGCTCCACCAGGCGGCCGAGGTAGGCGCCGGAGGCGTAGCTCAGGAAGGGCACACGCTCGCCGGGCTGCGGCGGCAGGTGGAACATCGGCTCGCCGTTGGCGTCCGCCTTGGCATAGGGCGCGAGCGTCTCGTGGCCCAGGCTCAGCATCTCGTAGCGCTCGGGGGAGAGCTGCAGGGGCTGCGACGGATGGTGGTAGGCGATCAGCAGGTCGCAGCTGCCTTCGGTCAGGCGCAGCACCGCGTCGTGCACGTTCAGCGCGATCAGGCGACTCTTCAGCGCCCCGAAGCGCTTGCGCAGGTCCATCAACCAATGCGGGAAGAACGTGAAGGCGAGCGTGTGCGGCACCGCGAACTCGATCATGTCGTGCCCGCTCACCTGGTGGCCGCGCATCATGTTGCGTGTGGCCTGCAGGCTGCCCAGGATCTCCAGTGCCTGGGCGTGGAAGGTTTCACCGGCCGGTGTCAGCCGCGTGGGGTAGGACGAGCGGTCCACGAGGTCCAGGCCGGCCCAGGCTTCCAGGGCCTGGATGCGGCGGGAGAACGCGGGTTGCGTGACGTGTCGCAGCTGCGCGGAGCGGGAGAAGCTGCGCGTTTCGGCGAGGCTGACGAAGTCTTCTAACCACTTGGTTTCCACTTTGGAAGTGTAACCAGCGGGGGTGGGGTTTGTTGCGCCTGCGGCGCTGGCTGCGTTTCTGGCCACTCGCGTGCAGCCCGCGGGTCGCGCCCCGCCGGCGGTCACTTCTCTTGCTGGCTCAAGAGAAGTAACCAAGAGAAGAGCCTTCGAATACCAACATCCGATCAGGCTCGCTGACACCGAATCGGGGCCCGGTTTTCGGGGAGCACGTTGACATTGCTGCAGACCCGAGGCCACTTTGCGCCAGCCAGGTACATCGACCTGACCTATCACTGGACCACGAACCAGCCTCCGCACGCCATGTCCGAGCGAGCGCAGCGAAGCGCCCGCGCAC